>NZ_JACIVD010000001.1:0-227 GCF_014145555.1 Limosilactobacillus albertensis
CGCTAATGGAATGTATTGCTTTAAGTAATCTTTAATTTTTTCTGTTGGCATATTTAAACCTTTCTCCGGTTATAAGTACTTTATAATAGGCCCCCTCCCAAAAATCATGGGGGGGGGGGCGACAGCCCGGTCTATCGACTTAGGTAGTTAATACACGTAAATAAGAAAATAATATTAATTATTATTTAATCACTTTTTTATACATAAGGCAATTTGACAATAAAAAA
>NZ_JACIVD010000010.1:0-237 GCF_014145555.1 Limosilactobacillus albertensis
GATGTTTCAGTTCACTGCGTCTACCTCTTGCCAGCTATGGATTCACTAGTCAAGTAATCAGCGACTAAGCTGATTGGGTTGCCCCATTCGGAAATCTCCGGATCAAAGCGTACTTACCACTCCCCGAAGCATATCGGTGTTAGTCCCGTCCTTCATCGGCTCCTAGTACCAAGGCATTCACCATGCGCCCTTCATAACTTAACCTTAGCAGTCTTCGACTGCTTTGATTAATTGAGT
>NZ_JACIVD010000011.1:0-237 GCF_014145555.1 Limosilactobacillus albertensis
CCAATAAACCTACCGCTCCTTGGTTAAGTCCTCGACCGATTAGTAATGGTCCGCTCCACGCCTCACGGCGCTTCCACTTCCATCCTATCTACCTCATCATCTCTGAGGGGTCTTACTTCCCCGAAGGAAATGGGAAATCTCATCTCGAGGCGAGTTTCACACTTAGATGCTTTCAGCGTTTATCTCGTCCATACATAGCTACCCAGCGGTGCTCCTGGCGGAACAACTGGTACACCA
>NZ_JACIVD010000012.1:0-310 GCF_014145555.1 Limosilactobacillus albertensis
GATCTCTTTTGGTGTTTCTCTAACCCTTTAGAAACGCTGTTGTTTAGTCCTAATAGATAGAATATTCATTAATACACAGTTACAAAGCAATCTCTATTTAATTAAACTTTCTAATTTTTAAAGCAATTCCCTTGCCCCTTCGACATTGGAATTGCTTTTATTTTAACCATATTTTCGATTCAAAAAGCCCATGCTATTTCTAGCATGAGCTTTTTCTTCTGCTTCGAGTTTGTTGCTATGAATCTGTTAAGCCACTATATCCATTGCATTACGTTGTTAAGTCGTTGCAATAAACCATCTTCAAATTAAC
>NZ_JACIVD010000013.1:0-214 GCF_014145555.1 Limosilactobacillus albertensis
GGCACATGGTTTCAGGAACTATTTCACTCCCCTTCCGGGGTGCTTTTCACCTTTCCCTCACGGTACTGGTTCACTATCGGTCACTAGGGAGTATTTAGCCTTGCGAGATGGTCCTCGCGGGTTCCGACGGGGTTTCACGTGTCCCGCCGTACTCAGGATCCTGAACAGAGAGTGTGACGTTTCGTCTACGGGGCTCTCACCCTCTATGGCACAG
>NZ_JACIVD010000014.1:0-237 GCF_014145555.1 Limosilactobacillus albertensis
AGACATTATGGATTTAACTGAACGAAATTCATCAAAGCACAGGTTTTGTGGCAGCTTAGCCATTCGATAATGCGGTTTGATGCGTTCTTTAATTGTACGGCGAACACTGCTTGGTGAGAAGTGACAGACGCGGGCAATTAGTTTACCGTTTAAGCCTTCTTTGGCAAATTCCATGATTTGGTTTTTTAATTGGCCGGATAGGGTTTGATTATTAGCAGTTAAATTGGTTGTAGCGCC
>NZ_JACIVD010000015.1:0-223 GCF_014145555.1 Limosilactobacillus albertensis
TCTGCCGGATTAGAGGCTGGTAAATCAATCACATCAGTTATTCGAATATTAGGGTCTTTAATTTCAAGGAGACTTAAGATAAAATTGTTTTGGGACATCTGCATAACCTTCTTTACATGATTTTTGTGGTGAATTGATTGTACAACATAAGGGCAGCAGTTGTCCTTTTTGCGTACAAAAAAACTGGCATTGATTTTGTATCAATACCAGAAAGTGTATACCC
>NZ_JACIVD010000016.1:0-243 GCF_014145555.1 Limosilactobacillus albertensis
ATTGACTTCGCAAATGTTTTGCTTCAAATCACATCGTGATTGAAGACCCTACACATTTGATTCGTCGAAACTTTGTTCAGTTTTCAAAGGTCTACCAGTTAACTAACTAAGCAGTCAAACAACATATTTATTATATCATATATCAATTTAACTTGTCAAGAAGAAATTTTAATTAATTTTCAATTCCTTCTGATCGATAACTCAATCAGCAACTTTATTAATATACCATGTCATCAATCAGAT
>NZ_JACIVD010000017.1:0-961 GCF_014145555.1 Limosilactobacillus albertensis
CCTTAGCATTGACTACATTAGGATAAGCCTTTGCGACATCGGGACGAGCAAGATTTCCATTTACCTTGGTCCGTCCTAATTCTGTATTAGTAGTACTGTCATAAGCAATTACATACCGGTTATCTTTACCAGCCGCTTGATTAGTAGCCTGCCAACCACTAACTTGTAAGTTACCGTTATTAACCACGTTATCTGAATCAAGCCAGCCATAATTACCATTATCCTTTACTTGGGCTGCCTTTTCTTGAGCAGCTAAGTCTGTGGTCTGACTTGTGCTATCAGCAGCTGGCGTTACCACTTGTTCTGTTTGTGGATCCGCAGTCGTTGCGGTATCAGCTTTTGCACTAGCGTTGCCAAGCATTAAACCGGCCGATACGGCAGCGGCAGCTAATGCCATGCAGCACCATTGTTTGCCATCTTTGTATAATTTATAGTGTTTTTTAATTTCCATTGTTATCTCCCTATTAAATTAGAAATTACACTATTAAAGATACCACAAATTTCGTTAAGAAAATCTTAAATTTTAAATTAGCTTTAAGAATTGTTGGAGAGCACTCTGCCAATCCATAATCTCAAAACCAGTACTCTCCGCCTTCTTCAAGCTCATCACTGAATGACGTGGACGATAAGCTTTAGCAGGATAGGCACTTGAATCAACTGGTGCCACTTCAACATCCTGATCTTTCAAAATCTCACTGGCAAATTCGTACCATGAGCAGGAGCCTTCATTAGATAATTGATATGTACCAAATGGCTGGTTATTATCAACTAAGTATGTCATAAATTCAGCTAAAGTGCGGGTCCAGGTTGGACGACCAAATTGATCATTTACGACTGTTAATCTATCGTGATCCTTGGCAAGTCGTAACATGGTGTAGACAAAGTTCTTGCCATACTTACCAAAAACCCAAGAAGTACGGATAATATAATAATCGTCAAGAATTGACTTAACTGCTTCTTC
>NZ_JACIVD010000018.1:0-2399 GCF_014145555.1 Limosilactobacillus albertensis
AAATCACATCGTGATTGAAGACCCTACACATTTGATTCGTCGAAACTTTGTTCAGTTTTCAAAGGTCTACCAGTTAACTAACCAAGCAGTCAATCAACATATTTATTATATCATATATCAATTTAACTTGTCAAGAAGAAATTTTAACTAATTTTGAATCCCTTCTAATCAATAACTCAATCAGCAACTTTGTTAATATATCATGTTGTCAATCAGATGTCAATAATTATTTATAATTTTTAACTTGAAGCATCTCAACAGCACATCACTGTTTTGACAACGGTAATTACTATACATGGATTTCACTCCCTCGTCAACACTTTTTTATTAACTTTTTTCACTATTTTAAATAGCCGAACTTTCTACTTTTTCTCGAATTAAATTGTATGTATTAAAGCAGGAATAATTGGCAAATACTCTTTAATTTAGTAAAAACTCACGTAATTTTTATCACTAACTTTTTCAAAAAATTACTTCTACCACATCTAACTTAGCCCGATGAAATTATCTTTTCTGCTTTTCTAGAATGAATTCAAGAATCCCGGTTAATTACCGCAGCTCTTGGCTTCAGGTTTGTGTGCTATTAATATTTACTATGATATGCCAATCTTAAAGTAATTAGCAATTCTTAGCTCTGCAAAATTATTGATTATAATATTTATTTGATCAATAATGTAAGCGATATCTGTAAAGTGTTAAGAACAGATCCTGTTAAAAGCACCAGATTATTTTGTTATCCCCGGTCTAAACACCACAGAACCTGCTATCGTAACAACAGTAAAAAATCTCTCTAGCTTGCACTTACTACTTTCTAAGTTTTGAATAATCAAAGGAGTGGAAAAAATGGGACAATCAATATTTCCAACCGGAGTTACTAACTTCAAACCTAGTAAAACTTGGTCGGGCTATACACTATTCAATGCTAAAAATGAAGGTACAATCTTAATCGATATGAACGGAAAAATTGTTCACGAATGGAAAGATCTACAAGGCTTCCCTAATAAAATGATTAAAGGTGGTAAAGTTTTTGGCTCCTTACGCTGTCGAAAAAGCAGTGACGCTTATCAAGACTATGCCGATTTAACCGAAATTGATTGGGATGGTAATATTCAATGGTCATTTACTCACAACGAAGAAGTTATCGATCAAGGTATCGGCAAAACATGGGTTGCAAGATTACACCACGATTATCAGCTTGATGGAAATCCTGTGGGGTATTTTGTACCTGGACAAGAAACAAAAGATGACTTTAAACAAGTTTTACTCCTTACTCACCATGATCGAAAAATTGACTCAATATCGCCCTATCCTCTTCTTGACCATGTCTTATTAGAAATTGACCGCGATGGCAACAAGCTTTGGTCTTGGAGTACATTAGATCATTTTAATGATTTCCCATTAACCGATGAACAAAAAAATGCAATCTTTAGGAACCCTAACTTTCAATCTGCTAGTAATGAAGGGGATGTATTTCATATTAATTATGCTAGCTACCTTGGACCAAATAAATGGTTTGATCAGGGTGACCAGCGATTTAAACCGAATAACATTCTAATGGGTTCACGTGAAGCAATGATGAGCTGGATTGTTGACCACGATACTGGGAAAATCGTTTGGCTATTAGGTCCCGACTTTACTAAGAATTTTGCTTTACGTAAATTAGGACCTTTAGTAGGGATGCATAATGTACATTTAATTCCTAAAGGCTTACCTGGCGCAGGAAATATTCTTGCTCTCAATAATGGAGGCTGGGCCGGCTATGGTGCACCTAATCAAACCTCCTCAACCGGAATGAAAACAACACGCATTGATGGATCAGAAGTTATTGAATTTAACCCAATTACTTTAGAAAAGAAATGGAGTTTTTCTGCAAAGGATATGGGCTATAAAGCAGCAGCCCACGCGAATTACTTCTACTCCCCATTACAGGGTAGCGTCCAACGACTTCCAAATGGAAATACATTAATTGACGAAGGTGCCGGCGGACGTTTCTTAGAGATTACGCCAAGTCATGAAATAGTTTGGGAATATATTTATCCATATATTGCTGATCATCTAATTTATCGGGCCTATCGGATTCCTTATGATTGGATTCCACAATTATCTCACTCAGCAGAAGTAGCGGTAACTCCGCCAGCCAATAGCGCGTTTCACCTACCAGGAGCTGCTGATCCGAGCCTCAATCCAAACAATACGGTTTCAGTTCCTGGAACTTATGGCTATAACAAACCATCACCAGCTAAAAATAATAATTAGACTTTTTTATTATTAACATAAAAAAAGAGGGACTGTGACATAAGTCCCTAATAATAAGCGGAGTTAGATGAAATCTTCGGATTTCATTTAACTCCGTTTTCCTTTAAAATATGTATTAGTAAAAGAAAAAGACACCGACCAGC
>NZ_JACIVD010000019.1:0-499 GCF_014145555.1 Limosilactobacillus albertensis
TATCGCCGTCAATTATTGATTATTTTGAGAACCGCTACTCCAAGAAAGAGCGCGCTCAGGTTAAAACGGTCGTAATCGATCTCAATGCCCAATATCAAAGCTTTATTTACCGGCTTTTCCCTAACGCCCGAATTATTATCGATCGTTTCCACATTGTTCAACTAGTCGGTCGCGCCCTTGATAACTGTCGAGTTAATATTCTTAAACTGCTGGATAAACATACTCGCGAATACAAGCTACTCAAATCACAATGGAAACTTTTCCATCTCAAAGCGACCGAACTGCAGCCGGAAAAGCCGGTCTATTTACGAGGGATCAACGAGTATATGACTAAACAGAATGCCGTTGACCTAGTACTAAATCAATTTCCTCAATTTAGTACTGTTTACACTGCATATCAAGAAATTACGGCGGCACTTCATGAGCGAGATAGCCAACGTTTAACCACGATCCTAAGTCAGTATCAGAATACCGGAACGGAAATGGATACGGCTATCGC
>NZ_JACIVD010000002.1:0-1189 GCF_014145555.1 Limosilactobacillus albertensis
TGTGGTGATGATGGCTTGAAGGATACACCTGTACCCATGCCGAACACAGAAGTTAAGCTTCAACACGCCGAAAGTAGTTGGGGGATCGCTCCCTGCGAGGATAGGACGTTGCCACGCTTTATGGAGGATTAGCTCAGTTGGGAGAGCATCTGCCTTACAAGCAGGAGGTCACAGGTTCGAGCCCTGTATCCTCCATTGAGCAATTTAGCTCATGAGCCGTTAGCTCAGTTGGTAGAGCATCTGACTTTTAATCAGAGGGTCGACGGTTCAAGCCCGTCACGGCTCATTATCAAATAGTAAATATTTGATATAAAACCAAAAAGTGTCAATTGCCGACTTAGCTCAGTTGGCAGAGCACCTGTCTTGTAAACAGGGGGTCGGAGGTTCGAATCCTCTAGTCGGCACTTTAATATGCGGAAGTAGTTCAGTGGTAGAACATCACCTTGCCATGGTGGGGGTCGCGGGTTCGAATCCCGTCTTCCGCTTTGCCAGTTCTATAATGCCGGGGTGGCGGAATTGGCAGACGCACAGGACTTAAAATCCTGCGGTTAGTGATAACCGTACCGGTTCGATCCCGGTCCTCGGCACTTACATGCACCCATAGCGCAATTGGATAGAGTGTCTGACTACGAATCAGAAGGTTGAAGGTTCGACTCCTTCTGGGTGCATTTTTCGGGAAATAGCTCAGCTTGGTAGAGCACCTGGTTTGGGACCAGGGGGTCGCAGGTTCGAATCCTGTTTTCCCGATTTAGAAATTAATATAATTATTAGTTTTTTCGCGGTGTAGCTCAGCTGGCTAGAGCGTCCGGTTCATACCCGGGAGGTCGAGGGTTCGATCCCCCCCGCCGCGATTGGCTGGCTGTTTTGGACCTTTAGCTCAGTTGGTTAGAGCAAGCGGCTCATAACCGCCCGGTCGTAGGTTCGAGTCCTACAAGGTCCATCAGAGGATTAGCTTTGATGAATCATTATTGTTTAATCTTATTATGGAGGATTACCCAAGTGGCTGAAGGGGGCGGTCTTGAAAACCGCTAGGCCGTGAGAGCGACGCGAGGGTTCGAATCCCTCATCCTCCTTTTATTATCGCGGGGTAGAGCAGTCTGGTAGCTCGTCGGGCTCATAACCCGGAGGTCGTTGGTTCAAATCCAGCCCCCGCAATTTTGGTCCGTTGGTCTAGTTGGTTTAGGACGCA
>NZ_JACIVD010000021.1:0-688 GCF_014145555.1 Limosilactobacillus albertensis
GCGATAGCCGTATCCATTTCCGTTCCGGTATTCTGATACTGACTTAGGATCGTGGTTAAACGTTGGCTATCTCGCTCATGAAGTGCCGCCGTAATTTCTTGATATGCAGTGTAAACAGCACTAAATTGAGAAAATTGATTTAGTACTAGGTCAACGGCATTCTGTTTAGTCATATACTCGTTGATCCCACGTAAATAGATCGGCTTTTCCGGCTGCAGTTCGGTCGCTTTGAGATGGAAAAGTTTCCATTGTGATTTGAGTAGCTTGTATTCGCGAGTATGTTTATCCAGTAGTTTAAGAATATTAACTCAACAGTTATCAAGGGCGCGACCGACTAGTTGAACAATGTGGAAACGATCGATAATAATTCGGGCTTTAATTAGCTTAGTATGTTCTTGATCTGCCGAATTAGAGGCTGTTAAATCAAGAACATCAGTTATTCGAATATGTTAGTATAAGATTTTCATAGCTTGAATGAATAATTCATTTGGTCGTGGAAATCTTTTTTGTAGATCAATTTTACTTATTTACAAAAAAGAAAAGACCAGTAGCCTTTAATGTGTCTAATACTGGGTATACACTTTCTGGTATTGATACAAAATCAATGCCAGTTTTTTTGTACGCAAAAAGGACAACTGCTGCCCTTATGTTGTACAATCAATTCACCACAAAAATCATGTAAAGAAGG
>NZ_JACIVD010000022.1:0-8428 GCF_014145555.1 Limosilactobacillus albertensis
ATTTATTATATCATATATCAATTTAACTTGTCAAGAAGAAATTTTAATTAATTTTCAATTCCTTCTGATCGATAACTCAATCAGCAACTTTATTAATATACCATGTCATCAATCAGATATCAATAACTATTTTGAATTTTTTACTAAAAAGGTTGCTAACCTAAGTAAGAAATATAGTCATGTAATGATCATTTAATCATATCTTATCAACAACAGGAACTAAATTATATCTAAATTTCTTACTCTTTTCAACATCTTTTCAAACTTTTTGTTTAAAAAGTTCACAGATTCTTTTATCTAAATAATAGGCTAGTCAGGCCAATAAAAAATAGGTTCCAGTATTCAACAAAGTAAACCCTGAAAACCTATTTGAATTTTATAAAAACCAACAGCTCACGAAGATAAACCTGACTTTTTTGAGAACGGCTTGTTCCCTACTCTACCTTGGAGAAATAATAGTCCCTTGCTGCTTGAAAATCGTCCGGTAAGGGTGCAGTCACCGTAATATTCGTTTTCTTAAAAGGACTATAAAAGCTCAACCAGTAACAGTGAAGGGCCTGTCTCGGAATTATATTGGAACAATTTCCATACATTTTATCCCCTATTAATGGTAATCCTAGGCTGGCAAAATGTACTCTAATCTGGTGCGTTCTTCCTGTATGTAGCCTAATTTTTACAAGGCTTGCCTGTGTATTGCTTTCTTGACACCAATATTCTGTAACAGATGCTTTTCCTGCCCGACCAACCATTCTCTTCACAAATGAATCTGGGTCGCGTTGAATCGGGGCATCAATATATCCATGCTGGGCCGGTACTTTCCCCTCAATCAGCGCCACGTAATTTTTCTTTACCAAATGTTTCTTTAGTTGTTCATCTAATGCTGCATGTGCAAATCGGTGCTTGGGAAAGACTACTAACCCGCTTGTATCGCGATCTAATCGTGTTGCTACATGAGTCACCTGGTTCTCAAAATTCTGCCGACTGTAATATCCTTTAACACGGTTCACAAGACTATCAGCAACCGAAACATTATGAGCAGGAACCGTTGCAACCCCAGCTGGCTTATTCATGATTAGAAAGTCACGATCTTCATAAATTATATCTATTGGGGCTGGACTAATATCAACATTATCATTAGAAACTTCTGGTGGGAGGATCAGGGTTACCTTATCATGATAATTTACCATATCAATTGCCCATTTATCCTCCCCATTAATCTGCATCTTTCCACCATGATAAATAGCTACTTTTAACAGTGAAGAAGAGACACCATACATTTTTAATGCGGACCGTAATTTTCGCGGCGTTTTGTGATCATATATCCAACTAAATTCCATTAATGTACGCCACCGATAAATGAATCCTTTACGCGGCTCCAGAAATCATTATGCCGATACTGTGCAAAATTAATCCGTTGCTTGGAAACACTATAAGATAACTCTGTAAGGTATCTTTCTTTCTCGCTTTTGAGCATCCACTGATCACGGTCGCACGTAAGAACATGCCCATTTTCATCCCTTAAACGTAAGATTAGTTCAGTGTTAGCTCCAAAAATAATCGGTGAGCCTAGTGTTCTAAATACGCGGTTGTTTAGTGAAGCCATTTCTGCCAATTGAAAACCAATGCTATTAGGATCCATAATCGCACCGCCAACTGATTTATTATATGCAGTTGATCCTGTTGGCGTTGATATACACAACCCATCTCCCCGGAAATTTTCAAAAAGATGGTTATTAATAAATACATCACATACCATTGTACGGGTTATATTACGAATTGTTGACTCATTAAGTGCAACATAATTTTCCATTTGCCCATCAGAATAGGTCGCTTTCATATCAAGTAATGGATAAGAGACAGACTGCCCACTATCATTAACTAAACTATCAACTAAATCATCAATTTCAAAGCTACGCCAATCTGTATAAAAGCCTAGGTGACCAGTATGAATTCCAACAAAACGAATCTTATTGAGTTCCTTTTGGTAATGATGAAAAGCAGACAATAGTGTTCCATCCCCACCAATTGTTACAACAACATCAGGATCTTCCTCTACATAAGTCAATCCTGATCGTTTCATCTCTGCCTTTAATAATTTTGTTACTCGCTGGGATTCAGCGGTTTCATTATTATATATTCCGATCCTCATAGCCTACTCCTTTAATTCGTCTTTATTATTAATCGAGCTTCCTGACTTTCGATTAGAAAATAAAGTCTGTGCTTCTTTTATTTCTTCCCTAATCTCCGACATTTCGTTATCAAGCTTAAAGGCCGCCTCTGCAGCTCGTTGTAACCGTGCGGATAATTCTTCTGGAAACTCACCTTGATATTTATAATTTAGTGAGTGCTCAACTGTCGCCCAAAAGTTCATTGCCAAAGTTCGAACTTGAATTTCTGCTAAGATTCTTTTTTCTCCTGTAACTAGTTGGACAGGATATTCAATCACTATATGGTAGGAACGATACCCGCTCGGCTTAACATTAGTTACGTAATCCCGTTCCTCCAAAATTGTCATATCACTTCGCTGCCGTAGCAAATCCACAACCTTATAAATGTCTTCTACAAATTGACACATAATCCGTAAACCAGCAATATCTTGCATATCTTGTTCTAAACGCTCTTCTTGGACGTGCCTTCTGACCATTTTTTCTTTAATACTATCTACTGGTTTTACCCGTCCAGTTACAAATTCAATTGGTGAATGCTGGTTTTGGTCCTGGAATTGTTTTCTCATCCCACGTAATTTGACCTTTAATTCGTTTACGGCCTGTTGATATGGCAATAAAAAGTGCTGCCAATCTTCAATCATAGTTCAGCCTCCTGTTAAATCTCCGTATATTTTAGCACACTTCTGATAATAACTCTGCATTTTGCCCCAAAACTAAATTCTTTACAAATTGTTCGATATTTGCAAAAATAATTATGTTCACAGGATTAGGATTTTGAGTATACAAATGATCGGAGGGGTAATTATGCTCGAACTTCATCTTTTTGTGAATCCATTAGGAATGCGTTGCTTGCGATGTGAAAAAGACGTGTTAAAAATCGATCGCAATTTAAATACAAAGATTAATTATCAATTTGTACCACTGTTCAATATGAAGACGATCGATAACACCATTAAATACTATCATCTAAATCCCCATGACCTTGCTATTCGACAACAAGTATCAAGAACCCTTAACCAAGTAATACTAGACTATAAGGCTGCTCTTTTTCAAGGACGTAAACGTGGCCGCCACTATTTATTACTGTTGCAATCGGCACTTATTAAACATGGTTTGGATTATAATGATGAATTAATTAGCAAAATTGCCCATAATTCAAGTCTTGACCTTGAAATGTTCTTTGAAGATCGGCATAGTCAACTTGCAAAGCAGGCATTTCGTCAGGATCAAAAAATAGCCAGTGATTTAGGTGTATCGGAAACCGCCACTGCTATTGTTTTTAATACTGATGATTCTGATTACGGCCTAATGATTCCAAATTTTGACTATGATACTCTAATTAATGCTTTTAAAAGCGGCAAATTGGACCATGCTTCATCTTTAAATGATTTTGTTTCCCAATATCGTCCACCAAAATTACGAGTATTAAACAATAATAACTAAAAAGGTCTCTGCCATTTATGCATGGTAGAGGCTTTTTTGCATATTAAAATTGCAAATGTTCCAAGTTAAACGTCAACTTTACTAAAGATCCTAATAACTTTCTTCCTTCCGTCATTGCAATTTCTGCCATTTGATTATTAATCATCGTCAAATAAGCACTAATATCATCACAAGCAGTTATTTTTCTGTCTGCTTTATGTTGAATATTTAACGTTTTTGCCATAACTTCTAACTCAAATTTTTCTTCTAAACTTTGCGCTTGTCGATAGTTTTGATCGCCAAGTGCAGCAATTGTATGAGTAAGCCAATACATACCATCAAGCGAATATTCTGTGCTCGTATCACGATAGGCTGCTGGCGTATCATCAACATTGGCATAAAAAGGAACCACTGCATTAAAAGTATTTGGTCCAAACGCTAACCAATGAACTCCGGCAATATCTGGTGATACATTATTTCGGATCTGTAAAATATGAAGTTCTAAATTTCTATTTAATGCTATTGAACGAAACGGAGCATCCCTATTTGTTAAATGATAAGGGTCATATTCAGTCCCTTGATAATGTGAGCTCATCAGTTTCTTTATTTTTGCAATAGTTATTTTCTCATTTGAATAGCAAATAAATGGCAAATCATTATTCTGCGGGTCATCATTCACTGTGCCTAGCTGTTGTTGGACATACCAAGCGCGCGGATTATTATAAACGGTATCCGTTACCGTTTCGCTTCCACAAATATGGCGTAAATTATACCCTTCCTCATCAGGATTCAAGTTGTTTTCGTCAATCCACTGTTTTAAGTCAGGTGAACTCAATGTACTTTGATTAGCAAAATCAAAATGAGTGATATTAAAGCGGTTAGGTGCAATCACATATGCATTATCTGGAATTCTAATAGCTGCCCAATGATGACCGCCAATTGTTTCCATGTACCAAACATCATTTTTGTCACTAAAAGCAATTGCATTTGCTTCATAAGTTCCATATTTCGTTAATAGGGCTCCTAAGGATTCTACTCCTTCGCGGGCACTTTTAATATAAGGCAAGACCAAGGTCACAAAATCTTCCTCGCCAATTCCTGTTGATTCATTATAAGGATCATTAGCTAGGATCCGTGCATTAGTCGTAATTGTTTCAGTAGCAGTCATTGCCACGTTAGCACTATTAATTCCACCAGCGCCAAAGATACCATCCTTATCATCTGCATCAGGTGTTGATGTATATTTAAGCTTAGGAATAGGCAATTCAATTTTAAAATCGGTTGTTTTACTACAATATTTCCGTGGTTGTCTTTCCGGCTTAATTAACGCAAACCTTTGCGGATCAAATGCATTACCATAGTCTTCTTCCCGACATATTATAGTGGACCCATCGATTGTTGCACTTTTTCCTGCTAAAAACGTTGTACATGTATGTTGCATGTTAGGCACCTCTCTTTTTATACTCTGATTGCACCTTTAATTGCGGATCATCTACCCACTGCGGATGTCGATATAAAACAAAACAATTATCCATTTTGACAATTATTCTTACTCTAATTAACTCTAATGTATACTGCTTAATAACCTGATTACAAATCATACGAGGATCTATACATCCAGGACGCAACCAATTTTTACCTCCAATGTCAAATAACAGCTTATTCCAAGAAGTACGTTCCCAAGAATAAAATATAGGAAACTTCTCTAGTATTAATATTACACCAATCCGCCAAATAATAATTGATTCATTCATTGCTGGCCAGCTTATGGTTAGATCGTGACAAACTAACGGGCATTCCGCTAAGACATGCCCCGTCAAGTTAAACGCTGTTATTGCAAGTTCTTTGATTTTACGACTTCTACTACGATACTGAATAAATTTCAACATTGATATTTGCTGACATAAAATCAGTTTTTTATTAAACTTTAACTTGCTATAAGAACATTGCCAATATTTTTGGTTTATAACCAACCGTTTTGCTTTCGTATCCCAAAATAATAAGACAAATTGATTATGATAAAGTTGGGTAAACTGAACAACCTTCTTATTCCCTAACTTACGAAAATAAGGAGAGCCTAATACCCACCAAACTCTTATTTTTTCTTGCTGATAACCCTTATTTCTTTCCAGTAGCCTTTCAAGACTTAATGGACTGCATTGGAATTCAATAGCTACCCTTTGCCCATCAATTTTTAGTAAGATATCTGGGCGTTGAGCAATTGAAGGTAGATAAACTTCTAACCTAGGCTGCCACCCTTTTTTTAATGCCCACTGATAAATCTGTTTCTTTCCTCGTAAATGTTCTACAGTTTCTCCTTCACTCGCTCCACAATCACTCCCTTTTTGATGAGCAAAATGAGAAATTTTATATTTTCCACGGCGAAGAATCACTCGCTGTCTGCATCCAGGACAGTAATATTTATGATGCACTTTAGCATTGTCCGCCAAAACTAATTGATCTTTATTCGTTGCAACTAGCATCTAATCCACTCCCTATAAATATATATACGGATTTTAATTAGATTTGCACGAAAAAAACCGCGTTGAGCAAAAACTCAAACACGGCT
The DNA here is from genome assembly GCF_014145555.1 of Limosilactobacillus albertensis. Taxonomy (NCBI): domain Bacteria; kingdom Bacillati; phylum Bacillota; class Bacilli; order Lactobacillales; family Lactobacillaceae; genus Limosilactobacillus; species Limosilactobacillus albertensis. Next base: position 6,160 of record NZ_JACIVD010000022.1, read on the forward strand.
TAAGCAAAATAGTGACGTATTAAATGCAAGGCTGATACAGACATGATCTTTTTCCCATGTTCACCTAAAAAGTCAACTGTGGTTGCAGTTGGATTTCCATATTCGTAGGCAAGCGCTAATTGATCCTTAACATCACTATTATTAGTAAGATCTTCTGGATAAGCAACTGCTAGATAATATCGTTTATCATATTTATACAGATTCGATGCTATGTCTTCATCTTCAGCAATTTTTGCAAAATCAATCAAGTCCTCAAAAGAATCAAAAGAAATTACTTGCCAATTTTTATGCTGAATCTTATCATCTGTATCATCAATTACTGTTTGTCGCTGGTCTTGATTCTCAGTTCTTTTTTGAGCTAAATGTTGTTTAATGTATTTAGACACCTGGTCATTAACTGATCCATGCTGTTCATCGCCAGCAAAGCTAGAATCATTTTTACTAATAAACAATTCTAACCCATCATTAGTAGGCATGACTTGAAAAGTAACAGCATCATTACTTTGAAATTGGTGATCAGTATCAACTTCTTTTAAGATGCTATAAAAGAAGTCTTCAATTTGTTGATGGTCGCCCAACAAATCTAGAATCGTAATTCCACGGGCAGATAAATCATCATTATCTACTAAAACGCGGATAGTATTTTCATTAATGCGTTCCATTTCCATTGAGCAGCACCTCCTTTTAGCGAAACTAGATGTTACTTCTATTGTAAGGATTTTCGATTAAAAGTAAAGTTACACGGGTAAAAGAATAAAAAAAGGAAAGCTCATCACTTTCCATATTCTATAAGTTAAATCATATTTGCTTTTTCTTGTGCTTCTACTAATTCGAGTTCGCGAACTTTTCGAGGTAAGAAACGACGAATTTCATCTTCATTATACCCCACCTGAAGACGCTTATCATCAATAATAATGGGTCGCCGTAATAGTCCAGGATTTTCACTAATTAACTTAAAAAGATCCTTCATTGATAAGTCATTAAGGTCCACATTTAATTTTTGATAAGCTTTAGACCGCTTTGAAATAATGTCTTCAGTACCATCTTCAGTCATCCGCAAAATATTCTTGATTTCGTTTAAGGACAATGGTTCAGAGAAAATGTTTCGTTCCTTATAAGCAATATTATGTTCTTTTAACCAGGCACGTGCTTTACGGCAAGACGTGCAGCTTGGAGACGTGTATAATGTAACCATTTTTTAGTGGCCTCCCTTATTAAGTTTAACTAGAACATTCATTAATACATTTATTATTATACTACTTTATTAATTAATATTAAAGCTATATAACAAAAATTATTAACTTTTTGTAAGCTAATTTAATAAACAAAAATCAGCAATTTTGTTTATTTATACTACGAATATTTAACTAATATCGATAATTGAAAATAATTACTTACTTATTAACCGATTTATCATTTCGTATTATTTTAGAATCATATCCTTTCAAAATGAGAATTAGTATTGTTCTAATTTAATTATTTTACTAAAGTGTACTATAATAGATATTGATTACTAACTTCTGAGGAGGGAATTAATATGTTAACAAAAATCAGTTTAACATTTGGTTCACGACAAATTCTACAATCGATTATTGATAAATATCCAGAACGTCATTTTAAGTTAATGCAAGCTACCACGCATACTAGAAAATTAGCCCTATTTGATCTTTCTGGTAAGGATAGCATTTTTGAATCACCAGTTAAACTAACTATCCTTGACTCAACTCTTGACGCAAACCTCAATGGAATGTTTTACTACCAATCATTTCAAGTCAATGGTGATCGTCAAAAATTACTTTATAATACTCTCCAAAAGGTTATTACTGAACCTAGCGATATGAATGGCGGTTATTTACTAACGGTAGACAATAAAGTCGAGGCTACGACATTAGTCCTCTTAACTTCATGGGAAAACTTTGAAAGTTTAACCGCATGGAAAGAAAGTGAATCCTTTAAATCCTTACAGAACTTCACAAGTATGGGTTCAGACAACAGTTATTATGATGAAATTTACAAAACCGTTTTTTAATTAAAATATAGATCCAAAAAGCTTAGTTATGTTCACAATTGCATAACTAAGCTTTTTATTTTTCTATAAATTATTAAAATAAAAAAGGCAGAGAATTGATTTCTCTAACCTTATACATAGACATACGGTCCGTACGAGACTCGAACTCGTGATCTCATCCGTGACAGGGATGCGTCCTAAACCAACTAGACCAACGGACCAAAATTGCGGGGGCTGGATTTGAACCAACGACCTCCGGGT
>NZ_JACIVD010000023.1:0-54229 GCF_014145555.1 Limosilactobacillus albertensis
GTGTGGTGATGATGGCTTGAAGGATACACCTGTACCCATGCCGAACACAGAAGTTAAGCTTCAACACGCCGAAAGTAGTTGGGGGATCGCTCCCTGCGAGGATAGGACGTTGCCACGCAAACTAGAACGTGGACCGGTTAACGATTCGCGTCTTTTATTTAATGGCAGTTTCTGTTATAATTAACAAGGAATTGTTATTATGCTGACTTAGCTCAGTTGGCAGAGCACGTCACTAGTAATGATGAGGTCGGAGGTTCGAATCCTCTAGTCAGCATAATTTGAATAAAGAACCACTACCTAATTTAGGTAGTGGTTCTTTTGTTTTTCTAAATTAGTGCGATAAGGTAAATTAAAATAGCAATTACCAATATTCCCCACCAGGTTAAGTGGATTTTTATGTTCACAATCTTATTTCTCCTTGGTTATTAAAATATTAACTTTCCTATTTTAATAAATTATTGTAGTTTTGTAAAATTATCGTAAGCAGTCATTATCAATACGTCTAAAACCGGCTACCCCGAATCACCTATACTGAGACTATCATCAGTGTTGAAGTGCTCGGATCGCTGGTGTGTCAAGGATCGGTGTGTATTAAAATGTGTTAACTTTATTAAGTTAAAATATCTTAATCATGCTCAGAGTATCTTGATCATTTTGTGAATTTTGATTAAGATCCTTTACCTTTTAACGTCCTTGCTACTAATTAGTAGCAACTTAATTATCATTATGCTATAAGAAGGGTATAGCAATAAAATATTAGGGAGATTGTAATGGAGATTGCTGAAGCGTTAGCAAAATTGAAATTTCTTGTAAATCATGATCGATTCTATATGGTTCAACGACAAAGTAGAATGGCAATGCTGGTTTCTGTAACTTTAGCTAAAGAAATTGTTAGATAGCTATCCATTAACGATTTTGTCAAACATGAACCTAATCGAAATAATCCATTACAAGCGGTATTTATCAGTTTTCATCTTGATTATTAAAGGAGGAGGTTTACATGGCTTACCAAAAGAACTTCACAACTACTTATACCATTAATGGACATGAGTACACGGTAACAGCACCGGCTCTTTTTGACAGTAACACCAATGAACTGATTCCAGATAAGAAACTGGATGATCAAGCTGCTGAAATAGCTCGTCAACAATATCGTGATGAGATGGGATTATTGTCACCAAAAGAGTTAAAGCAATACAGTGCTAAGGTAGGACTATCTCAACGGAATTTAGCTGAATTAACTGGATTAAGTCCAAACACCATCGCCCTTTACGAAGCTGGTGCATTTCCTACTAAAGCCAATAATAGACTGTTAAAATCACTTATTGCTAACGATGATGTGCTCCAACAATATATTGCTGATGAGAAAAATAATTATTCTGATGAATTAGTTTCAAAGGTTAGTTCTTATCTAAGTAAGAGGGATGGTATTGTGTGAATCACAAAGGGAACAACCTAGGTTTACAGCGGTACAGTTGGCTAACTGGCTACGAGTTGAAAACTACTTTGAACGGGTTAGTGATTTAAATATTGACCCATTAACGCAAATGAAAGTCATTAAACTGCTCTACATTGCGTATGAGAGATTTTTAGCTGCAACTAGAAATAAATTATTTTTTGCAACAATCGTCCACTTTCAATATGGCCCATTGATAACTGAAGTACATGATAAATTTAATGGTCAAAGCGTTCTGGACATTGATAAAACAGATAAAGAAGCAATGGATGACTATAACCTAGTGTCACAAGATAGCAAGATTGTAGATCTTCTAAGTAAAGTGAATGAAGATTACATTAACTACAATGTTGCTCGACTAAGTAAGCAAACTTATCAGCGCTAGGTAAGATGATAGCCCGTTATAACGGCGTTTATGATCGTTATAACGGGCTATTTTAGGCTTTTCATGACATGGAAGTACATGATTGTATAAAGAATAATTAAAGAAACGCTGTAAGTGAACTATAATCAATAGAAATTAGTTTTACGGTGTTTCTTTTTAATCAATATTTTATGAATTTATATGATTATACATTTGACCCCATTTTTCCATCTCAATAATAACTGGTATTAAAGTCTTTCCAAAGCTAGTTAATCGGTATTCTGTTTTTGGTGGAATTACTGGATATATCTTTTTTTCTATAATTTTATCTGTTTCTAATTCATTGAGTTGTAAAGATAACATTCTTCGGGAACAATGAGGCATTTTCTTTTGTAATTCACTAAATCTACATACTTCATCTTTTATAAGGTGATATAGAATAACACTTTTCCACTTGCCGGAAATTATTTGTAACGTGCTTTCTACTGGACAGCCTTTACTACAATTGAAAATATGCCTTTGCAAGGCTAGCACTCCTTTCAAAGAATTAACTTATTTTATAATACATTATTCCCGGTTGTGTTGCTATTGGGGAAATAATTGTTACATAGAAAATTTAAATTCTCCTCTTTTTAATTTATTCAATCGAGTTACTATTTGTTAGTACAAAACAGAAAAGAGGACATAATATGAAAGCTATTGGTTTCACACGACATTTAGACATAAATGACTCTCAAAGTTTATTTGTTTTTGAAAAGGATATTCCTTCTCCTAAGGGACATGATCTACTAGTAAAAATTAATGCTGTATCTGTTAATCCAGTTGACACTAGTGTACGACATAACGGACGAGGCACTTTAACAACACCGAAAATTATTGGTTGGGACGCTTGTGGAATTGTGAAAGAAGTAGGGGCACAAGTATCACTTTTTAAACCTGGTGATAGAGTATTCTACGCTGGATCTTTTAAGCGTCCTGGGAGTAACAGTGAGTATCAACTAGTCGATGAACGAATTGTGGGACACGCGCCAAAGACATTAAGTGATGATGAAACGGCTGCAATGCCCCTGACATCATTAACTGCATATGAAGCATTATTTGAACAGTTATCATTACCAACTACTAGTTCAGAAAATAAAGGTAAAACTATCCTTATTATTAATGGCGCTGGAGGAGTAGGTTCGGTCGCAACTCAATTAGCGGCCAATGCAGGCTTAACTGTTATCGCTTCGGCCTCACGTCCTGAAAGTATTAAGTGGGTTAAAGAACATGGCGCTAAGTATACTGTAAACCACAGAAATAACTTAGTTGATGAAGTACGAAAGCTTGGCTACAAATATGTAGACTATATTTTAGAACTCAAAGACATCGATAGTCACTGGAAAGAAATGTGTGAGTTAATTAAACCAGAAGGGACTATTGCTTCAATCACTGAAAATAAGCGGCCAATTAACCTACGTCTTTTGACTCCGAAAAAGGCCACTTTTACATGGGAATGGATGTATACCAAATCTTACTATCATACGAGCGACATGCAAACTCAACATACTATTTTAGATACAATCGCACAACTGCTTGATGAAGGTAAGTTGAAATGCACGTTAACACGATCATTATCTCCCTTGAATGCAGCTAATCTTCGTAAGGCGCATAGTTTAGTAGAAAGTGGTCATATGATTGGTAAAGTAGCCGTTTCGGGATGGGAGAAGTAAATTTATGATTGAAAATGATAGATATTATCGTCGTTATGTCGTTCTATGTTTAAAGAATTAATTACCTTATTCTTTCTCGGCAACTACTATCATTCTACAATCCCCGTTAATCAACACGATCTTGAGCAATTATACAAAGTTCGTGACAAATTAAAGACCCAAATATCTCTCTTTAATCATTTCTGCTTTCTTGGCATGATCTTCTGGATAAATAAAACTGTAATCAATGCCGAGTTTTGACAATTCATCTAGAATGGGACGTTTATATTGGGCGGGAATAATATATTTTTCTTTTTCATTAGGCTTTTCAGAATTATAAAGACTAAGGATATCGATTGCCGATTGTGCTTGGCGTTCAACCTCAGAGTAATTAATATTTACGGATTGATCATACTCATCGCCGATAAAGGGAACGAAAAGAAAAAGCCCTTGCTGATTTTCCATTCGACGACTCATTCGTTTGACGGTTACAATTTTGGGGACAATTAGTTCGAGGGGATTTAATTTGTTTTCAAAGCTTGGGATATCACGCTTGGCTTCCTCAAATAAACGAAGAAAAGGCAACGTATGTAGGTCATGTTTAAACTCAGCAAAGTAGTTTGAGGTATTATCATCAAAATAGTTAAGATAATCATTACTCCATAGCCGATGCTGCTGACTAATATAATTATCATCTAACTGGTAGAAGTTTTTAATTGTCTGGAAAAAGGCACTTTTATCGGCCATCGACTGCCGTGCCAATGAGGACTCAAGCTGCATTTCGTTGCTAAAGGCGTTTTTCTTGAAATAATTGTGATTAGTTAAGCCACTCTTAAAGTCATATTCAGCAATAAGTTCGTGCCATCCTCGTTCATCAAGCATTTCAGCTAATTTATCGCGGTTGGGTTGGTCCTTATAAATATATACTTCCCCATTCCCCTGACCACCCTTAACTGCAAAAAAGAGGGCGATGAGCGGATTACTACTAACATCTAATAACCTAGTTGGCAGGTGGTAGTGTTCCATTAATGCCATGCGTTCAAAATTAGTCCGGCATTTTTCAAAAAGCTGGGGATCAGTCATTAAAAAGTCGTTAAACATATTATCCTCATTATCGAGAAGTTTTCGACTACGGAATACAGAGGGTAAGGTGTTTGAAAAAGCATCATCTTGTCCGCGAAAATAATAATTTTGTTTCTTATCACTAATTAATTTTTCGATTTCTTCAATGTAACCCGAGACAGTTTGGATATTATGAATCACTATATTAGCCACCCTTCTACATACCTTTAAGCAAATTCTAAAATAGATAAATTAGAAATACTAGTAAAGCGGAGTATTAATTTTCCACAAAAACAATTTTAAATTAATTTGGTACCGAAATATATTGACAATAAAATATAAAGGTATTATATTATATACATCGGTACCGAAGCATATTATTAAACGATAAAATTAGTGGAGGATAATGATATGCTTACAAATCAATTAATCGCTTTAGGAACGATGATTGTACTTCTTATTTTTCTACTATCAGGCAATCCATTAAAGACTGCTGAAGTAAGAAGTAAAGTTCGAAAGTAAATACTTAATTAAACTAATATAATTCAAGGAGAGATAATCATGACAGAAATCAGTGATATGGAATTAATTCAAAAAATGTTAAAGAGTTTATCAGTATTACGGGGCAATACATTATGGGGGAACAATCAAGGCTTTTCACGACAACAAATGGGGAAATTCGGCTTTGGTGGTCGTGAATTTCAACAAACAGATATGAATAATAATAATATGTTTGGGCGTGGCGGTTTTTCACCAATGAATGGGCCAATGGCGGGAAGGCAGTCAATGAATGGCTGGTCGGACATGATGGGCCAGCGTCCAGGATTTGACCATTCAGCAATGATGAATAACCGACCTGGTTTTATGAATCGTCAGGGATTAATTCGGGAAAATCTTTTGACAATTATTGCGGATGCTTCTGAAGGAATTCGTGCGAAAAAAATTGCTGAAAAGGCGGGAATTAATCAATCATCAGTTTCTGAATCGCTCAGTAAGCTTGAGGATGATGGGTATATTAAGCGGACTGTGGACCCAACCGATAAACGAGCCACTTTAATTTTCTTAACTGATTTAGGAGAAGCCCGAGCTAATGAAATTAAGGATCAGCAGCAAAAAATGTTTGGTCACCTTTTTGATAATCTAACAGCAAGTGAAAAAGAAGAGTTATCGCGGTTATTAGATAAAATTATTGATGGTGAAGATAAATAGGGTAAATAAAGAGGCATCAGTAGTAGATAGATACTACTAATGCCTTTTTACATTGGCTGTCCAGTTGAAATTTCAAATCCTGCCGTTACAGGAATTGTTTCGCCAGTGATCGCACTAGCAGCAGGGCTTGTAACAAAGTAGATCGCAGCAGCAACTTCTTCTGGTTCAACAATACGGTTTAAGGGACTATTTTGAGCAAATTTTTGTTTATCTTGATGAAAAAGCGGAGTGGCTGTCGGTCCTGGAGCAACGACATTTACTCGAATATTATTCTTACCATAATCGATAGCCATTGCCCGCGTCATATTAATGATTGCGCCCTTGGCAGCATTATAAGCAACCATTGCCCGGTCACCAGCCATACCAGAAACTGAAGAAATATTAACGATACTGCCATGATTATTCTTAATCATTATCGGGAGAAATGCTTTGCTAACTAAGTAGGTTCCCTTAACATCAACTGCAAAGATTTTGTCCCAATCTTGTTCGCTTGTTTCGTGTAATTCACCGTGAATGACGATTCCTGCATTATTAACCAATGCATCTACCGTTTGGAATTTATCAATTGTCGTTTGATAAAGTTTTTTTACATCAGCTGCGTTACTGATATCCGCTTGCTGAAATGCAACATGATGTGGCGAGTACTTTTCGCTTAATTGCTTAGCAACATTGCGTCCTTTTTGATAATCACGACCAACAATCATCGTATTCCAGCCATTTTCAAGGAATAATTTTGCAGTTGCAAGACCAATACCAGATGTTCCGCCGATAATAACCACTGTTTGCATATTAATCACTCTTCTTTCGCTATGTTGAATTTATTATGTCATCTTTGGTTGTCTTTAGCCAATAGTTGATATTTTATTTAGAATAAAAATAACATTAGGAGGTAAGGGCATATGGATATAACTTCTTTTCAGGAATTAAGAGATTGGCTAGCAGGACGCCATTATACGCTCGAGAAGCTTAAATCGCATCTTATTCTTAAGCATCAAGGACAAGAATTAGCGATTATTACACCACCAGATAAGTATCAAGTTAAAAATGTTGAAATGACATTTAATGAGTGGGTGGAATTTAATAAATGCATTCGTAATATTCGTCATTATTTAATAGCACAGGAGAAATCATAATAAATTGGTAAGTGAAGTTATTGTTTAAGCTAACTTCGCTTATTTTATTTGTAATATTTAAAATTTATTCTTGCATTCGAATCAAACAGTACTGCTATAATATCCTTACCATAAAATGTATTGAGGAGAAATAAATGAGCAAAAATGAGATGAACAGCCAAAATAGTAGTATGCTTCAAAAGCTAAGTTCCCAAACTATTAGACTACGAGTAGTTCAGCCGCCAATCAATATAAAAAGATTGCTCATTGGGTATATTGATAAGTATAAGGGACAATCAGGGATTATATGTGTTCGATCAACCGAAGAAGGCAATACATTGGCGGCATATTTAAGAGCTCGGCATATTAATGTAGCAGTGTCTTGTGCTCCAGGTCAAATGAAAGATCAGATATTTATAACTACGAATTTAGCCGATTTCCGTAAATGCCCTGTGAATGTCCGATTTATGATCCATATAAGTAGTCCGAAAAGTTTAGGCGAGTACTTGTTGGACATAGGGAGTGTGAAAAATGATCTGCCTTGTGAGGTTATCCTTTATTTCAAACAGGCTAATACTAAAAAACAATGGTGGACAATTAATAAGAGAATCGATATTGATAATGAAGAAAAAATCCGGCAATACAATGGCCTTCAGTCAGTAGCACAGTATGCTAATACGTCGAGATGCTTACAAAGAGAAATCGCAAGGTACTTAGGCGGGAATTGTCACCCGTGCCACCAATGCAGTAATTGTTTATATAAAGGCGAACTGGATGATATTACATCGGAGGCACAGATCTTGATTGCATTAGTAAAGCTAGCTCATGGACAATATAACAAAATTAACATTGCTCAGATAGTTACAGGATCTCGAAATCAAAGAATGTTAGAAAATGGAGCTGAAATATACGAGCAATATGGAGCATTACAAAATTATTCACAAGAGAAAGTTTTAAATTTAATAGATTATTTAATAGCAACTGATTATCTAGAAATAAGGCAAGGAAGGTACCTCTTTATAACAACAGCAGGGTTGGAGGTATTAGAAAATAAAATAGTAGTTAAAAGAAAAAGGTTTAGTGAATATCCACTAAGATTTACTTCTTATGATAAAGATCTATTTGAGAAACTGCGCTTAAAACGTTTAGAGCTCGCAAAGGAAACTAAAGTCGCTCCATTTATTGTTTTCACTAATACGAGTCTCAATGATATGGTACGTGTTCTTCCTCAAACATCGGCGGAATTTTTAACAGTAGAGGGGGTAGGTAAGTATCGTCTTGAACATTATGGAGGTGCGATGATGGCGATAATTAAAGATTACCTAAATGAAAAAAATTTAAAAACGGTTTGCTGAGTTTATTATGAAGACCTTTCTTTTTGTAATTGTACTTTTCCATGATAAGGTAATCGTAAAAGTAACTTTGGACAAACGTTGAGGAGTGATTATCAATGATCAGAGTTGGAATAATTGGTGCATCCGGAATGGCTGGTAGTGCAATATATAAATTAGCAACCGCAACCCCCGAATTAGATGTAACTGGAATTGTGCGTCATGAAAACAAAGCGCGAGAGATTCTTGGTAATGATGCCAAATTATTAAGTGGTGATATATTTGCCTTGAATGATAGCTTGTTATCGCGTTTTGATGTGATTGTGGACGCGTATGGAACTAGTCCAGAAAATGCTGATCGTCAAACCCGCTTAGCTGAAAAATTAGTAAGTATAGCACGTAAAAATAAGATTAGACTAATCTTCATCTTAGGAGCCGGCAGCCTTAAGACTGGTGCTGATGAACATTTATTTGTTGAAGACATTGCTAAAATGCCAGGTGCTGAAAAATGGATTAATACACCGCGGCAACAGTTAAAAGAGTTACAATACTTAGAAACGATTACGGATATCGACTGGGTTGGAATTTCACCATCAGCAACGTTTGAGGCGGGCCCAGCAACAAGTTATATTGTGGGTAAAGACCAACTATTATTTAATGAACAAAAAGAATCAAAGGTTTCAACGGGAACAGTTGCAGAAGTAGTCGTAAATGAGATTTTAGCACCTCGTCATCATCGTGAACGGATTACTGTTGTTAATGAAGAATAAGCAAAAATAAAGACTCTCCAAATCAATAATCGATTTAGGGAGCCTTTATTTAGACAATTAGGTTAATCGTTAGCTCATTATTAATTATTTTAATCAACTAGTTTTCCAATTAATGGCAGCTTTGAAACGGGAGAATACTTCTGGGCTGCTTCTTGGTAAGTGACGTCTGATAAATCATGACCAACGACACTACCATGGACTTCAGCACCCTCCCATTCTGGAACTTCTGAGACATCATAAACATTTCCATTGACGCCAATATAACCAGGACGTCCTTCTCGACCATCATATTTTGCTAATTCACTATGAGTAAAGGCTCGCATAGGTATCACTCCTTAATGGAATCAACATCTTAACATTGCCTTTACTATAACATGAAAACTTTGATAAGAAATAAATTTAGGCTTGGTCCGTTGCTAAATTGGCGACGGTAGATTGTTTGACCGGTACCTTAACGAGCATTCCAGCTACAACACAGATGATCGTAACTAGGAATGGGAAAAAAGCCCATGGAATAAAGTTAAGCGGATTAATTTGCAGGGTGCTGGCAATAAATACGCCGGATACACTCCAGGGAACAATTGCATTAACCGCGGCTCCGGCATCATTTAGGATTCGGGTTAAGTATGCTCGCTTTAAGCCAAGTTTTTCAAATGCAGGCAAGAATGATTGACCGGGAGATTGCTAAGTAGTGTTCCCCAACCATTAAGTTAACACCCACACAAGTAACAGCGGTGGCCATTGTAAGTCGGCCTGGGGTTTTTACAATACCAGCAAGGTGGTCAATAATTGCTTTGATAATATTAAACTTGATTAAAAGACCACCTAGTGCCAAAGCAAAGATGATGAGGGCAAGTGAGGTTAGCATACTTGCAATTCCACCTTTAGAAAGTAAAGTATCAATTGTTTTATCACCGGTATGGGAGACGTAACCAGTCATGATGGTATTAGTAATGGTTGAGATGCTTGTACTTGGTGCATGAATCCATCCTAACAAAGCAGCAAATAATGATCCGAGACCAAGAGAAGGAATGGCGGGTACCTGTAAGAATGCAAGAATTATTAAGAGCAGAACCGGTAAAAGTGCCCACCCGGAAATCCAGAAACCATTTGCAAGACCATTCATCATTTTATGAACCGCACTTAGACTAACATTCTTAGAGTTGAGTCCGAGAAAGGTGTATAGGACAATACAGATCGCCCATGCAGGAATATCAGTTACTAGCAGCGATTTAATATGTTTGTAAATACTGATTTCACCAACGCTGGCGGCAAGATTGGTTGTTCCAGAAAGCGGCGAAATATTTGATCCGCAAAATGCACCAGAAACAATAACACCAGCAGTAAGGCCAGGATTAATTTTTAATGTTGCGCCAATTCCAATAAATGCAATTCCCATTGTTGAAACAGTGGTAAATGAACTTCCACATGCAACACCGACAAGGGTACAAACAATAAAGACGGTTGGTAGAAAGAATTTAACAGAAATAATTTCAAATCCAAAGTACATGATAGTGGGGATGGTTCCTGAAAAAATCCATGTAGCGATAAGGACTCCGATAGAAAGGAAGATAATTAAAGGATCAACACCAGCTCGAAGACCACTTCGCATGCCGTCCATTACCGTGTTCCATTTAAATCCACGAATGCGCCCGTAAACTGCGAGAAGGACAAAAGAAATGAATAGTGGAGCTTGCGGTTCTTGGTGCTTAAAAATAATCAGGTATCCGAGAATACATAGGATGCCGGCAAGGATAAGTAAACTTTCGCCGAACCCAAAAGTAGGTTCAGATTGATTTAATGACTTTTTAGTAGCTTTCATTATTTGATTCTCCTTAAATTCTAATAAAAAACACTAACTAGATCAGCGGTGATTGCACAATCCAGTTAGTGGGCTTGGTAGTATAAATAATGGAAGAACGCTACCCTTTACTAGATTGTGTACCTAGCAAAGGACTCATTAAAACAACCCTGCTTAGGTACGAACACCGTTGTCCGTACCTAAAGTACAGACACTTACGCGCGATAAGCATAGTTGTTATAGTACTTAGCTGTATTTAATGAGCAGGTAGTCATAATTGTCGTTCCTTTCATTTGATGTTGTGTTTATTAAAGCATTCTCATTTTAGTTTGTCAATCTCTAATTTAAATAAAATTAAAAATCTCCTGAAACATCTTTGTCTAAAAATGAATGCGGGTCAGGGATAAATGAAATATCAGTATCAATAATACCAAATTTTTCGCGAAGCATATTCTCAATATGTTCCGATAGCTGGAAGCTTTGTAAGATTGTCATTTTAGCATTAACCATAACAGATGCATCGAGGGTAACTACATTACCGTTATAGTGGGCTTTTAATTCGACAACCTTAATGACCGGTTTAACTTGCATAATAGCTTGGCGGTATTCTTGTTCCGCACGGGGGTCAAAATAATCGGTTAAGTTAAGGCTACTCTCGAAAAAGATTTTTAATCCAGAGTAAAGAATAAAGAAACCGACAACGATACTTGTTGCACCATCAAGCCAACGGAGGTTAAAAAGGAGAGCCCCGCCGATTGAAATTAGGGTACCGATACTTGTAAAGGCATCACTTAAACTATCTTGAGCCGATGCAAGTAAAGCTGCGTTTTTTAACTTAAGTCCTGTTTGGCGATTCATGTACCAGACAACCAGCATAATGATTGAGGCAACTCCCGCCCCGATTAGGGCAACTGGCTGGGGGACAACCCGGCTTGCCGGCGTAAGGAGGCTTTTAATCCCATCGATAATTACGCTTAACGCAATGGCAACCATGACGACCGCTGTTACAAGTGAAAAAATTGTTTCATACCGCCAGCGGACAAATTGTACTCGTTGGTCAGATCCCATGTGAGCTTGATAGTTTCCGTCAGGAAGTTTAGCACCGATAATATCGTCGTCATCGACATCTTGTGCAATGTGCAAACCCATCATGAGTAAAAAGGTTGAAATGATTCCAGAAAGGTTGTTAAATGCATCGGCACGCAACGTTTGCGATTTACTAATTTCAGCCAACCAATATTCAATAATTGAAATTACAACATAAGCAACGAGGTTATAAATTAAATGGTGTTGGGATGCGCGAATCTTAGATAGTTCGGTTGCTTGTGTTTTTTCCCAATAATCCATTTCCTCGGTTGTATGCTTCTTAAATTTTGTCATTAATTACCGGCTTCCTTAATAGTGTAAATTACTTTAATTGTAACGCAAAAATAAAAGATGAGTGAGTAGAACATAACGGCGTTAAATAAAAATAAGAGCTGAGAAAATTAATTCTCAACTCTTACCAGTATGAATAATGAAAATAATTGCTAGGCCCGGTTGTTAATTACGTGGGCGCATGTTGCAATAATCAGTGCAACAAAGCTAACCAAGGCGATCATATTACTCATAATTGACATCATATTGAACAACTCCTTTTACATAATTAAGACATTTTTTACAGCACAACTAATTACAGTTGCCTTTTTGGAAAACAAATTAAAATCTTTGTTTTCCCCTCTCCACCAAGTATTGTAACAGGTCTTGGCGACAGTGGCGATAATAATTAGCTAAGCTTTTAATGAGCTTTTTTATGCGAAAAGGGCACGTTTATAAGGAAAATATTATAAGTGACTGTTATGTGAATAAATTAATTTTAATTATGAATATATCTGGCTATTTTTCTTTAAAAGATTAAGCTATTCAGCTAATCTGTTTAATTCTTTTAAGGCTAAAGGGAACTTTGTGAAACCATCGCTGCTTAAAAAGTGACCGCCAGTTTCTTGAACTATGAGTTTTGCTCTAATCTTATTAGCGACTTCAATGCTATTTTTATATGGTGCGATTGGATCATCCTTCGCGGTAATTACCGTTGCCTTAGATATTTTGGAAGTAATTTGCTGATAATTGGGTGCTGGCACCATAAATTTATCAAGTTGCGGATAGTTAGGTAAATTTTTATCGAACGCCCCAACCAGCAATAAACGTGCATTTTTTATTTGATGGTGCTCAAGATAACGCAGGGCAGTAATACAACCGAGGCTATGGGCAATGAGAATAAGGTCATCATGAGGTTCGATTTGGTCATTAACTGCTTGGTCACATTTACTCTGATCTGGGCGATAAGGGTTAGGGAGCCAAAGCCGGTCAATTTCAACAGCCGGTTTAGCTGCTTCCTCTAGCCATGGAAACCAGTCGTCATCACGAGTTGAAGTTCCGTGAATTAAGTATGCTTTTGCCATTTATAAGACTCCTCATTTCATAAAGTGCTTCAATGTTACCATACCGATGATTAACAATAAAATAGCAATAGAACTTGTGAGAATTTCATACGGTTGTCCGTGAGCAGCGATAAGTCCCCGAATTAGAGCCATGATACCTAAGCTAAGTAGAAAATCAACTGCAATATGTCCATGGTGTTTTAGGGCGGCAATAATCATCGTGATAAATGAAAAGAAAAGGAAAAAGACAATTACTCGATCTAAAATTTTAAAAATAACATGGTCGGTATTTCCAGCTATCATTAATGGAATAAGTGAGAAAATTTCGGTAAATAAGAGAACTGTCAATACGGTTCCTAAAATTGCTAAGGCTAAGATCGTGAACAGGCGTAAAGCGTGACTAAACTTAGTAGCTAGTTCATAAATTCGTTTCATCAATGTCCCTCCCGTTAAGAATTCTCTTAGCTAAAGAATAGCAAGAATTTGTTAACTTATAAAAGAAAACGGAATCAGTATGGGACAAAATTTAGCGAATATTTAATGAAAAATTTGTGGGAAATATGCGATACTTAAAACTGATAGTTAAAGGAGGAGCGAAAAATGCGAAAACCTTTTATTGCAGCTAATTGGAAGATGCATAAAAACGTTCAAGAGTCTGTAGAATTTGTTAACGCGATAAAAAACAAACTACCAGATCCGCAAAAGCTTGAAGTTGGAATTGCAGCACAGGCATTTTCACTGCCAAGCATGATTCAAGCAGCAGATGATTCTGGTTTGAAAATTATCGCCCAGAATGCATCGGCCGAATATTCAGGCCCATATACTGGTGAGATTAGTTTGCGGGGGCTGGCAGATTCTGGAGTGTCCTATGTTATGTTGGGGCATATTGAACGTCGCCGCCTATTTAATGAAGATAACGACACGGTCAATCGAAAAGTTTTAGCAGCGCTTGAGATGGGCGTGACACCAATTATTTGTACTGATGAGACAATGGTCCAAAAAGAAGTTAATGGAGAAATTCATTACGTCTTTCAGCAGTTAATGAGCGTGCTTCGTGGGGTTTCACTGGACCAAATTAAAAATGTAGTTGTTTCCTATGAACCAAGTTGGGCAGTAGGATATGGTCAGCACGCAAACCCGGTTTTGGCTGAGGAAGGATGTCGGCAGATTCGCCGAACGATTGCCGATAATTATACGTATGAGATTGCTGATAAGATTCGCATTTTATATGGTGGAAGTGTTAATCCTGACAATGTTGGACAGATTATGAATAAGCCTAATGTAGACGGCGTATTAATCGGTCGAGCTAGTTTAGATGTTGATAATTTCTTGCGAATGGTTAATTATTCCAAAAATGATCAAGAAAAATAAAAAAAGTCTTTTTATTTACCGTTACTTTGTGTTATAGTTATTAACAGTTGTTATGGCGGTATTGGTGAAGTTTGGTTAACACACCGGTTTGTGGGTCCGGCACGCGTGGGTTCGAATCCCACATACCGCCCTGACCTAAAAAGACAGCTCAGATTAATCTGAGCTGTCTTTTTTTGAACGCTTTTGAAAACGCTATCGTTATTTTATATGAGGGGGGCAAAAAATAATGGAAAAAGCAATTTCACGTGATTATGCTGTTTCGTCAAACGTAGAACTAGGATTAACATCAGTCGGTCGTTCAGATACGATGTCAGGACATAGGTATGGGCCAGCAGTTCGTCCATATTACCTAATCCATTATATTTTATCTGGGTCTGGCATATTCAAGGTTAATAATGTTGCTTACCACCTTCATGCCGGACAAGGATTTTTAATCGAACCTAACTATAGGACTACATATATTGCAGATGAAGAAACACCGTGGTCCTATGTGTGGCTAGGCTTTACTGGCAAAAGTGCAGCTGCGTGGATTGATCAGCTCAATCTTTCAGAAACAAGTCCGGTATTCAATAGTGATGAATCATATGGACTTGCCAACTGTGTTAATGAAATCCTAGACCTTGATTCTATGACCCCTGAGAATAATTTACGCGCTTTAAGCTGCCTTTTTCGTTTTCTAAGCTATATTGCTACTGGAACAATTGCTGATGTCCAACAAATTAAACCGAAGCAAAATCCTTATGTAACAGCGGCAATTCACCATGTAAGTCATCACCTAACGACAGTGACGGTCGATAGTCTTGCGCAGTCAGTTAACGTTAATCGAAGTTACCTTACTGATTTGTTTAAACAAAATCTTGATTTAACGCCCAGTGAATATATTCGCAATTTTCGGATTACCAAAGCACGGCACCTGTTAGAGTCATCGGAGCTTAGTATTGATCAGGTAGCAGAACACTGTGGCTATCAACGGACAAACTCGTTTACCCGGGTATTTAAAAGAACTTATGGAATTAGTCCGCGCCAATATCGACAACAGAGTAAAATCTAGAATACGTACTTAGAAGAACTCGTGAGCCTTATTATATTACCGTTTTTATTTGTCCATGGGTAAGAATTGGTTCAGCCAAGTGACTCCTGAACCATTGCGTTAATGGTCCCATAAATAGGGCGGTAATTATTGTGCCAACGCCGAGAGTTACGTTGAAAGCAAAACCGACTAAGACACAAACGCTATCCGTAATGATTCGACAGTATTTAAAGGGGAGAAGACGATACTTATAAGCGGCAATGAGCGCAATTGCATCATAGGCAGATACTCCAAGGTCGGCAGTAAAGTAAAGAGCTGCTGCTAGACAAGTGAAAACAATCGCGACTAGCATTAGGCTCCATCGAATTGCAAGACTAGGGTGGGGAAATACCGTATCTAACAGCGCGTGCATTACATCAGCTGCTATGCCGGTAAAAAATAGGTTGATTATTGTCGCAATTCCAATATAATGCCGTCGCAAGATTAGGACGAGCAGCAATAGCGCCCCTGTTAAAATTAAATAAAAGGTTGAATAGGTTGAACTAAAAATATTAGCAATTCCAGTTACAAAGCAGGTGAACGGGTCAACGCCAAGATTAGCTTTTTGGAGCATTCCAACACAAAATCCACAGAGTGTTACGCCAATAAATGCCATAATTATCCGTTTGGTTCGATACATAAAACCACCTCACTGTTATTCTGCGTCAAAGATAAATAGTCTGCTGTAAAAATCGGTAGTTTCTTTATTTTCTCCTGCAGACGCATCGGTAGTAACAAGACCAATGTTAGCTAGTTCACTACCGCTAAACGAGCCAAGGCAGTTTCCGGCTTCTTCTGTAATGCGGTAATTAGCAGTTGGGTTAAGCCCTGGAATCCGTTGTAGCCGATATTCTGCATTAACGTCATTAAGAATTTTAAAATATCCCATGATGGCATGTTTTTTATTAGGAGAAACAACAAGCCAGGCGACGATATTGCTTTCAAAAGGAGTTTTTAACCGGTAGAAGGTTCCAAACTGGAAGAGCTGCCGATGCTTTTTCATAAAAATAATCTGTTGTTTGATTTCCGCTAATTCATCTGGTGAAAGGGCATTGAGGTCTAGTTCATAGCCGAATGCACCAAAGTAGGCTACGTCAGCACGAGTCTTAAGAGGTGTTTGGCGTTGTAACTGTTCATTTGGGGAAACAGAAACATGTGCGCCCATTGAACTAGTCGGGTAGCAATACGATGTTCCAGTTTGAATCTTTAAGCGTTCAATTGCGTCTGAATCATCGCTTGTCCATGCTTGGGGAGCGTAGTAAAGCATACCGGCATCAAAGCGTCCGCCACCACTAGCGCAGGATTCAAATAGGATCTTAGGAAAATCATGAATTAACTGGTCATAGAGCCGATAAACCCCTAAAATATAGCGATGGAAGATTTCACCCTGTTGATCAGCAGGATATGCGGTTGAGAAACATTCTGTGATATTACGATTCATATCCCATTTAACGTAATCCACGTTTCCTTCACGTAAGACTTTTGCCATTAATTGATATACGTAATCTACTACTTCTGGTCGTGAGAAGTCGAGGACATACTGTTTCCGTCCCTGTGATGCATGGCGATTAGGGGTCTCAAGAATGTAATCAGGGTGTTGTCGATAAAGTTCGCTGTCTTTATTTGTCATTTCAGGTTCAAACCAGAGACCAAACATCATTCCTAAATCGTGAATTTTAGCTGATAGACCGCTAATACCATCTGGAAGGCGGTCACGATTAACCCACCAATCACCCAGACCGGCTGTTTCAGTTGTCCGCTTGCCAAACCAGCCGTCATCAAGAACAAATAGCTCGATTCCTAGGGATTTAGCTGTTTTAGCAAGAGAGAGGAGTTTGTCCTCTGTGAAATCAAAGTAAGTAGCTTCCCAATTATTAACAAGGATTGGGCGCTGCTGGTCACGCCAATATCCGCGCGCTAACCGTTGCTGGTAAAGATGGTGGAAGTTTTGACTAAGGTCATTAAGTCCGTTATTGGTATAAACCATTACTGCTTCTGGCGTTTGAAATGATTCCTGGGGATTAAGCTTCCATGAAAAATGGAATGGGTTGATTCCCATTTGAACTCGTGTCACCTTGTAAGGGTCAACTTCAGCCTGAGCAAGAAAGTTACCGCTATAAACTAATGAAAAACCATATGCTTCTCCTTGAAAATCATCAGTATGTGGCCGCTTGAGGATAACAAAGGGATTTTCCATATGGCTGGAAGCCCCGCGAGTACTGCCAACTGATTGGATTCCGGGACGCAGGTGAGCGGACTTTAGCTGCCGTTCACGACCCCAAGCACCGGAGAATTGCAACCAATCATAGTCATCATCCGGTAAGTCGAGGTTCATACTCATTGCGGTAGTTAATTGGTAAGAATGCTCACCGTGGTTAATAAATTTAACACTACGGGCAATTGCATTATAGTGGTTGAAAATGGTGTACGTTAAAACGAGATCAACATCAATCAGCGAATCATGAAGTAAGATTTCGAGGGTTGTTGCTTCACTATCGTCCTCAGTATAGGTTGCAGGCAGGTTATCAAGTTTAGGTTTACCAGGAAAAATTTTGTGTGATATATATTTAAAATCAGTAATTGTACTACCATTCGGCTGTTTGACTTCAAAGGCCGGCATCCGGTAATCAGTTGTTCCATAGGCCGGATACTCTTGTTTTAAATTGCCCAATGAAAAGGAATAATCGTTATCATATACATATGAAGTAACTGGGCGGTAGGTGTTTTCGATTAAATGGTCATGATTAGCACGGTCAGGGACCCGTTGGCCGAAGAAGAGCTGTCCTAATTGGTCGTTGCGAAGGATCTTGATAATATAGCTTATGTGGTCATTATATAGGTGAAATTCACGGCTTTGCTCATGGTATTTAATAGGCATAAATGATAGCTTCCTTTCAAATTAGTATTTTTAATCATTTTTAGTTTAGCGCTTACATTGATGTAATACCGTGAATTTTGTTATTAAAATAGTGCCAAATGTTAGATTATAAAAAAAGCATGATAGAAGTCCTAATAACTTTGCTATCATGCTTTGTTCTTTTTTTTGCTTAAAAATTTCACCATTCGATCGACCGGGATAGCTTGCAAAAAGGTGGTCAAAAGAATTAATAACGAACCAATCACAGCAGCAATTGTTAAACGCGTTCCAAGAAGAGTAACGGCCAGCAATGTTGCAATTAAGGGTTCAAAGGCACTCAAGATTCCCGTAGCGGCAGGTGAAATATAGCGGATGCTCTGTAAGAACATGGTATAAGAAAACATTGTGCCGCCAATAACGATGTAAATAACGAGCAACCACTGCCAACCGGTTAGGGCGGGGAATGGGCCTATTAATAAGATAGGAATTAAGATAATACCGCTAACTAACATTGCTAAACCACATACAGTGAGAGCATCAAATTTTTGTAACAACGGTCGGGGAAGCATGGTATAAAAGGCTGCCGCAAAAGCACACCAAATCCCCCAAAACAGGGCCAGCGGTGTCAAAGTTAAAGTATTAATATGACCGCCAGTGACAAGAAAGAAAGTCCCAATCAAGGCAATTGTAATTGAAATATTATCAATCCTCCGCGGCCATTTATGCTGGGCAAGCGCTAGCCAAATAATTATAATTACTGGTTGTAAATATTGAATAACGGTTGCGGTCGGGGCATTACTATACTTAACTGCTAAGAAATATGTTAATTGTGAATTCATCATCCCTAAGATAGAGAACATAAGAAGTATAACGATATTAAACCGATTGGTAATAATATCATGGATTTGTTGCGGCTTCTTATAAACGCTCCAAATAGTTAGAAGAATGCCAGCGGTCAATAACCGAATGGCAACTAGCCAACTAGTGGTTATATTGCTTGTACTAAATAAATATTGTGCTGCTGCTCCTGAGCCACCCCATAATGAGGCACCGCCGGCAGCGAGTAATATTCCTTTGGTTTGTGCTTTCAATTGTTTTCACCCTTAATTTAAATTTTCTTAAATGTAACATGAATTTAACTCAGAATGAATGGCAAAGTAAAAAAGGATAACTTAAAATTAAAATAGCGTAAGACTGGGAGAAAAAAGGAGACGTTGACATGAGAAACGTTAAAATTGGCGCAACAAGTTGGGAAGTATCAAATATTGCTTTAGGTATCATGCGTATGGGAACATTACCGGTGCCCAAAGCGGTCGATGCCTTAGAAGCGGCGCATGATGCTGGGATAAACTTTATTGATTCGGCTGATATTTACGGCAATGATCCACAATTGGGCCGGGGTTCTTCAGAAATTCACTTTGGTGAGGCACTCAGCAGAAGCAGTCTTACCCGTGATGACTTTTATATTCAGTCTAAAGGGGGACTTTTTGCAAATGCGGACAATAAGATAACACGGTACGATTCATCAAAAAAACATTTAATAGCTGCTGTAGATGGCATTTTACAACGGATGGGCATTGACTACCTTGATTCATTCTTAATTCACCGTCCTGACCCGTTAATGGATCCTGCAGAAGTAGCGGCGGCATTTGACCAGCTCCAAGCAGCAGGGAAAGTACGGCACTTTGGGGTATCTAATTTCAATCCGCAACAAATTGCCCTTCTTCAGTCTGCAACCAATCAGCGACTATTAATTGACCAGGTTCAATTTGGCTTAAAGCATACAGGAATGATTGATTTTGGCCTTCATACAAATATGACTGACAATGCGGCGAATGATCATGACGGCGGCTTATTAGAATATACGCGTCGTAAACATATGACTATTCAAACCTGGTCGCCTTTCCAATATGGGACATTTGCAGGAACGTTTATTAATAATGATCAATTCCCTGAGCTGAACGAATTGCTGGCATCGCTTGCCCATAAGTATGAAGTAAGCAAAAATGCAATTGCTGTTGCGTGGATCTTGCGGCATCCTGCCCACATGCAGGTATTATTAGGCACTATGACGCCAGCACATATAATCGATAGTGCAAAAGGGAGCGACATTACTCTGACTAACCAGGAATGGTATGATTTATACCTTGCTGCGGGGAATGATTTGCCCTAATGAAGGAAAATTATCAAAAAAACTATCAACGAATCACAGCTCCTTTTCGTCGGCACCCATGGGCTGTTTCTTTATTACGAGTTGCTAATAAGTTTGTAGTATGGGTAATGTATGTTGCTTACTGTGTAATTTTGATATGGGTAGGAAGAAATGATTATTCAGTGTTATGGCCTTTTATCCTCATCCCTGGTATTGGCTTTCTCATGCTTTCATTTGTCCGCCAACGAATTAATGCCCCTCGTCCATATGAAAAATTTGCAATTGATCCGCTGATTTTTCGTAATAAAACGGGTGATTCGCTGCCAAGCCGGCATGTTTTTTCGGCAACTGTTATTGCTATGTGCGGATTAAAGTTAAGCCTTTTTTGGGGGATAATATTACTCATATTAACTATTATTTCTGCGATTACCCGTGTGATTGGCGGTGTGCATTTTCCGCGAGATGTAATTGCTGGGTTTATCTGTGGCATTATTTGCGGCTTGTTTTTATTTCTTGTCTGACTTTTAAGAAAGGTGCGTTTCATGGATAGTTTGGTATTGCAAGATGCAATTTTGAATGGACTTATCAGCAATCAATATCAAGGTAATATGCTCTTGGGCCCGCAATTGTTAACTAATAATCAATCAGCTACGATTTGGCAAACGCTACGCCAAGAACTGCTATCATGCAAAAGTTTTACATGGTCGGTTGCTTTTATTACTTTGGATATGTTGGTACCATTCAAAGCGGTAATGGCTGATTTAGCAAGAACAGGAATTAGTGGAACGATAATTACAAGTGATTATTTGAATTTTAACCACCCGGCTGTATTTGAGGAATTACAAAAAATACCAAATTTAACCGTTGAAATTGCTGATATTAGCGGCTTCCATACTAAAGGCTATTTGTTTGATCATGGTGAATATCAAACGGTAATTGTGGGCAGCGCTAATTTTACTCGTTCTGCTTTACTGGTTAATAAAGAATGGAATTTAAAGTTAAGCTCACGTCAAGAGGGAAGTCTTTTTCAACAGATAACAACTGAATTGAATGCCGTTAAGCAGGAAAGCAATCCCTTGACTTCAGAATGGCTTGCAAAATACCGCATGAATTGGCAACCGCCGGAGACTAACCTGTCTCGTTCAAAACGATTAGGGAAGGTTCAACCGAATGCGATGCAAAAAGCTGCATTAGAACAACTAGAGGATCTTGTCAAAAAGGGAGCTAACAAGGGTCTGGTTGTTTCGGCAACAGGAACAGGGAAAACTTATCTTGGTGCATTTGCGGTGAAAAAATATCAGCCGCGTCGTTTTTTATATATTGTTCACCGAGAACAGATTGCCCGCAAATCATTAGCCAGTTTTCAGCGCGTCATCGGTGGCAGGCAAGCAGATTATGGCCTGTTAACGGGGAATCGTCATGACTGGAATGCTAAGTATTTATTTGCTACCGTTCAAACGTTCAGCCAGCAGTCGATTCTTGATAGCCTTAAACCGACTGAATTTGATTATATTTTAATTGATGAGGCCCATCGTGCGGCGGCACCTAGCTACCAGCGAGTATTAAACCACTTTACACCCCGGTTTTGGTTAGGGATGACAGCAACACCTGAGCGAATGGATAGCCAGGATGTGTTTAAATTATTTGATTACCATTTAGCTTATGAAATTCGCTTGAAGGATGCGTTAGCTGCTAAAATGCTGGCTCCTTTTCATTATGTCGGCGTAACTGACTATGAGATTGATGGCGAAGTTATTACTGAAACTGCTAAATTAAGTCAATTAGTTGCTTCTAAGCGGGTTAAGTATATTCTTGACCAGTTAGATTACTATGGTTATTGTGGTAATCAAGCGCGGGGACTGGTCTTTTGCAGTCGTCAGGCAGAGGCAAAAGAATTAGCAGCCTTATTTAGTGCTTCCCATCATCCAGCAATCGCGTTAACTAATCAAAACAGCAGTCAAGAACGGTTAAATGCGGTTAAACAGCTTGAGGCGGGAAAGCTCGAGTATATTATCACTGTTGATCTTTTTAATGAAGGTGTCGATATTCCTTCATTAAATCAGATTGTGATGATGCGTAATACGCAGTCACCAATCGTTTTTACGCAACAATTAGGCCGCGGTTTAAGAAAATATCCGGGGAAAGAGTTTGTAACAGTAATTGATTTTATTGGAAATTATCAGCACAACTATATGATCCCCATGGCACTGAATCAAGATAATAGCCGAAGTAAGGATTGCGCTCGTTGCGAAGTCAAATTGCCTGCAAACCTTGATGTGTCAACAATTAACTTTACGAAAGTTGCTGAAGAGCAAATTCTAGCATCGCTTGATAAGGTTAAGTTAGACTCAATGAAAGAATTGCGCCAAGCCTATCATGAATTAGCCGCTCAACTAGGAAGGCCGCCATTGCTTAATGATTTTTACCATTATGGTTCGGTTGATCCGTTAGTATTTGCGCAAAATACGCAGCTTAAGCATTATGGTGAATTCCTAGAAAAAATGGGCGTTGATCTTAAATTAACTGATTATGAACGTCAGGTGTTAAATTTCTTGACTAAAGAAATCCTTAACGGGAAACGGCCGCATGAACTTATCCTCCTTCAACATTTGCTTCACGGTCCATATTCAATTGATGCTTTTAAAGCAGAATTAATGCGCCAAAATATCCGTGTCTCGCCTGAGGTTTTACAATCAGTTGATGACATTTTAAGTTTGCGGTTCTTTAATGTGAAAGCCGGTAAGAAATTAAGAAAAGACCAATATGGCGGCGAACCGCTAGTTGATCATCAGGATTTGTTAACTTATCGGTTTAATTCAAGGATTAGCGCAGGTCTAAAAATTCATGATGATTTTAAACGATTATTTGTTGATATATTGACGACGGGTCGTGAAATAGCTAAGCAGTATGACTTCAAGCAGTCATTTACACTTTATCAACAATACGATCGAAAAGATGTCTGTCGATTATTAAATTGGCCATTAGATGTGAGTGCGCCCTTATATGGATACCGGGTAGCAGAAGATGTGTGCCCAATCTTTATTACTTATCAAAAAGATTCAGCAAAAAAAAGAAATGCTATCTACAATAACCAGTTCCAAGATGGCCGATCGCTGCGGTGGTATACGCGAACCCCGCGGCATCTTTCATCTGATGAAGTACAACGACTTCTAGCAGGGGTTAAAGCAGGTAAACCACAAGTAAAACTGCACTTGTTTGTAAAGCAGAGTGACGCGGTTGGCAAGGAATTCTATTATTTAGGTCCTGCTCATATTCAAGCTGAAACGGTAAAAGAAGAATTAGTTGGACCAAAGAAAAAGCCGACAGTGGGGATGAACCTAGTATTAGAGCATCCTTTAACGACAGCGATGATGAATTTGCTCGAGATGTAAGCGGTGACCATATTGCTTTTGTTTTTGGCTGAATCATCTATAATTAAAGTGGTAGAAAGAAGATGAATATTATGGCAAAAGGAAAGGTAAAAACTAACGATAAGCGTTCAATTCAAGACGTTAAGTTAGATGAATTAGCTGGCTTATTGAATGAATATGATGTCAATACGATGGGAGCATTAGTCAAGTCCCTAAAGAAGAGTCAAAAGAAGAATAAGCAAAGCAAAAAAGATGAGTTACGCGATACAATTGAGCGCCAACAAGAACATATTGATGAACAAAAGGATATGATTGATCAGCTTAATAATCATATTTCAAAGCTAATTGATCGACTTGATAATAAATTATAAATAAAATAACGGCTTCGGATGCTTAGACAGGACTAAACATTCGAGGCCGTTATTTATTAATTATTGACCGGATTCTTAAATAAGTCGTTAAAAGCTTCACTGATGGTTGGGTGAGTGTAGATTTGATCACGAAGCATTTGGTATGGAAGTTTTGCGCGCATTGCTAAGACGATCATATTGATGATTTCCTGGGCTTCTTGAATATATAATGTTGCACCGATAATTAAGTTTGTTTGTGGATCAACTAAAACCTTAAGCAGCCCCCGTGTATCCTTCAATACCTTGGCTTTTGGAATAGCAGCAGCAGGCATTTTGAAGAGCAGGTAGTCTTTTCCTTGTTTTTGGGCTTTTTTTTCTGTGAGTCCAACTTGGGCAAGGGATGGTTCAATAAATACATTGGTGGGAACAATTAAACGATCACTAACTCGCCGTTCTTTGTTACCGAACAATTCATCTTTAATAATGCGGAAGTCGTCAAGTGAGATGTAGGTAAATTGAGGACCGCCTTTTACATCCCCGATCGCCCAAACATTCGGGACGTTGGTCTGCAACAAGTCATTGACAACAATAGCGCCTTTCTTATCGACCTTAATATCAGTGTTTTGAAGGTCAAGGCTTGCCGTTTCTGGTTGTCGTCCAGTAGCTGCTAAAATTTTATCGGCAAAAATGGTTATTTCATGGTTGTCGCCTCGGGTAAAGGTAATAGCTGCCTGTTCGTCTTGTTCGCTAATATCTTTAATGTTAACGCCAACTTCAAATTTTACGCCATTATCCTTAAAGTTTTGGATCACCATTTCAGCAACATCATCGTCTTCACGAGGAAGCAATGACTTATGGTGGTCAAGGATAGTGACACGCGAACCAAAGGAAGCAAACATATTTGCGAATTCAAGCCCAATATAGCCGCCACCAATAATAACAAGTTCACGGGGGAGCTTATCTTGATTCATTGCATCGGTTGAATTTAATAAGAATGGACTGTTTTTTAACCCCGGAATATCAGGAATAGTTGGAGTTGCGCCAGTGTTGATAAAGATTCGCTCACCCTTGTAGGCCAGTTCCTTACCATCAGGCGTTTGAACGTTAATTGTATGGTTACCGGTGAAATGAGCAGTTCCATCTAGGACAGTAATGTTATCTTCACTAGCCAGCATTTGATAATTTTTTTGACGTAATTGAGCAGTCATTACATTTTTGCCGTCTACTGCGTCTTCAAATGATGTTCCATGCGCAGCTTCAATAATCAAACGCTTGGAAGGGAGACAGGCAATATTGATGCAGGTTCCGCCATACATTTGTTTTGATTTTTCAACAACAAGAACCTGCTCGCCGTGTTGAGCAAGAAATTTGGCAAGCGTCTTTCCGCCCTTACCAAAGCCGATGATAATATTTTTGATAGTTTCCATTGAAAATCCTCCAATTTTAATTCTTCTATATATTTAGAAATTATACTAATAATAAACGTCCTGTCACTTAAAACGCTTAAATAAGACGATTGTTTAGTTTGAATTTTATTGAACAAAGTTATAGGATAATAACGTGAATATATTAGTCCCAACTGCAGTCAGAGCTTTTATATTAAAGAAAAACGTAAAATATTAATATTGTATATTAGTGATCATAGATACTATGTCATCAATATAAAACGTTTTACTAAAAAGTTTTGATTGAGGAGAGACGATGATGAAAGCAGCACATTTAGTTGAAAAATCCAAGGATGCAAAAGGGGCAAAGTCGGTTGTTCAAGAAACAAAATTTATTGATATCTTGAGCAAGGTTGCGACTGTTGTAGCTATTTTGATGTACGTATCCTACATTTCGCAGATTAAGAATAATCTCGCGGGTAATTATGGTGCTCCCTTACAGCCGTTGGTAGCAGCGCTTAACTGCACATTATGGTGTATTTATGCTTATTTCAAACAACAACGTGATTGGCCTGTTTTCTGGGCAAACTTTCCGGGAATTATCTTTGGCTTAATTACCTTTATTACATGTTTACATTAATCGTGAATAAGAGAGTGGAAATGACTACTTATTATTGAAGTTATTTCCGCCTTTTTTATCTCTAAAATTTATTGACTTTGGTTTCGCCCGCCATTGTTTATATGATATAATTAATCGAACATACGTTTAGGGGGCATACACAATGCAGGATACAACGCCGATTATTCATTTCGGCTCCTTTTTGCCGGTAACTACAATGATATTACATTCATTACCAACAAAAGAAAAGTTAAGCAGTGCGGGCAGGAAGGCTTCAAAGATTGAGGATTTTGGTCAATTACGACAGGTTTTAAATGGGGACGCGCGGCTTTTAATCCTCGACCTGGAATTTTATCAGGATCAAAAGAAACATAAGAATTGTGTTGCACAGATCGCAGGACGTATGTTTGAGGGTCATAGTAGTTTTAATTACCATTTATATGCCAACAATATGCCAGCGGACCGTCAATTGTCATTTTTACAACAATATGATTTGCGTTTTTCTGAGGCAGCTACATACAGTATTGAACAGATTTTTCAGCGAATCTTTAACTTTATTGATATTGAGCAGCCGGATTATATTGTCAGCTGGGATAATAGTACCGATTTTGAACTGTTAAATCGGGAGGCTAACCGTTTGAAGCTTGCTAAGGACGAACGACCATGGCGTACTATTCAATCCCTTGATCTAGAAAGATTAGTTGCTAAGGAAGTATGGAAAAACAAAAGCGGCATTAGTCTTGAAAAAATGTGCCGGTTGCTACACTTTCCACCGATAAAGTATCATCAAGCACAGAACGATGTTGTGGCAATTGAACAAATTTTAAAGTTTTATGCTCGTGACTTATGGCGAGAATTAAATTGTTATTGATCGTTACCAAAATTTAAAATTTAGTTCACGATTTATCCCGATTAGCTTTTTATAATTGTTAGTAATTGAAAGAAGGTGAACGAGATAAATTTCATTTTTCGACTGCTTAAGCGGATAATTATTTTAGGACTTGTAGTAGGTGGAGGATGGCTTTATTTCAATGATGCAGAGGTTCAAGCAACGACAAACCAAACTGCATGGAACGTTCGTAACCGAATTGCTGAGCTGATTGGCAAAGGTGATGCAAATTCAAACGATAATTCTAACCTCCACTTAAGTGATGCAAATAATAGTTCTTCTAAAAATCAGCAGGAACCAACGACTGAGCAGCAAACAAGTACACAAACTTCGATTTCCTCTACTGGGCGTTGGGCAACGAATCAGGCAACAATCTATGTGAATACAAATAATGCGCAACTCGATGCGGCGGCAAATACTGCAATTCAAAACTGGAATCAAACTGGTACATTTACATTTAAACCAGTGAATAATCAAAGCAAGGCCGATATTGTTGTAACAACGATGAATCGTTCTGATTCAAATGCGGCAGGATTAACGAAAACCTCATCTAATTCATTAACCAGAAAGTTTATGCATGCAACGGTTTATCTCAATACATATTACTTAACTGATCCAAATTACGGTTATAGTCAGGAAAGGATTGTAAATACGGCAGAACATGAACTTGGTCATGCAATTGGCCTTGATCATACAAATGCTGTTTCAGTGATGCAACCAGCTGGCTCGTTCTACACAATTCAGCCAACTGATATTCAAGCAGTACAAAAGTTGTATTCAGAAAATAAATAAAGTATAAAAGCAGGGAAATAAGGTGCAAAAACCTCTTTCTCTGCTTTTTAGCGTTAATTTGTCATTTTTCGTGCTTTTAGTGCCCACAAAATAGAAACAGTGTCGATTACTTCTTGTAACATTGCCCCCAAGAATGCGGGGATAATTCCTGTGCTGGCGATAAGCATTAGGATAGTACAGATGGCAATACCGATTAAAACGGCTTGCTTGGCTATTTTTAGGGTTTCCTGTGAAATTGTAACTGCTTTGGCAACTCGTGAAAGATCATCTTTGAGGATAACAACAGTAGCAGATTCACTAGCGGCTGTTGATCCATGAGCGCCCATTGCAATACCGACATCAGCTGTTGCTAAGGAAGGCGCGTCATTGACACCATCGCCGACCATGAAAACAGGATGTTCAGTGGTAGGAATAGCTTTTAGGGCTTTGATTTTATCCTGGGGAAGCAAGTCGGCTTTTACCTGGGTGATGCCGACTTGTTGCGCGACCTTATCTGCAATGACTGCTTGATCTCCGGTAAGCATTAATAGGTTAGTAACACCGAGCTCTTTTAACCGCTGCATTGTTTGCTTTGCTTCTGGACGAATGTGGTCTGTAAAAGTAATAGCACCGTAGTATTGACCGTCAACACTAATATAGATAGCCGTCGATGCGACCATTCGATCAATATCTTCGGGCGATACAAATTTTAATTTGCCGACCTTAACATCATGACCATCAACGGTTGCTAAAATTCCCTTCCCGGTTATTTCTTCAAGCTGGTCGACTGGGGATAAGGAGATGTTATCAGCTGTTGCATAGGAAAGCAGGGACCGTGCTAAGATGTGCGATGATTGTTGTTCTGCGCTTGCGGCGTAATGTAAGAGCTGTGTTGAATCGATTTGTTCTGCTGCCAAGATTTTATCGACGGTTAACTGCCCGCTGGTAATAGTTCCTGTTTTATCAAAGGCCCCCGTTTTTGCAGCAGAAAGTTTTTCGAGGACGCTTCCTGTTTTCACAACAATTCCGTTCCGTGATGCCCTGCTCATACCGGACACCATTGCCACAGGTGCCGCTAAAATTAATGGACACGGGGAAGCAACAACTAAGACTTCCGCAAAACGCTCTGGTCGACCAGATAACGCCCAGGCAATCAAAGAGATAATAATCGCAATAATTGTAAATGGGACAGCATAACGATCAGCAAGCCGAACAAAATGCGCAGGGGTTGATTCAGCTTCCTTAACCAGTTTAACAAGCTGCTGGTATTGACTATCTTTTGCCAGCTTAGTTACTTGCAAGGTAATGGCGTGGTCGCCGTTAACTGATCCTGACATTACTTCATCACCGGTGGCTTTTGAGACTGGCCGCGACTCTCCGGTTAATGAGGACTCATCAAATAATCCGCTCCCCTTTTTTATAAAGCCATCGACTGGAACCAGCTCACCCGGCTTGACAGTTATTAGGTCATTAACCTTAACATCGTTGACAGGAATGTCTTTCGTTCCGTTATTACATATTAAGTGTGCTGTATGAGGAGAATTATCAAGGAGGGCTTTAAGCTCAGTATTTGCTTTTTTAGCTGCGTAGTCCTCAAGCGCGTCTCCGCCGGTAAGCATTACTAAGATAACCATTGCTGCCCAGTATTCGCTGACGGAAAGGGTGGCAACAACTGCCAAAATAGCGAGCAGGTCAACTCCGTATTTGCCGCTGCGGAGAGTTTTGATCATCCCGATAAACATTGAGAATGCAACAATTGCCCCAACGATTGTTACCAAAATTTGTGCTAGTAATTGCTGATGAAAGGCGAATTGAAGTATAACCGCAATTGCAGCAATTACTAGAATAGTTATTAATTTTTGCTTATTGGAAAATTTTTTCATGGCAACCTCCCGAAACTTAACTTGGTTATCTTTATTATAAGAGTTTTACGTGAAAACTGCTTGCTTTGTCATGGAAAAACGAAAAAATGGGCAATATCTATTATCACAAGGAAACGCCCCAACATGTGCTTGTAAGTTTTATGCTTGCTTTTTATTAAAATAATTATTGTTCTTATCAGAATATAAGCCTTTTTTATTCGTGATAGGACCGAACAATAATAATAGCTGAATCGCTCGCACAAGGAAGAAAGCGCTTTGTTTGTTCGGGGTGTTTATTTATGATAAATAAAAATACTATAAATATTTTTTTGACTATTTAACACAAAATACGTTAATAGGAGTATAGTAGGAGATGAATTGAAGCAAATTAGAAATACTTTCTAAGTTAGGGAGCTTAAATTCAAGGGGGTAAAATTAAATATGGTATCAAAAGATAACCGAAGTCTGCATGACGATATGTATACTTCAAAGAAGCAGCGTTTTACGATCAAGAAACTGACCGTTGGGGTAACGTCTGTTCTTTTGGGTGTAGCATTTGCTGGCACAACAGCATCTGCTAATACAGATAATGCAGCTTCGACTACGGATAATAATGACGAGTCTGCGGAACAAACAGATCATAATTTAGTATTAAATAGTGCGAATAGTGAAACACTAAAAACAGCTACAAGCGCTAATACAAATGCACAAGCGGCTGTGGTTAATCCGGCGGGGGATGTTAAGACCGATGTTGCTGACCAGTATCAGCAGGCGGTTAATCAAAGCACTAGCAAAGCCATTCAACAAAGCGAAGCAGCAACCTTTGACGTTAAAGCAGCAGCCGGACAGGATCAGTCGCAAGCATTGAATGCTAATAATGTTAATTACAGCAATGTAGCTAACAGTCTTCAGACAATGGCGGCACAAGCACAAAGCGAAAACAGTGCTAACGTCCAAAACACAGGTAACGACGCTAATAATGCGGGTGCCAATGCAGCTAGTTTGTATGGGACTAGTCTGTTTAGTTTGAGCGACCTGCTAGGTAATAATACGAATACAGATCAGGGTACGGTTCAAGGCAATACTGAAACGGTTACTGATTGGAACCAATTTAAGAGTGCTTTGCAAGATAGCAGTATTACTCAAATTAACATTGACGGGCAAATTGATGTCGGTGATACATTAGGTGCACCAAGATTCCCTAATAACTATACGGGTAATTTAACTAAAAATTGGAATAGTTCCCAAAGCAATAGGTGGCGACTTAGTGATGTCAATGCTAATGCCGAGAGTATTGCTTGGTCAGAGAATAATAGCGATCCAATAGCTACTAATGGACACACGGTAACAATTAAGGGTGGTACGCTTAACCTTGACAAGTATCGGAGTGCGATTAAATTAGGCGGTAATTCATCATGGAATATTACCTTTGATGGCACCCAAATTAACGGTGCGGATAGCCAAATTGGCGCATTAGACTTATGGCAAACCGGTAATAAGAACACTGTAACATTTAATAATGTTAAAGCGACAGGTTCTGCCCTTTATAACGGTGGTGGCGATACGGATGTATACATTAATGGTAATGTATCATCTGACGTAAGCACTACTACTCCAGCGTTAGCAGCTCAACAAGGCCTTTATGATAATGGTGGCGATACTCATGGATATGGTGATCAGTACACCAAAAATGCAAGTTATCAAGATGCGGTAACTAACGCGGTAACAACAGCAAATAATGCAGCTATTAATGTTAATTTACGGGCAACCGCAAACATTAATGCTTCTAATTTGACAATTAATAAAGGCGCAACCTTAACTATTACTCGCTCTGTTGATGGTGACGGGATTGTCTTAGCTGATGGACTTATTAGAACTTCTTCTAATGATGCTGGAACAGTAACCAATAATGGACACTTATTAGTTGGCGATAATGCTACATTAAATATCAACCTAAACCATGGTGACTATACGGCAGAACAGATTAAGGCAGGAGAATCTAAGGCTGGAATTGCAATTCACAATACTGGTATCCGGGTTAATAATAACGGAACGGTTGCAAGTGGTAAGAACGCCTCTATTACAATCAAAGCCGGTTTTGGTCGCGATATTTCGCTAGGCGCATACCATGTTAATAATGATGCTTATAGTAATGCAAATTATGTTGGCCGCGGGGATGTTGGACATCAATCATTTGAATCAAGCCATCCGCAAATTCAAAATACTGTTAGTTTTGGCGATGGTACAATCGTTAATATGAGTGGTCGTGACGGCTTTGTTCTTGGAGTCCGGTCAACGTTCCATAGTGGACAATATAGTACGATTACCGTTGCAAATTATGGTAACGGTAACGGAATGGATCTTGCTGACTACAGTAAGATGTATGTCGATGAAGGTGCAACCCTTAATATGCTGTCTGATGGCAAGAACAATAGTGGTTATTATAGTGAAAATAACTACTTTGCCCTTGGTGAAGATGGTAAGATCTATGTTCAAAACGGTGCAACCCTTAAAGTTCGCTTAATTAACCGGAGTAACCACAACTATAACGATAATATTCAGATTAACTCTGTCGAATCGACAAGTAATCCATATATCTATGTTGGTGATGGCTCGACTCTTGATGTCCAAAGTGATGCCTATCAAGGTGATGAGGAATTAATCTCTATCCCGCACCCAAGTTCACAATCGATTAAGTTCGACTTTGGTAAGGTTAAGTATGTCAACCTTGAAAAGGATGTTTATAACAGTGGATTTACCGGTGGCGGTGGAATGGCCGGTAATGGTAATTTACTGTTCTTTGATGGTGGTAGTGCTGAAGCCAGCTTAGTAAGTAAAGCTCGTGGCGGCGACAAAGCAGCAATGCAAGAGCTCAATGATAATTACCGTTTAGCTGGTAACGGGAATTACGTCGTCTTCAAATGGAATGATGCAACTGGTAACGGTGCTAAACCTGTTGCTAATGTTTCAGCAGTCGGTAAACAAGCAACAGATAGGAATGGGCAGTTATTAAGCGCGGTTCAGTATGATCCAAATAAGACTGTTGATGAAAATATTGCAGCGTTCACTAAGTCTGCTAACCAAACCTGGAGTAATGTCCAAAGCTTTAGCGTTCCATTATATCAATATGGTGGAGCTGGCTCATATGCTCAAGCGATGGTCACTTTTAAAGATGGCGCTACTTCTAATAAGTCAAATAACGGTGCGGATTTTGCTGATATGAAGAATGGATTCTACTCCACTTACTCACAACGATTAGTTATTATGTCACAAGATGCCGCAATTCGTCCTATTAACCCTGATCATCCGCTTCCTGATTCTAATTACACAAAGGAAACATTAACACAGAATATTACGCGAGATGTAATCTATCAATATAAAGACGCAGCAGGTCAAGAACAACCGATTTCGGCAAATGACTTAACAATGCCCGATGGAAGTACGGTTATTAATAAGCAATCGACTCAATATATCGGGACCGGTTTTGTTGATGTAGCAACAGGTGAATTAGTAGAAGTTGAGACTAATGGTCAGGGAATGCCGGTAGATGCTAATGGTAACTTGGTAACAGTCGATAAAAATAATAATCCGGTAATTGCTGAGCTACAAAATAATAAACTTGTGCCAAAATTAATTAATGGTAAGACCGTTGCTACTAGTTATATAGCTAAAACGAACGCTGATGGATCACTGGTAAAAGGTTCGTTGACATGGGTTCCAGCCACAAAAGAAAACGCAAAATTTGCGGGCTTCAAGACACCAACAGCTAAAATCGGTACTGATGAATATACTACTTCTACATCAGAAGTTGCTGGTGCGGATGTCTTAAAGCAAAATGTTGTTACTGTTTCTGATAAAGGCATATACACAAATGTACAGAAAAATGGCAAGAATGTAACAGTTAGCGATTACCTTAATGATATTAATTCTATTGCTAAAGATAAAGGAACAGTGACTGCAGAACCTGTTTACGTTGATTACGTTAAACAAGATAAGCAAGCTGCTACTCTAAAGTTTGTTGACGACGATAATCCAAGCAACAACTTGCACGATGACCTTACTGCTGACGGTAAGGCTGACACAGCAATTAGCTTTAGTGATACAAAGAATACCGCTAAGGATGCTCAAAGTATAATTAATGATATAACCGGACAAAACTATGTCTTTAGTGGAGTTACAGGAACAGGCGTCACAGGTCAGGGTAACAGCTTTAGTAACTTTACTCTGCCAAACTACGATAACGATACCGCTACAAACCAAACCTTTACTGTTCACTTCCGTCATGCTACTAAGCATATCGACCATAACAATCCAGAACCAGATAACGGCTATAAGGCAACTGATCTTCAAAAGACGGTTACCCGAACAATTAATTATACTGGTGACGGGATCAGTATGCCTTCAGTTACCCAGAAGGTTACATTTGATGGTGAAGGAACCATTGATGAAGTAACTGGTAAGCTAGTAAATCTTGATAGTAATGGTGATATTGTCAAGGACAGTCAAGGATATCCAACGACTGGGCAACTTACTTGGACTTACAGTTATGATAATAATGGGGTAACAACGACTGGTGATGGCAATCAAGTAACCTTGGGCGCTGTAAATACCAATGTTCCTGTTAATTACCATGTTGCAAGTGTTACTCCAGAAGCACAAAGCGATGGTCATGGCAATGTTATCGCTGATAGTGTTAAAGCAGGCGACAGTGATATTGAGGTTGTTGTTAACTTAGTAAAGGATGCGGAACAAGCTGCTCAATTAACCTTTGTTGACGATACAACTGGTAACGAGATTCACACTGGGATTACTGCTAGCGGGGATGCCGGAACCGAAATTAGCTTTAATAATGCTAATAATGTCGTAAATGACCTAACCAAGCAGGGCTACGTATTAACCACTGTTACAGGCGATAATGATGATGTTCTTTCAAATACTAATTATGACGCTGCTAACTTTGGTAACTTTGATAATGACGGTGACACCACACAAAAGTTTGTTGTTCATTTCCAACATGGGGTAACTGCTAAAAACTATACTGGTTTGGCAGTTCGGCACATTGTTTATAAAGTAAATAGCAATAATGCCGCTAATTACAACCCAGCCGATTTAGCAATGATGTCTACAGTTGATCCAAGTATTACTAACAAAGATCAAACTGTAAACTTTACTGCAACGGGAGATATTGACGCCGTAACTGGTGATCTTGTATCAACAAAGACAGTTAATGGCAAGACGGTTGCCGGTGCGAAGATGAATGAAGCTGACCTTGACTGGCAAGCAGATGGTAATTTTGCAGCAGTAGATAGTCCAAGTGTTACTAACTATACAGTCAACCGTTCAAGCGTTGCTAGTGCCAATGCTCAATACGGTGCAGAACCGGTTACGGAGTATGTTGTTTACTCACCTGTTCCGGTTCAAGACCAAACTGTTACGATTCATTACATTGATGATTCGACAGTTGGTAAGCAAAACTTAAGCGGTTATGACGCAACAATTACGGGTAAGCCAGGTACACAGCTTAATTACTCAACGACAATTACTAAGCAGGCTCTTGAAGGCCAACACTATAAGATTGTTAGTGATAGCTTTGCTGATGCTAACCTTAAAGGCTTGATGCCAACTAATGGTGGAAACTATGAAGTTCATGTTGTTCATGCAACTCGCCCAGTAACACCGGATAATCCTGGTAATAAGGATGGTCTTCGAAACACCGACTTACAAAAAGATGTTACCCGGACAGTAAACTATGTTGATGCTAATGGTGCTCCAGTTGCCCCTGTTGTAAACCAAACTGCCCACTTTACTGCTAACGGGACAATTGATGAGGTAACAGGCAACCTGGTATCTGTTGATAAGAATGGCAATATCACCGGTGCTGGTCAACTAACTTGGAGTGGAGATCAAAGCCTCGGGAAAGTACCTGCTCAATCGGTTCGGAATATGCATGTCGATCATGTTGATGCTGATACCACTGATTCAGTTGCTAAAGATGGGGCTGTTAGTGCTAAGACCGTTAACCATGATAGCGCTAACTCAGTAATTACGATCCATTATGCCGCTGATGGCACCCATAAAGTAAACAAAGATGCAATTCCAACCAGCATGACAGTTCACTTTGTTGATGACCAAGGCAAGACGGTTCATGCTGATAATGTGCAAAATAACTTTACCTTTACCTATGATGGCGACACAGTTTATGACAAGTCTGGTGATACCGTTACTCATGGCACCGGTTGGAACGACCAACTTCATTCCTATAATAGTGTTAATGTCCCAGTCGTTGATGGTTACGTTGCAGAAGTCAAGAGCGTTGCCGGATTAGACGTTACGCAAAAGAACCCTAACCGTGAAGTAACAGTAACCTACCACAAGATTGGTAATATTGTGCCACAAGATAAGAATGGTAACCCAATTACGAACCCAACGACAGGTAAGCCAGAACCAAACAAGCCATACGTTAATGATCCAACAGATCCAACGAAGGTTACACCTGGTGAATCTGTACCGTCTATTCCTGGTTACCGTCCATCAGTAAATACTGTTACGCCAACAGATCCAACTCAGGATACGCCAGTAGTATATGACAATACCCAAAATGCGATTGTAAACTATGTTGATGCCGATGAGGGCAATCGCCAAGTTGCAACATCAGGAGTATTGAGCGGTGCTTCTGACTCAAAGATCAATTACAGTACTGCAGAGACTTTGGCTTCTCTTGGAAAGCAAGGTTATGTTCTTGAAACTAATGGCTTTGATCCAGTGGGAACTGCGCCAAATTATGATGAAGACTTTAATGCTACCCAAATCTACACTGTGACCTTAAAGCACGGGTCAAAGACGGTTACACCAAAAGATCCTGATCCGCAACATGGCTTTAAGACGGAAGACCTCACTAGGACTGGAACTCAAACAGTGCATTATGTTGGTGCGGGAGAAAATACACCAAAGGATAATACCCAGCACGTAACATTCAACCATACGTTAACGATTGATTCAGTTACTGGTCGGGTTCTCCATGATGATGGTTGGAAGATTGCTGGTAATAATTACAGTAGCGTACCTACACCAAGCGTTTCTGGCTATAAGGCGAGCGAAGTAACAGCAGGTGGTTCACCGGTTTCCGTCGATCCACAAACCGGGGCCGGTAACATTAATACCTATTACACTGTTACCTATTCACCAGTTGCACCTGATGTTGATCAGCAAGCGGTCGTCACCTATATTGATGACACTACCGGCACAACTCTTAGCGCACAAAACTTAAGTGGCAAGGCTGGTACGACTAGTGATTATCGGACACAACCAACAATTGATAATTACGTCAACAAGGGTTACGTCCTAGTTACAGGTAGTGATACGTATCCTGCAGATGGGGTAACATTTGATAATGATAACAACACTACTCAATCCTTTGAGGTTCACTTTGTTCATGGTACGACTGATGTTAATAAGGATCACCCACGGACCGGTATTAATACCGATGACTACACTCGGAAAGTAACTTCAACGGTTAACTACCAAGGTGCCGGCAAGAAGACGCCAGCAAAGAATACGCAAAATGCTGAATGGAATCGGACATTGACCGTTGATACCGTCACTAACCAAGTTAAATCTGCAACGCCATGGGAAGCAGATAAAGCTAACTATAGTGAAATTAATACACCTGTAGTTGATGGTTACACAGCAGATAAGGCAAATGTACCTGCCAAGACGGTAACGATGGATAACTTAACCGAAACAGTTAACTACCGGCCAAATGGTCATGTTATTCCGGTTGACCAGTCTGGTAAGCCAATTCCAGGTGCTACCCAACCGCAATATGGCAATGATCCAACTGATCCTACGAAGATTACACCAAATACAACAGCACCAACTATTCCTGGATACCGCGTTGTCCCTGACCAACCAACAATTAATCCTGATGGTTCGGTTAAGAATCCAACTGCCAATCCAACAGGTGATACAACGGTTGTTTACACTAACACGCAAACGGCAGTTGTTAACTACATTGACCAGGATAACAACAATGCTGTAATTACGACTTCTGGTAATTTAACCGGGGCATCCGGCTCGCAAATTAACTACAGCAGTGCTGATGAATTGAACCAGCTTGCTAGTCAGGGTTATGAATTAGTCGAGGGCGGCAATAAGTTTGATCCTAATGGGACAGCTCCTAACTTTGACGATAACTTTGACCAATCACAAGTCTTTACCATTACTTTGCAACACAAGCACGAAACGGTAAATCCTAACAACCCTGATCCAAAGCATAATTACACTAAGGATAGTTTACAAAAGACTGGTACTCAGACGGTTATCTATCAAAGCGCTGATAAGGACTTTACGGCTCCCGCAACTCAAACCCAAAACTTAACATTTAGCCATGAATTAGTCATTGACCAGGTAAATGGGACAATTATTGAGGACCACGGTTGGAGTCCTGATCAGACCTATAATACGGTTAAGAGTCCGGCAGTTGAGGGTTATACGGCTGATAAAGCTCAAGTTGGCGGCGATACGATTAAAGCCAGCGATTCTAATTTGAATCGGACTTACATTGTTAACTACACTAAGAACGTTACACCGGAAGTTAAGGAACAACAGGCTGTTGTCAACTACATTGATGCAACAGAAGGTAAGGTTCTTCAGACTAAGAACTTAAGCGGTAAAGCTGGTTCAACTGATAGTTATCGAGCACAACCGACAATTGATAGTTATACCAACCAAGGATATGTATTAGTAAGCAATAATTATCCAACAGGCGGGGTAACCTATACCGATAATTACGGTACGCCACAGACCTTTAATATTGTTCTTCGTCATGGTACGCAAACAATTACACCAACTGATCCAACACCGGTAGACCCTGGTACTCCAATTAATCCTAATGATCCTGATGGGCCAAAGTATCCAACTGATGTTCAGCGGAGTAATTTGGTTAAGGACGCTACTCAGACCATTACCTACCAATACTCAGATGGTTCAAAGCCTGCTACAACCCATGTTGATACTGCTAAGGATGCCTTTACGCGGACAGTAACAGTTGACAAGGTTACTGGTAAGGTTACAGAAACGACACCATGGACGGGGTCACATAGCTTTAATAATGCTAATACACCAGTTGTTAATGGTTATCATGCTGATAAGGCTGTTGCTGGTGGTAAGACAGCTACAGTTGGCAACGAAAATGTTGCTGATACGGTAACATATAGTCCCAACGGTCATATTATTCCGGTAGATCATGACGGTAATAAGATTCCGAATGCGCCAACACCACAATACCCTACCAACCCTAATGATCCAACGGGTGTTGAGCCAAAAGAAGAGGTACCAACAATTCCTGGTTACCATCCAGTAACGCCAACAGTTACCCCATCTAACCCTGGTACTGATACACCGGTTGAGTATGTTCACGACCAAGGAACAATAACGGTTCAATATGTTGATCAGAGCAATAATGATGCTATCTTACATACTGATTCGGTAAAGGGTAATTATAACGACAAGATTACCTATAGTACTGCAGCGGCAATTAAAGGATATACAGATCGTGGCTATGAATTAGTAGCTGATGGCTTTAACCAAGGCGGTCAGGTATTCTCTGACGTAAATAATAATCAGGTTTACCAGGTTGTTCTACGTCATGCCACTACACCGGTTGGTCCACAGACACCGCATACGCCAAGTCAACCAATTAATCCTAATGACCCTACTGGACCAAAATATCCAGATAGTGTATCACCAGCTAACTTAACTAAGAGGTTAACGCGGACAATTAATTACGTTGATGCTGCTACAGGTAAAACTGTTGCCCAGCCTAAACAACAGCAGGTAACCTTTACTGCTAGCGGTGTTCTTGATAATGTCACAGGTCAATATGTCACTGTTGACGCTAACGGCAATATCATCGGTAATGGTGAATTAACATGGACTGGTAACGGTGATCTTAATGCTGTTAAATCGCCAGAAGTTGATGGAATGAGGGTTAGTTATGTCAGCCGTGACGATGCTGGTAATGGTAATGTTGGTGCAACCACATTAACGCACAATGACACGAGCTATGATGTAACGGTTAACTACGTGCAAAGCGGAACGACAACCGTTAATGGTCAGACAAAGGTAATGACACAAACCGTTAAAATTATTGACGGTGATAATCCAGGACACGAGCTTCGTTCACCAATTGTTGAAAACTTTACTGCTACACGAACACCGGACACGGTCGACCTAGCAACTGGTAAAACAACCAAGGCTGGTAGCTGGGATCATGAAAGTCACCAGTTTGGAACTGTTGATGCACCACAAATTCCGGGCTATGTTGCGGAAAAAGTTAGTGCTGGTGGTAAGACAGCTTCTATTGATAATCCAAATGTAGAAGATGAAATTGTCTACCATAAGGTTGGTAATATTGTGCCAGTTGGTCCAGACGGTAAGACCCCATTGCCAAATGTACCTAGTCAGCCATATACCAACGATCCAACCGATCCAACAAAGGTTAATCCGCATGAACCGGTTCCAACTGTCCCAGGCTATATTCCAACGCAACCAACTGTAGATCCGACTGACCCAACAAAGGATACACCAGTGGTTTACACGCAAGTTGAGAAGGCTACATTGACAATTGTTGATCGCGACAATAATAAGCAACAAATTGTTGTACCTGGAATCACAACTAGCTTCACGACTAGTGGCGAACAGGGTAAGACGATTAGCTTTGATGGTACCGATACCGCAATTGCTGGATTGGAAGCGCAGGGATACAAGTTTGTTTCATCTGACTTCCATAATGGTGATGTCTTTGATCAAGATGCCAAGAAGGATCAGCACTTTACAATCGTAATGGGTCATGACACTACGCCAATTGATCCAGATCACCCAGGTGCTGGTTATAGCAAGACTGACTTACAAAAGACGGTTACACGGACAATTAATTACCTTGATAGCCAAGGAAATCCAATGCCAGGTCACCCAGCGGTAACTGATAGCTTTACCTTTACTGCTAGCGGTAATGTTGATAAGGTTACCGGTCAGCTTGTCAATGTTGATAAGAACGGTAATATTATCGGAGCAGGTCAGTTACAGTGGAATGCTGATGGGCACGACTTTGCAGCTGTGCCAGCACAAGCAGTTACAGGATACAGCATTGTAAATGTAACGCCTGGTAATTACGCAAATGCTGACCACAAAGGTGCTATTAACGCTACGCACATTACTAATGATTCCAACGACATTGTAATTAATGTTTACTATGCTCCAAATGGCACGAAGACTGAAGAAGGGCAAACTATTACCCATAAGCAGGTAGTTCATTTTGTTGATGAAAACGGTAATGAACTTCCTGGTTACAAAGCTAATACGCAAACCTCAACGTTTACGCAGACGCCAAAGGTTACAGATCCTGATGGGACTGTTCATAATTCAACTTGGGGCGATGATAGTTTCCAATATCAAACGGTCAATGTACCGGTTGTTCCTGGATATGTAGTTACTAAGACGACAACACCAATTAATAATGGTACTGTTGGTGGTTCAACTGTCAGTCATGCTGATGGCGATGTTGACATTACAGTTACCTATAGCAAGGTTGGCAAGATTATTCCGGTTGACCAGCATGGCAATCCAATTCCAAATGCGCCAAC
Organism: Limosilactobacillus albertensis; assembly: GCF_014145555.1. Lineage (NCBI taxonomy): Bacteria > Bacillati > Bacillota > Bacilli > Lactobacillales > Lactobacillaceae > Limosilactobacillus > Limosilactobacillus albertensis. The sequence goes on from NZ_JACIVD010000023.1 coordinate 41,555, forward strand.
ACCAAGTTATCCAAATGATCCAAGTGATCCAGCCAAGGTAACATCGAACGAACCAATTCCAACGGTTCCAAATTACACACCAGTAACGCCAACTCAAACAGTAACGCCGTCTGACCCAACTAAGGACACGAAGGTTGTTTACACAAATGTTCAAAACGCAACAGTAAACTATATTGACCTTGATGGGAACAATGCAGTGATTGCTACATCTGGTAACTTAACCGGTGATGCTAATACGACTATTAACTACAGTTCGACTGATGAAATTGCTGCGCTTAAGAATAAGGGTTATGTCCTTGTTGATAATGGTTATGACAAGAATGGCGCACCGAAGTTTGATAATAACTTCAACAGTAATCAAACATTTACAATTAGTTTCCGTCACGCAACGACACCAGTTGACCCAGAACACCCAGGTGCTGGCTACAACAAGACCGACCTGCAAAAGGATGTTACACGGACGGTAGAGTTTGTAAATGCTGATACTAATGAGCCGCTTGCGGGACAACCAAGCCGATCACAAACTGTCCACTTTACTGCTAGTGGTAATGTTGATAAGGTTACTGGTCAACTTGTTTCAGTTGATAAGAATGGACAAATTACCGGTGCAGGTCATTTGACGTGGTCTGCTGATCGAAGCGTTGATGGAATTAAGACACCGTCAGTAAGTGATATGCATATTGGCTACATTAGTCGTGATGCTGATGGAAATAATGTTGCTAAGACGACCCTTAGTCATACAAGTAGTGACTACACTGTAATCGTTGCTTATGTTGGCGATGATTATACAATTGGTACGCCGACAAACTCAGATGTTACCCAAACTGTTCATTTTGTTGACGAAGATGGTAATATCATTCGACAAGCTATTGGTCAGACGTTGCACTTTACAAAGAGTGGTGATAAGACCAATGAGCAAACTCATAAAGTAACACCAGGACAATGGAATATTAACAGTCAGCACTTTGAAACAGTTGATGTTCCGGTAATTCCAGGATATGTTGTTACGAAGATAAGTACTCCGGTTGCGAATGGCGCTGTTGGTGGTTCAACAGTTAGTCCTACTGATAGCAATGTTGATATTACGATCACCTATAGCAAGGTTGGACAAATTATCCCGGTTGACCCAACTGGTAACCCAATTCCAAATGCGCCAACACCGAGCTATCCAAACGACCCAAGTGACCCAACCAAGGTAACGCCAAACGAATCTGTCCCAACGATTTCAGGATATACTCCAGATGTTTCAACGGTTACTCCAGAAGACCCAACGAAGTCAACGAATGTCGTTTACCGGCAAACCTTACAGGCTACAGTTGCTTACATTGATGATGTAACTGGCGAGACTTTGAAGACTGATACCTTAAATGGTCTTGAAGGCAAGGCTAGTGACTACACAACCGCCCAATCGATTAATGACTATGAAGCAAAGGGTTACACGGTTGCTGGTAATGACTTCCCAGCTGACGGTTACACCTTTGTCAAGGGCGGACAAAACCACTTTACGGTTCACTTGACGCATAAGACGACACCGGTTGACCCACAACGTCCAGGTGCTGGCTACAATAAGACTGACTTGCAAAAGACGGTTACACGGACAATTAACTTTATCAACGCCCAAACTGGTACACCGGTTCATAACCCGGTTACCCAAACAGTTACCTTTACTGGTACGGGAACGGTTGATGAAGTAACAGGTAAACTCGTTACAGTTGAAAATGGTAAGATTACCGGAGCTGGCCATATAACATGGTCTGCTGATCAGGGTGTTGATGGAATAACACCAGATCCCGTCGATGGAATGCATGTTGGCTTTATCAGCGCTGATGGTAACGGGACGAAGAGCGTCAAGGCTGTCACCTTAGGACATGATGCTAATAGTTATACAGTTACCGTTGGTTATGTTGCTAATGGTCAAACGATTGGTAAGGTAACTAATGTTCCTGCATCGCAGACAATTACCTTTGTCGATGAACAAGGCCATAAGCTTCGTGATGATAATGTTCAATCAATGACGTTCACGAAGCCGGGTGATATTACTAACGATCAAACACATGAAGTAATACCAGGGCAATGGAATGAAGAAAGCCATACCTTTACAGTTGTTGATGCACCGGTTATTCCGGGTTATATTGCAACTAAAGCAAGTGCTGGTGGCGAGACGGTAACCCCAGATAGTCCAACCGCAAATGACGAGATTATTTATCATAAAGTTAGTCAAATTATCCCGGTTGACCCAACTGGTAACCCAATTCCAAATGCGCCAACACCAAGCTATCCAAACGACCCAAGTGATCCAACCAAGGTAACGCCAAACGAATCTGTCCCAACGATTTCAGGATATACTCCAGATGTTTCAACGGTTACCCCAGAAGATCCAACAAAGCCAACAAATGTCGTTTACCGGCAGAACTTACAAGCTACAGTTGCTTACATTGATGATGTAACTGGTGAGACTTTGAAGACTGATACCTTAAATGGTCTTGAAGGCAAGGCTAGCGGTTACACGACCACCCAGTCGATTAGTGACTATGAATCAAAGGGTTACACGGTTGCTGGTAATGACTTCCCAGCTGACGGTTACACCTTTGTCAAGGGCGGACAAAACCACTTTACGGTTCACCTGACGCATAATACGACATCAGTTGATCCACAACATCCAGGTGCTGGTTATAGCAAGACTGACTTGCAAAAGACGGTTACGCGGACAATTAACTTTATCAACGCCCAAACCGGTACACCGGTTCATAATCCGGTTACCCAAACAGTTACCTTTACTGGTACAGGAACGGTTGATGAAGTTACCGGCCAGCTTGTTACAGTTGATCAAAATGGAACAATTACACCAGGCGGTCAAATTACATGGACATCAGCTCAGCATGTTGATGGATTAACTCCAGAACCAGTTAGCGGAATGCATATCGGTTACATTAGCCGTGATGCTGATGGAACTAAGGTTGCAGGTGTCCAGCTTGACCATAATGCTACTGATTACGATGTAACGGTTGTTTATGTTCTTGATGGTACTAAGAGTGCTGATAACGGACAGAATATTCCTGCAAGTCAGGTTGTTCACTTTGTTGATGAAAATGGTAATGCTCTTCGTGAAGCCAATACACAAAATAGTCAGTTTATAAAGGCTCCGGATACGATTGATACAACAACTAATACCGTTATTAACCATGGTTCATGGAATGAAGAAAGCCATGCCTTCACAGTTGTTGATGCACCGGTTATTCCAGGCTATGTCGCAACTAAGGCAAGCGCTGGCGGTATGACGGTAACTCCAGATAAACCAACCGCAAATGACGAGATTGTTTACCGCAAGGTTGGTCGAATCATTCCAGTTGATCCAACTGGTAATCCAATTCCAAATGCGCCAACGCCAAGTTATTCAAATGATCCGCATAATCCAAAAGCGGTTGTACCTAATGAACCGGTTCCGGCAATTCCTGGTTACACGCCACAAGTGCCAACAGTAACGCCAACAACGCCAACTGATGATACGAAGGTTGTCTATGTTCCGGTAACGCCAACACCAACTGTTGAGGAACAACATGCGGTGGTTAACTACATTGATAGTGATAATGGCGGTAGCTTAGTTGCCAGTTCTGGTACCTTGACCGGAAAAGCCGGTTCAAAGATTGACTATAGTACTGCTGAAACACTGACCGACCTTGAAAATCAAGGATACGAACTTGTTCATGATGGCTTCACTGCTGGCGCAACCTATGATTCAGATAATAATACGACGCAAACTTATACTGTTGTATTGAAACATGGTCACCAGCCGATTAACCCAACGCAACCTGGTAAGCCAGGCGAACCGGTAAATCCAAGCGATCCAACCGGTCCGAAGTATCCATCAGATTCTGGTGTAGTGACTACGGATGTTATGCGGACAATTGCTTATGTTGACAGTAATGGTAATGCTCTCCATAATCCAATTGAGCAAACTGTTCACTTCACTGCGGAAGGCGAGATCGATAAAGTTACGGGTCAATGGATTACACCATTGACATGGAGTAGCAGCCAAACTGTTAATGGTCAAGAAACACCAGTTATTGCAGGTTATCATGTAACAAGTGTTAGTCGTGATGGCGATGGCAATAATGTTAAGAGTGTTACCTTAACCCATGGTGATAGTAACTACACGGTAACGGTAACTTATGCGGCTAATGGTAAGATTATTCCGGTTGACCCAACTGGTAACCCAATTCCAAATGCGCCAACACCGCAATACCCTACTGATCCAAACGATCCAAGTAAAGTAACGCCAAATGAATCAGTTCCTACTATCCCAGGCTATACACCAAGTACGCCAACGGTAACACCAACAGATCCTAGTGTTGACACACCAGTAACATACACGCCGACAACACCAGTAACTCCGGTAACGCCAACTGAAGAAAATCAGAATGCGGTTGTTCAATATATCGACCAAGATAATGGTAATAGCGTGATTGAACAATCTGCTAACCTAACTGGCAAGGCAGGCAGTCAGATTAATTACAGTACTGCTGCCACGATTCAAGCACTTGAAAATCGGGGCTACGAATTAGTTAGTGATGGCTTCCCAACCGGTGCGGTCTTTGATAATGATGCTAAGACAAGTCAAATCTTCAAAGTTGTATTAAAGCATGGTCACCAGACAATAACGCCAAACGATCCAACTCCTGTTACACCAGGTGAACCGGTAAATCCAACAGATCCAACTGGTCCAAAGTATCCATCCGATGTTGACCACAGCAACCTTGTAATGGACGGTAACCAAACGATTACTTACCATTACAGTGATGGACGTCCATCGACTACTCACGTTGATACAGTTAAGGGTGCGTTTACTAGAACAGTAACCGTGGATAAGGTGACAGGTAAGGTTACATCAATTTCTAGCTGGACTGGATCTCATGAGTTTGGAAAGGTCGATACACCGATTGTTGATGGCTATCATGCGGACAAGTCAACTGCTGGTGGTAAGACTGCTACCCCAGATACGCCAAGTGTGACTGATGATGTAACGTACACGCCAAATGGTAGGATTGTACCAACAGATCCAGCTGGCAAGCCTATCACGAATGTACCAACACCGCAGTATCCAACAGACCCAAGCGATCCGACAAAGGTTATGCCAAACGAACCGGTTCCAACAATTCCAGGCTACACACCAAGTACGCCAACGGTAACGCCAACAGACCCTAGTGTTGACACGCCGGTAACGTACACGCCAGACAAGGTAACTCCTGCTCCTGCAAATAACCAAGAGATGGTTGTTACCTATATCGATGATGTAACTGGACAAACCTTGCACCGAGATCAGTTGACTGGAAAGGCTGGAACGATTAGTGAATATCGGACAACGGGCCAAATTGAGGAATTAACTAATAAGGGTTACAAGCTAGTAAGTAACGATTATCCAGCATCTGGTGCACAGTTTGATGACGATGATAGTACAACTCAAAATTACACTGTTCACTTTGAGCACGGTACTACTACATTTAACCCACAACACCCAGGTACATCGGGAGATCCGCTTAATCCAAACGATCCAACTGGTCCTAAAGTAACGGCTGGTGATGTTGATTACAGTATGAATGTAACCAAGACCGTTCATTATATTGGTGCTGGTGATCAGACGCCTGCCGATAATGTTCAAAATGCAACATGGACACGGTCAATCACGGTTGATAATGTTACGGGTAATATTATCAGTAGTACTAACTGGACTAGTGATAAGGAAAGCTATAAGTCGGTACAAACACCGATTGTTGATGGCTACCATGCTAACAAGGATCAGGTTGATGGTTCTAAGGTAACGATGGTTAGTCAAACTGTTGAGGTTCAATACACGGCCAATGGGCATATTGTGCCAGTTGATCCAAGTGGTAAGCCAATTCCAGGGGCTGATCATCCGCAATATCCAACTGATCCAAGTGATCCAACAGGTATTACCCCTGATGAAGCAGTACCAACAGTTCCAGGCTACACACCAAGCACATCAACAGTAACGCCAGAAGATCCTGGCACAGATACGCCGGTAACCTATAACCCGGTTGTTACTGAAGGAACGTTTACCGTAAATTATGTTGATACAAATACGGGTAGAACAGTTCACTCAGATAAGGTAACTGGTGACTATGGCAATAAGATTACCTACACCACGCAAAATGAAATCGATAAGCTTGTTCATGGCGGCTATGTATTAGTAACAGACGAGTTCACTAACAATGCAGGTAATAAGTTTAATGAGAGCAATGATGGACATACTTACACGATTACCCTGAAGCATGGGACGGTTATTAACCCTCATGGTAATAGCGATGTGGTTTCGCAAAAGCAAACAACATTAACTGTTCATTATATTGGGGCTGGAAACCATAACCCTGCTGATAATGTTCAAACAATTAATTGGAGTCGTTATGTCACAGTTGATGGGGTTACTGGAGATATTGTCAGTGAATCACCATGGACGCCTTCACACAGTAATTATGATGCTGTACAAACACCGGTTATTGACGGTTATCATGCTGATACGGCAGAAGTACCTTCACAAAAGGCATCTGAAGATAATGTAGAAGTAACTGTTACCTATGCGCCAAATGGTCATATTATTCCAGTTGACCAAAATGGTACAGCAATTCCGGGTGTTGATCATCCGCAATACCCAACAGATCCAAATGATCCAACTAAGGTTATGCCAAATGAAACAGTACCAACTGTTCCAGGTTATGTCACAACTGAAACAGCAATAACGCCAACAGATCCATCAGTTGATACGCCGGTTGTTTACGAATCAGAGACACCTGCTAGTGAGGCTTCAAGTGAAACACCAACGGCAACGCCAGAAACACCGGTAGCATCTAACGGCTCTGAAGCAGAAACAGCGGAGAGTACGTCGGCTCAATCAGCAACAACGTCAACTGCTTCGCAAGCTACTAGTCAAGCAAGCCAATCACAGGCGGTAAATTCTGTAGCTCCTGAACAAACGGCACAGCCGGCAGAAAAGCAGGAAGCTAAACGGTTACCACAAACCGGGAATGAGTCTGGTAAGACCGCTGCTGAACTGGGTGCGCTTGGATTGAGTGCCGGTTTGATGGGATTAGCTGCTGGTAAAAAGAAACGTAAAGAAGATAAGGAAAAGAGGGATTAATCAGAGTTCAGATTAAATGAGTTCTTTAGATAATTAAAGATGCTGATATAGAAAGAATGAGGCTTCGTTTACACAAACTGTGTAGATGAAGCCTCGTTTTTTGCTTTAATCTTGATTGTTTTTTAAGTTAATATAGAAGAAACTCCAAGAATCGACCATTTTGCCGATCCTTGGAGTTTAGCTTTTTACTTGCTTTTCCGCAATTAATCACTTAACGGTGGTACCGAAAATAAATTGCAATTGCCATAATTAAAATTAATACAAGCGCGGCTACTTGAGGATTAGTCTTAAATAGTTCATGCATTGCGTGGATTTGTCCGATACCAAGAGGCGGAATAAACATCTGAATGTCCCCTTTCGCGAATAAGTTAGTAGTTTTTATTTAGGAATTCTTCCATATCCATTGGCTCGTGTCCAGTGATATGCGCAAAATCATTAGTTACTTTATCCATTAGTCCCATGGCAGCAGCTTGATACATCGAGGCAAGCTCATTGCCATCGCCTTCAGCAGCATAAATTTCAGCAAATTGTTTGACGGTAACCGGTGAATAGCCGATTTCTTTTCCAGTAACGTTAGTCATAATATAACTAAGCTCGGGCATCGTGTAATTTTGGCTCATAGTAAGAAGATAGTTTTGTCCCTTATCTCTTAGGTATGGTTTGACTGCAACGTTAGCAATCGCCTCAGCGCTGTCTTGGCGGGAAATAAAACTCATTGCTTGATCGCCGACAGGGTAAATAATGTTGTGTCGCTCGATTAGTTCAGGAAGATAAGGAATTAGCGGGTCAGCGTATAGTGAATTTTTAACAACCGCATACTTAAGTCCGGAACTGGCAAGCCGTGCAGGCAAGTAAGCGTAGTAACCAGCCATCTGAAATGGGTTGTTGTACTGGTCAGCGATGAAACTAACGTCGACAAGATTATGAACACCTGCCTTAAGCATCGCAGTTAATGAGTTTTCAAATTCGTCAATCCGGTCCTTAACCAAGTAAGTAATGCTTGGAATATAAATAACTACATCGATTCCGGTAAATGCTGCCGTCATCGTGTCAACATCGTGGTAGTCGATTGCCGCAATTTCATATCCTGCGTCCTTAAATTGAGCAGCTTTTGCCGGATTGTGCACACCGATACGAATGTTTTCTGGGGCTGTAAGTTTACTTAATTGTTTAACAACGTGTTGACCAAGGTGTCCTGTTGCACCGGTAATCATATATTTCATTGGTGGCTCCTTCTTTCTTTTTCTGCTTGTTTGACGCGAATCGTGTTGATTACATCCTGCAAACTGGTAGTTGCGAGTTTAGCTTTAGCGGCTATTTCTGCTTGCTGGTAGAATCCTTCAAGTGCCTCTTGAATATTACCGCCAACAATACATTGAGGATTAGTCCGTTCATCAATTGTAAAGAGGTGGGCATCTCCTTCAATCGCAAGAAAAACATCATAAAGCGAGATATCTTTAGGTGATTTTGCAAGCTCTGGATCTGCTGCACCGTGAACAGTATTAATTAATCCGGCTTTGTGTAACGCGCTCATCAACCGCCGAACAACGACTGGCGAAGTCTCAATACTGCTAGCGATATTACTGCTTGTCAATGGGATAAGACCGTGATAAATATCGATAAAAGCAAGAATATGAATACTGTCACTAAAGCGAGTTGAAATTTTCATATTATCAGTCCTTTAATAGTGATTGTAATTTAATTAGTTACATGATGTCAAGGATATTAAATTGCTGTTACCTTGACAATCATATTTAGCGGTTATAGTATTAATTTATCGATTGGAACTTTTTTAGTTACAAGTTAGGAGAAAAGCAAATGAAAATGAAAAAAGTTATTGCTCTTTCACTGCTAAGTCTTGCGAGCTTATTGGCAGGTACTACTATACCGTCAATAGCAAGTGCTTCCAGTAATGGACCGATTATTGTTGGTTCAAAAAATGTTTCAGAAAGTAAAACGGTTAGTGAAATCTATGCCCTTGCTTTAGAACATGAGGGTTATAAGGTTACCCGTAAGCCAAATATTTCAAATAATGTGATTTTTAATGCTACTCAAAAGGGTGAAGTCGATGTTTATCCTGATTATACTGGCACAATTGTTGAGGCATATCTTAAAAAGAAGGGAACCGGCAAGAGTGCTAGTCAGATGGCTAAATTAGCACATGATGGAATTCAAAAAGATGGGTTAACAACATTCAAATATGCGCCAGGTGATAATCGTCAAGGAATAGCGATGCCGACTAAGGATGCGAAGAAATACCACATTACCAATTTAAGTGAATTACAGAAAAACGCGAAGAAGATTAACTTTGCCTCCCAAGGAGAATTTGAAAAACGGGCTGATGCATTACCAGAAATGAATAAGGTTTATGGTAAATTTAATTTTAAGTCAATCAAAGACTATGATGTCAACTTGCTTTACAAGATTATGGAGCAAGAAAAAGCGCAGGCAGCTCCTGTTTCAACTACCGATGGGCAACTAGCAACTGGTAAATTTACCTTGTTGAAAGATAATAATAATATTTGGCCGCCATATAATTTAGTTCCGGTAGTAAATAAAAAAGCTGCTAAAAGTCACCCTAAAATGGAACAGGCATTAAATAAAGTAGATGCTAAATTAACAACTAAGCAACTGACAAATCTGAATAAGAAAGTTAATGTTAACGGGCAAAATTACAAGACAGTTGCTAAAAATTGGTATAATCAAAATATAAAATAAGGTTAACGAGGGGCGGATAGCTAGTGTTCGTAACTAGGTATTTGCTCCTTCATTATAGGTATGAATAGGGAGTGGTAGATTGCTAGATCAGATTATTCAATACTTCCAAACGAATAGCGGACAATACTGGCAATATGTTGGTCAGCATATTTTCCTTACCGTTGTAACATTGGTGATTTCGATGGCTATTGCTCTGCCATTAGGGTATATCGGATCACGGATTAAACCTGTCGTCCGTTTTTGTGTGATGTTTGCACAGGTGTTACGAATTATTCCTAGCTTGGCGTTGTTATTCTTGCTGATTCCGTTTATTGGAACAGGGATTGTCCCCGCCTTGATTGCGTTGATTGTCCTGGCGCTTCCGCCATTGTTAATCAATACAATCCTCGGGTTCAATGAAGTTAGTCCGCTTTATAAGGAAGTTGGGACAGCCCTTGGAATGAATCGGCAACAGTTACGGCACCAGATTGAAGTTCCGCTTGCATTACCGTATATTCTAAACGGGATAAAATTAGCATTAGTTGAGATTATTGCTAGCGCGACTTTAGCAACTTATATCGGTGCTGGCGGATTAGGGACATTAATCTTTACGGGGTTGGGATTATATGACATGAGCTACGTTGTGATTGGTGCGGCAAGTGTTGCGATTTTATCCTTATTGGCAATGATTAGCTTCGATTTTTTAATCAGAAAGGTACAAATGCATGACAGAACCAATTATTCAATTTAAACACGTTGAGAAATGTTTTAACGATAAAGTCGTAATTCCTGATCTCAGCTTTACAGTTGATAAGGGTGAATTTATCACAATCCTTGGTTCATCTGGTTCGGGAAAGACCACTACTTTGAAAATGGTTAATGGCTTAATAAAACCGAATGCTGGTGAAATATTGATTGACGGTCAAAACATTAATGAGCTTGATCTTGTAAAGTTGCGTCGGCATATGGGCTACGTCGTTCAACAAATTGGGTTATTTCCGCATATGACAATTGGTCAAAATATCTCAGTTGTTCCTAAGATGCTTCAGTGGGATAAGAAACAAATTAATGACCGGGTTAAAGAATTGCTGAAACTTGTCCGGTTGGCACCTAATGAATATTTTGACCGTTATCCGCAGCAACTATCAGGCGGACAGCAACAACGGGTGGGCGTAGCAAGAGCACTAGCAACTAATCCGCCCTATGTGCTGTTTGATGAACCGTTTGGCGCACTGGATGCCTTAACTAGACTAGAACTGCAACGAGAAGTAAAAAGGATTCACGAGTCGTTAGCGGATAAAACGTTTATGTTTGTGACCCACGATATTAACGAAGCCCTATTTTTGGGTCAACGAGTAATGATCATGCATGAAGGACAAATTGCCCAGTTTGCGACTCCCGAGGAAATCGTTCGTCACCCAGCAACAGAATTTGTTGAGCAGCTTTTAGGAACGGTGCGGCAAAATCAACGGCTATGGAGGCAGCAATATGATTGAGTATTGGAATGAAAATTGGTCAACGATGCTTGATGATGTGCAGCAACATGCCATAATGGTTCTTTCTTCATTAGTAATTGCATTGATTATTGCAGTTGTAATAATATTAGTATTTCTACGCCGAAAAACATGGCTTGATAGTTTAGTCTATTTCTTTTCACTTCTGTATTCAATTCCGAGTTTTGCGTTTTTTGCCTTATTATTACCAATTTCCGGATTAGGGATGAAAACAGCGGTCATTGTTTTAACGATCTACTCTGAATATGTCCTATTACGCTCTTTTATTACGGGTATTCGTGGTGTCGATCCGCAACTGATTGAGGTCGGTATTGGTATGGGAATGACTCCGCAACAGGTTTTTCGCCAGATTCAGCTGCCATTAGCATTACCGGCAATTTTTAGCGGAATTCAGGTAGCCTTAGCCTCAACTATGGCAATGGCAACGATTGCGGCAACCATTAATGCTGGCGGATTAGGGCAATTATTATTTGAAGGCTTACAAGGTCAACAAGTAGTGCCCATTTTATGGGGAACAGTTTTAACAATGGCCTTAACATTGATTTGTGCAGGTTTTGTGCAGTTAATTTCATGGTTATTATTACATCGGTGGAAAGGAGCGCTGGATAAATGAAAGTATGCTCCCTTAGGAAAGGATTAAATGACTGAGCAAGAAATTATGATATCCACTGAATCTTCGTATAATTTAATTAGATAACGAAAACGAGGAGGGTATTAAATGGATAAGACAGATGAATTGAAACGCTTGACACCAATGCAATATGCCGTGACGCAGACAGGGGCAATTGAAAAGCCTTATAGTGGTAAATATGATCAATTTGATGAACCAGGAATTTACGTTGATGTAGTTAGCGGGGAACCATTATTTTCATCGTTGGATAAATACGATGCTGGTTGCGGGTGGCCGGCATTTACTAAGCCGATTAAGAAGCGCGTCTTAAAAGAAAAACGTGATCAATCGTTTGGAATGGAGCGAACAGAAGTAAGAAGCAAAGAAGCTGACTCACATTTAGGTCATGTTTTTACGGATGGGCCAGTTGATCGGGGCGGTCTGCGCTACTGTATTAATTCCGCTGCTTTACGATTTATCCCAGTTAATAAATTGGAAGAAGCAGGTTATGGTGAATACTTAAGTTTATTTGATAAATAATAAAAATGGAGAATCGGTAAAACTAACTTTACCAATTCTCCATTTTTGGGTATACACTTTCTGGTATTGATACAAAATCAATGCCAGTTTTTTTGTACGCAAAAAGGACAACTGCTGCCCTTATGTTGTACAATCAATTCACCACAAAAATCATGTAAAGAAGG
>NZ_JACIVD010000024.1:0-234 GCF_014145555.1 Limosilactobacillus albertensis
GAAGGCGAACATGGGCTTTACGGAAGCCGTTTTTAACAACCGCCGCAAATTCACAATGCCTGCATTGCTTAATAGGGTAAGAAAGCCGGGCTTTAATTAGCTTAGTATGTTCTTGATCTGCCGGATTAGAGGCTGGTAAATCAATCACATCAGTTATTCGAATATTAGGGTCTTTAATTTCAAGGAGACTTAAGATAAAATTGTTTTGGGACATCTGCATAACCTTCTTTACAT
>NZ_JACIVD010000025.1:0-236 GCF_014145555.1 Limosilactobacillus albertensis
ACGAAATACTATTCCACGGAAGTCACTTCACTACCGCACACCACTTGAAGTATTCCTAAGTCACGTCACAGATGAACAGCTTTCAACATTTTTCTAATTTAAATTGACATTTCGGGACATATTTAAATCGGGTTCATTAACATCTCTCTCCCAATTCGATAGTGCCTGCCGGGTAACATTCAATTCCCCGGCTAGTTCTTCCTGTGTCATTCCCAATTGTGTTCGCAGATGACGTA
>NZ_JACIVD010000026.1:0-228 GCF_014145555.1 Limosilactobacillus albertensis
CCCGAAGGAAATGGGAAATCTCATCTCGAGGCGAGTTTCACACTTAGATGCTTTCAGCGTTTATCTCGTCCATACATAGCTACCCAGCGGTGCTCCTGGCGGAACAACTGGTACACCAGCGGTATGTCCATCCCGGTCCTCTCGTACTAAGGACAGGTCCTCTCAAATTTCCTACGCCCGCGACGGATAGGGACCGAACTGTCTCACGACGTTCTGAACCCAGCTCGC
>NZ_JACIVD010000027.1:0-307 GCF_014145555.1 Limosilactobacillus albertensis
GTCTTAATTCGACGATTGATCCCTTCTAAGGGACCGTTGGAGAACTCAAACTGGGTACTATTAATGACATAAGACTGATTTTTATTTAATGTAGCGATAGCCGTATCCATTTCCGTTCTGGTATTCTGATACTGACTTAGGATCGTGGTTAAACGTTGGCTATCTCGCTCATGAAGTGCCGCCGTAATCTCTTGATATGCAGTGTAAACAGCACTAAATTGAGGAAATTGATTTAGTACTAGGTCAACGGCATTCTGTTTAGTCATATACTCGTTGATCCCACGTAAATAGACCGGCTTTTCCGGCT
>NZ_JACIVD010000028.1:0-226 GCF_014145555.1 Limosilactobacillus albertensis
GCGCTCTTTCTTGGAGTAGCGGTTCTCAAAATAATCAATAATTGACGGCGATAGCCGGTCATGGAGAGTGGCGACTAGCTGATGGGTTTCGCTATCACAACAGATGAAAGACATTATGGATTTAACTGAACGAAATTCATCAAAGCACAGGTTTTGTGGCAGCTTAGCCATTCGATAATGCGGTTTGATGCGTTCTTTAATTGTACGGCGAACACTGCTTGGTGAG
>NZ_JACIVD010000029.1:0-245 GCF_014145555.1 Limosilactobacillus albertensis
AGTGACAGACGCGGGCAATTAGTTTACCGTTTAAGCCTTCTTTGGCAAATTCCATGATTTGGTTTTTTAATTGGCCGGATAGGGTTTGATTATTAGCAGTTAAATTGGTTGTAGCGCCAAAAGTAGTCTGACATTGGCGACAATAGTAACGCTGTTTCCACAATTCAAGTTCATAGCGAATACCATTTAAACTTCGAAGGCGAACATGGGCTTTACGGAAGCCGTTTTTAACAACCGCCGCAAAT
>NZ_JACIVD010000003.1:0-264 GCF_014145555.1 Limosilactobacillus albertensis
CGAAATACTATTCCACGGAAGTCACTTCACTACCGCACACCACTTGAAGTATTCCTAAGTCACGTCACAGATGAACAGCTTTCAACATTTTTCTAATTTAAATTGACATTTCGGGAAAGAAAAATTGCTGATTGGCAAAACCATAACAGGAACGCTTGAGGGTCTTAATTCGACGATTGATCCCTTCCAAGGGACCGTTGGAGAACTCAAACTGGGTACTATTAATGACATAAGACTGATTTTTATTTAATGTAGCGATAGCCG
>NZ_JACIVD010000030.1:0-264 GCF_014145555.1 Limosilactobacillus albertensis
CATAATGTCTTTCATCTGTTGTGATAGCGAAACCCATCAGCTAGTCGCCACTCTCCATGACCGGCTATCGCCGTCAATTATTGATTATTTTGAGAACCGCTACTCCAAGAAAGAGCGCTCAGGTTAAAACGGTCGTAATCGATCTTAATGCCCAATATCAAAGCTTTATTTACCGGCTTTTTCCTAACGCCCGAATTATTATCGATCGTTTCCACATTGTTCAACTAGTCGGTCGCGCCCTTGATAACTGTCGAGTTAATATTC
>NZ_JACIVD010000031.1:0-237 GCF_014145555.1 Limosilactobacillus albertensis
GCCAGGAGCACCGCTGGGTAGCTATGTATGGACGAGATAAACGCTGAAAGCATCTAAGTGTGAAACTCGCCTCGAGATGAGATTTCCCATTTCCTTCGGGAAAGTAAGACCCCTCAGATATGATGAGGTAGATAGGATGGAAGTGGAAGCGCCGTGAGGCGTGGAGCGGACCATTACTAATCGGTCGAGGACTTAACCAAGGAGCGGTAGGTTTATTGGAAGAAAGGGATAGGATTT
>NZ_JACIVD010000032.1:0-237 GCF_014145555.1 Limosilactobacillus albertensis
CGTGTCCCGCCGTACTCAGGATCCTGAACAGAGAGTGTGACGTTTCGTCTACGGGGCTCTCACCCTCTATGGCACAGCTTCCCAACTGTTGCGACTACGTCGCACTTTGGTAACTCTATTGTTCAGTCCTACAACCCCAACAAGCAAGCTTGTTGGTTTGGGCTCTTCCCTTTTCGCTCGCCGCTACTCGGGGAATCGATGTTTCTTTCTCTTCCTGCAGCTACTAAGATGTTTCAG
>NZ_JACIVD010000033.1:0-208 GCF_014145555.1 Limosilactobacillus albertensis
ACCGCTCCTTGGTTAAGTCCTCGACCGATTAGTAATGGTCCGCTCCACGCCTCACGGCGCTTCCACTTCCATCCTATCTACCTCATCATCTCTGAGGGGTCTTACTTTCCCGAAGGAAATGGGAAATCTCATCTCGAGGCGAGTTTCACACTTAGATGCTTTCAGCGTTTATCTCGTCCATACATAGCTACCCAGCGGTGCTCCTGGC
>NZ_JACIVD010000034.1:0-237 GCF_014145555.1 Limosilactobacillus albertensis
TTCCTTCGGGAAAGTAAGACCCCTCAGAGATGATGAGGTAGATAGGATGGAAGTGGAAGCGCCGTGAGGCGTGGAGCGGACCATTACTAATCGGTCGAGGACTTAACCAAGGAGCGGTTGGTTTATTGGAAGAAAGGGATAGGATTTAGTTTTGAGAGCACAAGCTCTCGTCCGAAAGGACAAAGAGTGTGGTGATGATGGCTTGAAGGATACACCTGTACCCATGCCGAACACAGA
>NZ_JACIVD010000035.1:0-202 GCF_014145555.1 Limosilactobacillus albertensis
GAAGGCGAACATGGGCTTTACGGAAGCCGTTTTTAACAACCGCCGCAAATCCACAATGCCTGCATTGCTTAATAGGGTAAGAAAGCCGGGCTTTAATTAGCTTAGTATGTTCTTGGTCTGCCGGATTAGAGGCTGGTAAATCAATCACATCAGTTATTCGAATATTAGGGTCTTTAATTTCAAGGAGACTTAAGATAAAATT
>NZ_JACIVD010000036.1:0-214 GCF_014145555.1 Limosilactobacillus albertensis
CTTTGAAAACTAAATACTATCTAATTTCTTTATTAACAAAACAATAAACCGAGAACACCGCGTTATTTGAGTTTTAATTAACGAATATAATCGCTAACTCAATTAATCAAAGCAGTCGAAGACTGCTAAGGTTAAGTTATGAAGGGCGCATGGTGAATGCCTTGGTACTAGGAGCCGATGAAGGACGGGACTAACACCGATATGCTTCGGGGAG
>NZ_JACIVD010000037.1:0-241 GCF_014145555.1 Limosilactobacillus albertensis
GTTTAAATGGTATTCGCTATGAACTTGAATTGTGGAAACAGCGTTACTATTGTCGCCAATGTCAGACTACTTTTGGCGCTACAACCAATTTAACTGCTAATAATCAAACCTTATCCGGTCAACTAAAAAACCAAATCATGGAATTTGCCAAAGAAGGCTTAAACGGTAAACTAATTGCCCGCGTCTGTCACTGCTCACCAAGCAGTGTTCGCCGTACAATTAAAGAACGCATCAAACCGCA
>NZ_JACIVD010000038.1:0-237 GCF_014145555.1 Limosilactobacillus albertensis
AGCCTTGCGAGATGGTCCTCGCGGGTTCCGACGGGGTTTCACGTGTCCCGCCGTACTCAGGATCCTGAACAGAGAGTGTGACGTTTCGTCTACGGGGCTCTCACCCTCTATGGCACAGTTTCCCAACTGTTGCGACTACGTCGCACTTTGGTAACTCTAATGTTCAGTCCTACAACCCCAACAAGCAAGCTTGTTGGTTTGGGCTCTTCCCTTTTCGCTCGCCGCTACTCGGGGAAT
>NZ_JACIVD010000039.1:0-237 GCF_014145555.1 Limosilactobacillus albertensis
AGGGAGCGATCCCCCAACTACTTTCGGCGTGTTGAAGCTTAACTTCTGTGTTCGGCATGGGTACAGGTGTATCCTTCAAGCCATCATCACCACACTCTTTGTCCTTTCGGACGAGAGCCTGTGCTCTCAAAACTAAATCCTATCCCTTTCTTCCAATAAACCTACCGCTCCTTGGTTAAGTCCTCGACCGATTAGTAATGGTCCGCTCCACGCCTCACGGCGCTTCCACTTCCATCC
>NZ_JACIVD010000004.1:0-244 GCF_014145555.1 Limosilactobacillus albertensis
AAGTGCGACGTAGTCGCAACAGTTGGGAAGCTGTGCCATAGAGGGTGAGAGCCCCGTAGACGAAACGTCACACTCTCTGTTCAGGATCCTGAGTACGGCGGGACACGTGAAACCCCGTTGGAACCAGCGAGGACCATCTCGCAAGGCTAAATACTCCCTAGTGACCGATAGTGAACCAGTACCGTGAGGGAAAGGTGAAAAGCACCCCGGAAGGGGAGTGAAATAGTTCCTGAAACCATGTGCC
>NZ_JACIVD010000040.1:0-237 GCF_014145555.1 Limosilactobacillus albertensis
GCGAGCTGGGTTCAGAACGTCGTGAGACAGTTCGGTCCCTATCCGTCGCGGGCGTAGGAAATTTGAGAGGACCTGTCCTTAGTACGAGAGGACCGGGATGGACATACCGCTGGTGTACTAGTTGTTCCGCCAGGAGCACCGCTGGGTAGCTATGTATGGACGAGATAAACGCTGAAAGCATCTAAGTGTGAAACTCGCCTCGAGATGAGATTTCCCATTTCCTTCGGGAAAGTAAGA
>NZ_JACIVD010000041.1:0-238 GCF_014145555.1 Limosilactobacillus albertensis
ATTAATTGAGTTAGCGATTATATTCGTTAATTAAAACTCAAATAACGCGGTGTTCTCGGTTTATTGTTTTGTTAATAAAGAAATTAGATAGTATTTAGTTTTCAAAGTACAAGCTCTGAGGGTAAACCCCTCAAAACTAAACAAAGTTTCTCCGTTGTGTAGGTTCCGTTTTATTCCTTAGAAAGGAGGTGATCCAGCCGCAGGTTCTCCTACGGCTACCTTGTTACGACTTCACCCC
>NZ_JACIVD010000042.1:0-432 GCF_014145555.1 Limosilactobacillus albertensis
GGGGTGAAGTCGTAACAAGGTAGCCGTAGGAGAACCTGCGGCTGGATCACCTCCTTTCTAAGGAATAAAACGGAACCTACACAACGGAGAAACTTTGTTTAGTTTTGAGGGGTTTACCTCTCAAAACCTATGAGACGCTTATTTGGGCCTATAGCTCAGCTGGTTTAGAGCGCACGCCTGATAAGCGTGAGGTCGATGGTTCAAGTCCATTTAGGCCCATATGGGGAATTAGCTCAGCTGGGAGAGCACCTGCTTTGCAAGCAGGAGGTCATCGGTTCGATTCCGTTATTCTCCATTGCCAATCGTAAGATTGGCAGAGCTTGTACTTTGAAAACTAAATACTATCTAATTTCTTTATTAACAAAACAATAAACCGAGAACACCGCGTTATTTGAGTTTTAATTAACGAATATAATCGCTAACTCAATTAAT
>NZ_JACIVD010000043.1:0-45794 GCF_014145555.1 Limosilactobacillus albertensis
CTGGTCGGTGTCTTTTTCTTTTACTAATACATATTTTAAAGGAAAACGGAGTTAAATGAAATCCGAAGATTTCATCTAACTCCGCTTATTATTAGGGACTTATGTCACAGTCCCTTTTGAAAATGTGATTATTTTATGTATTTGAGAATTTGCAAAAAAGAATTAGCTAGGTCAGTAGCAGTTTGCTGATCTTTTAATTTGAGTTCAAAACAAAGCTGATCAATTTCTGGTGTGTTGCTTGTCCTTTTAGAAGGTTCATTGTGCTGGTAATTTATTAATTGGGTAAGAGAAACTTGTAATGCCGTGGCAATTTTGTTTAATGATTTTAAGCTGACGTTTTGATCGCTAGTACGTTCAAGCCGGGATATAAAATTAACCGATAGCCCGCTCAACTCTGCTAAACGTTCCTGCGTTACCCCATAACGCTTACGGATTGCCCGAATGTTATCTCCGATGTCTGTGATATCAGTCACCTTCTTTTTTAGTTAAAGATAACTGAAAAGACAGCTTAATTTAACGGAATTAATACATAGTTTTAACATAATAAAAATATTTATATATGTATATGTTTATATAGTAATAGTTATCGCTAGAATAATAAAACTAACGGATTTAAAGCTTTAAAACTTTTTATATAATATTTATCACTTATATTTTTAAGGCAGAGACGCATTCTTGACTGATTATAGCTTGATAGATTACAGATTTAGAAGATTGAAAACTATTAATATAGTGTTATTTTAAATGGTAAATTGTATAGTTTGTTAATTTATTAGGGTAAAACTATATAAATATATTTTACAGGGGGATAACATGAATAAAACAAAAAAAGAAATAATTACTGGAGCGGCGGTAATCGCATCTTTAGGAGCCACAGGAACAACTGTAACGGCACATGCTGATAGTGTTACAAAGCCAACACAGGCTGGACAAAATGCTTATCAACAGAAGGTAAAGCAAAACGAGCAACAACTATCTGATTTGGCTTCTACTAATGCTAGCAAAGAACAGAAGGCTGCTGATTCATACGCAGCTGCTAATTCAGCAAATGCTGTTAATACTGACCAACAGATTGCTGCAGTAAGAAATCAATTTGCGCAACATAAACAACAAGCTGCTGGTCAGATTGCAGCGGCTTCCAGTGCTAAGGATGCCCAAATCAATAATCAAACTACAATTATTAACCAAGAAGCAGCTGCGGCTACTCAGAAACAACAATCGGCAAACACAGCAAGTGAAGCACGATTGCAATCTGCAAACAGTACTGCAATTGCTCAAGCTGAAAAGCAAGCCTCTGATGCAGCTGCTCACGCTACTGCGGCAATTAAGGAAGCTAATGCTAATTATCAAAAAGATGTTAATAATGCTAAAAATCTTCATAATTCTACAATTAAGAATGCAAACGATAGTTATCAACATGATTTGAGCGATGAGAACAGGACATATGATTCTAACAAAAAGCAATTACAAGATGGTGTAACGGCTGCGCAAAAAGCGGTAAATGAAGCCCAAAAGATTGTTAACGAACACCATGTTGCAGAATTGAGTAGTGACCGTTATCCAGAAGTCCAGCATCGTGTTGCTCAAGGTTATATACCTTCTTCTGATGCTGATTATAATAAGGGATTGGGACTTTATCTTGAATACGGGAAAACAAGGGACCCCGAAAATCCTGCTCATGAAAATTTAGCGTATTTGCAATTAGGCGGATTTGATATTGAACATGATTCACGATTGCCTAAATCTATCCAAATGTTACCTAACATTCCTGAAAGTGCAATCCCTCATGCAATCGATGAAATGCCTTTAACATTTAAGCCTGGATTATTGGCTTATGACCCTAGCAATGATAACTCTGATCATGTTGGATCTGAAGGATTAACTGACAATCAAATAGCAATTGCAACAGCTTTTTTAACTTCATGGTCAAATGATTTTCGCCAAGAATTGTATCATAATTATCCAGAATTATATGCAAAATTAACATCGGCAAATTATCAAAAAGGTGCCGGAAATATTCCTTTACCTATTATAAATACTGAAATCACACAGCAATTAGGCAATGATATTGCTAGATTACGCAGTAATGAAAAAATGGGAAATAATACTCATACTGCTGTTGCAGATAATACAAATTTTCAGGCCTTATTTGAAAAATATGATTTTGCGACTGATCCAATTCAAAAAAAACTAAAACAAATTTTTCCAAATGAACCGTTTTTTACTTTTGGAGCTAATTTTGGCCACGGTGAATGTCTAGAAACAATGGTTTCACCTAATTCCACTTTTTTAAATTATCTTGTTAATTTATATAATATGACACAAAACATGTACTGGGCTGAAGCTTTAAATCAAGGAGGCCATGCAGTTTGTGCGGCAGACAACATTTATAATGCAGTTGCTATTTCTTTTGAACGTGTTAATAATGTAACACCTCCTGTTTCTTCAAAAGAAAATTCTCCAGCTTATGCTGTAACAACTAATTGGCTCGGCCTAGGATTTCTTACTGGTACTAATGATGTAAAAACAATCAATAAAGCCAACCAATTCAAACTAAATTTACCACAATACTACGATCAAATTTATGGTAACGAAATTCATAACGCAACAGTTGATGAAATTAGACAACAACAAGCTCCACAATTTGTTGCACGTCAAACTGACAGTAAAACAGCTGCATTAACACATGGTGATCATTTAACATTATCTGATTATCAAGAACCATTAACTGATGCAGAAAAGCAAGAAGCTAACGCAACAAAAGCTTACCAATTTACTTTTGATGGTAATGATAATTTAAGTGATCAAAATCTATTAGTAATGCGTTACGATAACTTAAATGGTACATTCAAGACCGTAAACGGCGACACGATTCCTGTTAATGCTGTTGAGTATCATTTTGGCAATTTAGTACCAGCTAATAATAGTAAATGTGCTATTCGAGTATATGATACGCCAAATGGATTTAGCTTAATTAATGCTAAATCTGTCAATATGGTTCCTTATTACTTTACTAAAGACGCTGATGGTGTCTATCATCAAATTGATACAACTAATGGAGTATTATACGTTTCGCATCTTGTTTCAAAATTTACAACGTTATCTACTGCCCCTCAAATTGCAGGACGGTTAGTCTTTCCAGTTAATGCTGCATTACCGAATCCTCATGACATTATTACCAATCTTAATGACTATCCACAAGGAACAACTGTTAATTGGGCTGATAACAACATTCCTGTTTTAGGCCAAACATCAAAAGACTTGATTTTTAACTTCTTTAATGGCGATTCCGAAACGGTTGCGGTGCCAATTACTGTATTGCCAATGAATAAGTTTTATCAGCCAACATTAAAATTAAATCAACAAGTATCTTATAATTATGGCCATTTGCCAAAACCAACTGATTTTATTCAAAATGCTGATACATTGCCTGCAGGTACGAATATTAGTTTTGATAAATTAGAAACACCTGATGCTGACTCTAATTCACAAAATCAACTAGCTGTACTAAAAATTGCTTATCCTGATGGCACTATTGGTTACAGTACTGTTACGCTAAACTTGAAACAAATGGCTGGACAATATTTCCCTGTTGCCAAAGCTGTTACCTATGCTTATGGAGCAACGCCGGATCCAAATGCTGCACTTGATTTGGGCAGTTCATTTATGCCTAGTGATTCAAATGACTATCATGTTGAATGGGTTACTACCCCAGACACAACCCAAGTCGGACTAAAAGCCTATAAAGCTAAGGTTGTCTTTGCCGATGGATCAAGCAAAGACATACTTGTAGATGTTACGATTAACCAATCAAATTCACACAATTACACATTAACAATCGATCCGATGAAACACGCTGGTTTAAATTCTAATGAGCCGGCAAGCTATTTCATCGATCCAACTGGCTTGCCAGCCGGAACACAATATGAATGGATTAAAGCTCCAGATTTCAGTCAGCCAGGCACACAAAACGTTACTATTAAGGCTACGTTCCCTGATGGCTCAACCAAGACTGTTTCGGGTAATGTTGATATTGATTTCTTTGCGTCGTCCCAAGATACAACTGCTTCAACTAATATGAATATTACACCAAAGAGCAACGCAGAGAATAAATCAAATAATAGTGCAGCATATCAAACGCTGAGTATCAATGAATACTGGAACCAAATTAAGCAACAAAAATCCACAATTACGTCTTCACAACAGCTAAATTATTTGGGAAGTTTAGCAGTTATTCCATCGAATCAAGTTATTACTGGAAATGATTTTGCATTATCTGACCAATCAGCACTAACTAATCGTTATGATGCAATGCATAATTCATTACAGACAAACGTAACAGCTAAAAATGCTACTCTAATTGCAATTGCAGGAAATACGAGTTATGTTACCGATAATCATACTGGCACTGATTATTCAAGTGATGATGGTGCCGTTGCTGTAAAGTTTACTTCACAATTACCTGAATTTATTTTTAATATTGATGGTGAACAGAGTGCTAATGAAAAGATATTCTTTGGTTTATCAACATCAGCGAATAACCAGTGGACAAAATTGTTAGCGCAACAAAAGCCACTAGATAATGAAAAAGTAACCTTAAAACGCTACATTACAATTGTTAATCCTGATGGTACACAGAAAGTGATAACTCAATTGGCCAATAACGAATCGACTAAGCAAGGAACACTATATTCTTCAGGAATTTTTAGTAGTTATCAGGCACCTAAGATTGCAGGGTATCAAGCAGACAATCTCCAAGCGGTCGCCGCTAACCATGACATTGCTGACACTATTTTATACAGACCAGCAGGAACTGAAGCCACTAAGACATTATCCTCGGCTAATACGATTAACGCGAGTGATCTTGTTAAAAGCATTAATAAGGATCAAGCGCTAGAACTTAATGATATTCAAGCTAATAATAAGTTGAATATTAATAATATAGGAGTTCTTACCGCTGCAATTACTAATGTACCAAAGACTGCCAATGCTGTAAGTCCTGATCATTACCAACAATTAGTTGATAATTTGACAAGGGCCAAAGCAAACTTAAATCAGGCAACAGATAAGTTAAAAGATTTGAATAGTACACATGAAAATAGCGTTAAGAAGTTGAATGAGATTAAGGATAATGCACTCAAACAAGCTGAAGCTGATTTTGAAACGGCTGTGAAAGGCGCGGCGAAGACTCGTGATGATAAAATTGCAGAAGCAAAGGGCAGTCATAATCGTGTTGATGCATTGAAACAAGAATTATCGCAAAAGTATCAAGCCTTAGTAAAGGAAGATCAGGCTAAACTAGCTCAAATTGAAAATGATCGACAAAATAGACTTGCTGAGGTGAAGATGGAAGCACAGAATTTATATGAGGCAAAACTTAAGTCACTAGGTGTTGATGAAAAAGCAACTGAGGCGAAGGTTAATACTTTATTAAGTGCACATCAGAAATTTGTTAAGGCTAATGCTGACAAACTAGCAGCTCTTAAGGTAGCTGATACACGAGCTTATAATGACCTTAAGGCTAAACTTGATCAAGAATTAGCTATGATGATATCACAACAGGATAAAGAGAATCCAATCATTAATACTGGGGACCATACTGTTGTTTTACCGGGGAAGAAGTCAGCAAGCAACGATGGTAGAAAAGCAGTAGCACAGAACAAGATAGAAACTACTAATACGGGTACACATCTAGCGGAAACGCCAGGTATGCGCGTTGCCAATGTAGCAATGGATCGGGGTAATGTGTCAGTAAGTAACGGTATTATTGTTAAAAATAGTGTTGCCAAGAGCAATACTAAGCAACAACAACTTCCACAAACTGGTAACGCTAGTGCTTGGATGGCAAGTGTACTGGGAGTGTTAGGTGCAATGTTTGGACTAGGTCTTTTACGAAAGAAACGGTATTAATTTTGGGGTATTGGTTCTAATGAAAAACTTCGTCAAAAATAACAAAAGAATATTGATCATCATGCTGGGTATATGCGCGTGTGTAGTAATGCTTGTTTTTGCTTGGAAAATGCATGTAAGGGTTCAAAATGAACAAGCTGAACAACAAATAGAGCATATTTTTAAGCATTCTTCCTCAATGGAGCTAAAAGGAACGTTTAGTAATTATCAAATTGAAAATGTTGATACGCGGCAAAAGACGATTGGCTTGCAGATGAATGAACATATGAGTGATCAATTAAAGTCTAATATTAACGCTTATATTGATGATAATGTGTCAGTTCTTAATCGGATGTTTGGTAATCCAGCTAAAGATGAAGATGGGCAAGGCAACCTCTTAATCACT
Organism: Limosilactobacillus albertensis; assembly: GCF_014145555.1. NCBI lineage: Bacteria > Bacillati > Bacillota > Bacilli > Lactobacillales > Lactobacillaceae > Limosilactobacillus > Limosilactobacillus albertensis. The sequence continues at coordinate 6,296 of NZ_JACIVD010000043.1, forward strand.
GGTGATCAAGTGGAGCCAATTTGTGATGCAATCTCTTATAACAAGGGTTTTATAAAGGACTATGGTAAAGGCTGGACAATAGATATTTATAATGCCCAGGGTGATTTGGTATATATTTATTCTGATGATAAGTTTTTAGATAAACCAGAGGCTCACTTAGATAAAGTGATTGCGGAAGGCCAAGCAGCGCATGATGAAAATGCAACGAAATTAACTGAAGCTGTTATTAATGCTGTTGGAAGAAATAAGTAATCATTTTCTCTTTACTAGAGTTATCTTGCTTTGTATAATAAGGGTAATTAAATAAAAGGACTAAGTTAAAACCTTTCATGCTATGAAGGGGTGGAGTGTATACTCCAACGGCTTAGTCCTTTTTTGTTCCTTCATAGTGAATAAATTATTGGAGGAAGATTTTAATGAGTGAAGTTACCGGAATTACATTAATAATGGAAAATTGTGAGGAAATTTATGTTCCCCAAAAGGCAATTAAAGAGTTAAGCTTATTTGACATAGAACGCAATCTTAGCGTCAACAGTAAAGGGTTCATGACTGATGAATTGTGGTGTGATACGGCGGTATTAGAATTTAACTATCAATTACTAAATTCGATTCAAACGGATGCATTTATTATGAGTGGACGATCGAATTTAGGGGATCGATTGGCGCATTTTAAGGATATTACGATTATTGTTATTGAGTATGGGGATGATCAGGAGATGAGTATTCGTGTTCCGTGGGATAGTCGAAATGATACCTATAATTTAAAGATGGCTGTCAGCGTTGACAAGCGTTTTAATACTGAAAAAGTGCTGATTACGAATGATGATAATGCGATTACTAATTTTTGCTTTTATAATGATATTCGGGATTAGGGATGCTTATTATAAATAAAGTTCACTGTCTTATTGTTAAAGCTAGATAGTCGCAATTGATTACCTGTTTTACTGGAATGGAGAAGATTTCAGTAAAATAGGTTTTTTATTTAGACAAGTGCATTTTCCATTTTTTTACGTATATATCTTTATAGAACTACTTAAAGGAGAGTGAATTGTAAAGATGAATGACTTTCTTCGCAAAAAGTGGGAAATGGCGGGCTTAGCTGATGACTATATTTTTAACAAGGTTATGTTAGATTATGATATTTGTTTAGAGGTTTTACGCCGAATTTTACCTGATTTGCACATTAAAAAGATTGAGTTGCCGAATAACCAGCAAGAATTCGCCTTGGCTCCCGATGCTAAGACCGTTCGTTTTGATATTTATACCACGGACGAAGCAGGTAATCATTACGACATTGAGATGCAAGTTGCGGACCATCATAATATTGCTAAACGGATTCGCTATTATCAGACTGCTAGTTCGATGGAGGCTTATGACAAAGGGCAGCCTTATGAGCAGGCTGATGATTCTTATGTAATTTTCTTTTGTAACTTTGATCCTTTTCAACTCGACCAACAACGTTATGTACTGCATAAACATATTGATGGATTACCGAAATATATAGTTGAAGATGGGCAAACCGATATTTTATTTAACGTTCCTTCATTGAAACATGATGTTGATCCAAAGATGCAAGCCTTTTTAGATATGATTGCCCAACGGAAAGTTGAAGAGACCGATCCGCTTGTCGTAAAATTAAAGGAGCGAATGACAGTTGTAAAGCGGAATCGGAAATGGAGGTCGGAATATATGCGACGCTCATTATATGAAATGGATCAAGAGGCTCGTGAACGTAGGATTCAAGAAGGAGAGCGCAGACTTCAAGAGGGAGAACGTAAAATCCAAGAGGGGGAACGCAGACTTCAAGAAGGAGAACGTAAAATTAAAGAAGGGGAACGCAGGATTCAAGAAGAAGAGCGTAAAATCCAAGAAGGGGAACGTAAAATTAAAGAAAAAGAACGAAAAATTCAAGATGAGCAGGAGAATTTAAAGGAGAAAAACCGTAAAGTTCAGGAAGAAGAACATAAGTTAAGTAAAGAAAAACAAAGATTACAAGAAAATCAGCAAAATTTGATTGAAAAGTTTATCGAAGGGTTACGTGAATATGGTGTTAATGAAACGGCCATTAAAGAAAAAATAAAAGATAATTTTAGCCTTTCAGATGCTGAAATTAAAGATTATTTTTCTAAATAGAATAAGGGGAGTCTCCAGTTTTGGAGGCTTTTTGTGTTCAATAGTTTCAGAAAGAGCAAGGAATGAAGAGTAAGGTATAATAAGTGTTTAGAATATACGATTTATAGGGGAGTTTCTTTATGAAAAAAATAGCACTAATTATGTCCCTTCGTTCATTATTTTGGTAATGGGTGCTTGCGGAAGAACACATTCTGTTACTAAAACAAGTAGTGATACGACTAGTTCTTTGTCCAGTAGTCAACAAGCAAAAGATGATGTTTCATTGAACGCCGCGCAGTTAACTCCTGAACAGACAGCGGCCCTTGTTTTATATTATGGGGATGCGCACATGCCAGGGGCTGATAATTATGATTATTCTGCTAATATGGAAAAACGTAACCAGGGCGCAGTAGTAAAAATATATGATAGAAAAGCGGTCCCTCAAGGAGAAGGTCCCACTGATAAATCATACCCTGAAGGAGCAAAAGAGCTTTATACCGTTAAATTAACTTCTGGTACTAATGAGAATGGACACCGTTTAAATTCAATTTATTATACAATTGTTGGCAAGAAAATTTATTATGCAGATAGTCGGGGCGGCATTCATAAAACAGGGGTAACCTTGAATGAAATGGTGACATATGCCAAAACTCATGGGGAAGTAAATCGTATCTTAAATGTAGCTCAAAATACTCAGATTATGGACATGCGGGGCAAAGTTACAATCACCGATAAAGATGGTTTAACGACCCAACAACTAGGAACAATGGTTGCTCTCTCAAAATACCCTGATTGGTTTAAAGATCATGTTCAGAGTGGTGCGATGTACTATGGCACGCATTATGGTTATGGTGAAGTCTCGGATTATCAATATGTAACAACTAATGGCGATCTAACTAGCTATATTTGGTTTAAACGTGATGGCAATAGTGTCACAATCAAAACAATTGAGCCGGATAAAAATCAAAGTATAGCAGAAACTCCGATGACTACTACTCATACGACAGTCTCGGCCCTAACAAATGAGAATCAACAAAATGAAGTTAATGCGCTTGCAGATCAATTAAAGGCAATCGACCAAAACTAGAAGAAGGATATATTATGAGTAAAAAAGATAAGTATGATGTTCAAAAGTTTACAGGAATTCCAGTTGAGACAGATGCTGGGGGAAAGTATCAGTTAAAAGCTGACCAAAATGGTGAAACAAAATTACATACTTGGCGGACCGGAAAGCATACTAAGGGTAAATTTAGGCATCCCGGTCAGCTAATGCTAACAGAAAATAACCTAACTGTTGTGATCTTAAAAGCGGAACCAATGGCTTTTAAGGACCGGCATAGTGAAACGCCCCTTCAAAGATTTCTAACTGTAGATGTTACGGATGACGTACTGAAGCAGGGACTTGCGGAGCTAAAGGAGTAAGGCTAATGAAAACATTAGTGATAGTAGCACACCCGCACCTTACAAATTCGACAACTGAAGCATTTTTAAAAGCAGCTGCTACTAATGAAAATAACGTTATCTGGCACGAATTGAAAGCACCGTTTGACCTGTCTCAAGAACAAGAACTGTTAAAAACAGCGACACGGATTGTTTTCCAGTTTCCGATGTATTGGTATAGTGCACCAGCAATCTTAAAACAGTGGCTAGATGAAGTGCTGGATTCGCGAATAACGAGCAATCAGATCCTTAAGGGACGTCAGTTAGGAATTGTGACAACTTTGGCGCATTCTGCTTCTGCATTTCAGCCGGGTGCAAGCCAGCAATATACAATTGCGGAGATCTTGCGTCCTTACGAGGCATTAGCATATTCTTTAGGGATGAAGTTTTTACCGCCGTTTCCAATTTATCAATTTGCCCAACAGGACGAGGTTGAGCGGCAACTGTTATTTATTCGTTACCAGCAATATTTAACTGTTAATAATTTCTTGCATTTTAGCAACCGGACACAATGGTTTGTTGAGCGGCTTAATGACAAAATTAACAAAGAACATGATCCGCTTCAGCAGGCTAAGCTAGAACAATTATCGATGTTATTGACTGAGCAACAAGAAGAACTAGATGATTTACATGCTTCGATTGGATGGTTACGCGCAAAAGAGGATGATTGATATGAACGAAAATCAACAATGGGCTCATAATGAGTTGAAAAGTTTAATAAAAAATAGCCCATCTTATGAAGATCAAGCTTTCTACCGCGGATTAGATCAATTAATGCTTAGACAGGCACAACGTCTAATTAACGCAACCGGAGAACTTGATGGTCGTAGCTGGGCTGATAAATAACTGGTTTAAAAATATAAAGCAGAAGTCTACCTACCACTTCAATAATAGACTTCCACCTTATCAGATAATTGTTTCAAAAAATGAAACTAGGGGGTTATTAATACCCATTCATTTTAACTGCACTATTAAAATGAAAAATATTACTGATAAAATTTATAAATATCATTTGATTGATAATGTCTTCAAAGGGAATTTATAGAATAATATTTAGTAATACTTTACGGGTATCAGAGAATTATGAATCAAATTCTCATCTTTTATTATAGAACAAATTATCATTAAAAAGTAAAAAATTCTTAATTTATCTTATTTTGCTGAAAGTTGTAAGTCCTTTTTGAGCTTTTCGGCTAAAATAACTGCTTGGTTATGTTCTTCGTCACGTGCACCATAAAGCAGGATAACATTTTGCGTTGATAGCTGATTTTGAACAATTGCTTTTAAGGAGTTGTAGTAGGCAGGCTTTTCGGCTAATTCAGCTAGATAACGTTCACGGAATTCAGGATAACGGGCGACGTCATGATTGAACCATTTACGTAGTTCGGTGCTGGGGCCGACCTCTTTTAGCCATTTATCAAGGTGTGCATTTACTTTTGAAATGCCTCGTGGCCAAATACGATCTACAAGAATTCGGTAGCCGTCTAAATCAGCGGGTTTTGTATAGATTCGTTCAACTTTAAGTTCCATGAGTGTCGATCTCCTTTGATTAGTGTTAAGTTTAGGATAGTTCTTTTTAGGAGGAAAATAAATATGCTGACAAAATATCAACAATTTTTTACCGGTCGCCCAACAACTGAAATTGCAAAAGACCTATTGGGAAAAATGGTAAAGTATCAGGACGGAGATGAAATAGTTGGTGGCTATATTGTTGAAACTGAAGCATACTTAGGAGAGAAAGATTCAGCATCACATGCTTTTAATGGGCGACGAACCGGTTATTCTGAATCATTATATGGGGTGCCTGGTAACATCTACCTATACCAAATTCGGGGTCATTATTGTTTTGATATTGTCGTTCAAGATGCCGAAGAGCCACAAGGGATTTTGCTACGAGGAATTGAACCAGTTATAAATGTAGAGAAAATGGCAGCAAATCGTCATATGACTGGTGTAAATATTACAAATGGTCCAGGAAAATTAGTACAGGCACTTGGCATTCATTCGCGTGATTTGGATGGTCAGCCGATGGAAACAAGTCCGCTAACAGTTGATTTACAAGACTTTAAAATTCCCCGGGAAATTACTACCACAGCCCGTGTAGGAGTTAATGTCAAAGGAGCTAACGGGCTTAGTCCACGTCGCTTCTATGTGAAGGGTAATCCCTATGTATCTAACATGAAAAAGCGGGACATGGATACAGCAAACCATGGCTGGAAGGAGTAAATAATGGCACTAACTTATCAACAATTATTAACAGCAGTTCCAATTGTATTAGATGCTGGGAATGTTCCTAACATTGTCGGTGATGCTGGGATTGGGAAATCTGCGCTTGTGCAGGAAGTAGCCGTGAATTTAGATGCTAAACTATTTACGACTGTTGTAAGCTTAAGTGAAAAAGGAGACTTAGCAATTCCGGTCCCGCCATTAACAAGCGAGTCTTTTGTTGAAACGAAGAATTATGGGCGATTAGCTAATGTTCAATTTGGCTATTCCGAAACATTAATTGACATTATCAAATATGCAGAAACGCATCCTAATCGGTTGATTCTGTGGTTCTTAGACGAATTCAATCGGGGAACACAGGCTGTTCAAAGTGAATTAATGAACCTTGTCCTCCAACGAAAGATTAACTCCTTACGATTACCCTCAACGGTGCGGATTATAATTGCAGAAAACCCTGATTCAACAATGAGTGGCTTTGCTGATCGAGAATATGGGGTTGCAATTGGAGATGCAGCGATAAAAGATCGAACAGTTCGTCTTGTAATGACCAGTTCAACAACTGAATGGTTAGAATGGGCTAAGACTGCTGGAATTAATAAATTAGTGATTGCTTACCTTACTCAGTACCCAAATCAATTATTGGTTATTGATCCTAATGAGGAAGATTTAGCACCAACCCCGCGTGCATGGGAAAGAGTTTCACGAAACTTAGACCAGCTTCAGATATTAGATGATGAAACACAACGGCAGCTTGCTGTGGACATTTTTAGCGGTGACCTCGGTACGGAAATTGGGGTGGCCTTTGCGCAGTTTATTCTTGCTCAGGGTCATGAGCTGACGGTAAAAACATTAAAAAATGCGAAAAATGGTGAACAACAGTTTAATCAGGCGGATGAAGCAACGAAAATTAAGGTACTGCGCTCGTGGATCAGTCCAGAGTTAGCAACAGAAAAGGCTGCTATGCTGTTTTTAAAATATTTACAGCTTGTCAGTAATGATGGGCAATATGCGATTGTCCAAACTGCTGGTGACAACTTAACCGAGCTTCTTCAGCCAATGTATGAGCAAGCAATTAAATATCCCCAAGGAGCCGTTAGTCAGCTTTACCAATATTTTGCGGAGGTAGCTACCCGTGGTGATAATCGATGAGCTTTAATAAACTCTTTTCGCGGTTTAATCATTCACGTTCCGCTAGTGGCAAACAGCAAAACACAGATCAGCGTGTAACTAGGGGAGTCATTAGTCTTTTACAGAAACAGCGATTATTAGGTGAAGTCCTTTTGCAGCTGCCAAGAAAGTTTGATTTGCAATTTACTGCAGTAATGGGGTTAGAGTGGGAAAATAATAAATTACTATTAGTCATTAATCCTGATAAGTTAGATAATCTTAGTTCAGGTGAAATTGAGAACCTCCTTGAACATGAAGCATTGCATATCATTTGGCTACACCCTTTAAGGTATGCTGCTAATCCGCACCATCACCTTGTCCAAATCGCAACAGATGTAGCAGTTAATCAATACATTTCAGAGCCGCCTCGTAATACAGCTACCCTTAGCCAATTACAGCAGCTCCTTCGGCAAAAAATTGCACCACGATTGGACTCCCAGGATTACCTTGATTTATTGGAAAAACTACCAATTGAGCAACAGGAAAAATTACGACATGCGGGAATCGATTTGAATAAAAGCGGAAGCAAGGGAAATGCGGCAGATGATAATCTTCAGAAATCGGATTCACATCATGGTTGGCAGATCACTGAAAAGGACGGGCACCAACTAAATAATCAACTAATTCAATTAGCAAGTATCAAGCAGCTTTTGGTAAAAGCATGGGAACAAACTCCTCACCGTGACCGGGGCTTATTACCTGGAAATATAAAAAGTCAGCTGAAAAATGTAAAACAAATGAAGCTAGTTGACTGGCAGCAAGTTCTTAAACATCAATTTGGCTTGCTCGCACGGGGACAGATAGAGTCACATGCCCGATTTAATCGTCGTCAGCCATTGCGGATGGATTTAGCAGGTAGAGTTACGAGATTGACACCCGCTATAGATATCTTTGTTGATAATTCTGGTTCAGTGAGTGATGAAGAGTTGGATCAAGCACTGGCAACGATTGAAAAGATGATCAGTCATACCAAATTGACAGCGACTGTTTACTCCTTTGATGCTAAGGTTACCTCAAAGGAGCAGCTTCGTGTGGGAAAGAAATTTATCCATACTCGTAGCGGTGGCGGAGGGACTAGTTTTCAGTGTGTTTTTGATTATCTCCATCAACATCACCTAACAAAGCGTGGACGAATAATCATAATTATTACCGATGGCTGGGGAGAAGAAAGGATTAATACTTATCATTATCGAAACATTTATTGGCTAATGATGACAAAGGCAGATCAATTATCAGTAAAAGATCCGATTGGTAAGGTCTTAGAAATGAGGTAATCATTAATGGCAACAATATTAAATCCACAGGCAATGCAAAAAGTACTTACTCATAGTAAAGAATACCAACGGGCAATCGGATTGCTTAATAAACGGTGGGATCCCGATGAACAGCCAATCTTTCGTAATGTTTTGCAGTCAGCTGATGTCCAGTTTGCACGTCAATTACAGATTGCGGGACTGGTTAAAGGCAAAGTTAACTTGGGAAATTACCAGGCAGTGAATCAATTATTAATGCAACACGATTCGTGGTTTTCAGAGAGTGCCCGCAAGACTTTGTTAAATCCTTTTATAGATTGAAGCAAATTTATAAGAATTGTTAGAGAGCATAGTATAATAGTAAGTAATGTAACCTTTTAAGGAGGTCCTGCACATGGCAGTGGATAACGAATTAATAAAAAATGACCTGTATGAAGCAGTAAATGGTGAATGGTTAAAAACGGCTAAAATTCCTGATGATAAGCCGGCAACTGGGGGATTCAATGACCTGGTTGATGAAATAGACAAGCAGCTTATGGATGACTTTGATGCTTATGCTGAGGGAAAGGAACAGTCTGATGATTCACGATTTAACGAGATGATCAAACTATATCGTCTTGCTAAAAAGTTTGATTGGCGAAAAAAAGTCGGACCACAGCCACTAAAACGAATGTTAGCTAGTGTTGACAGCCTTAAATCATATGCTGACTACCAGTCTCAATGGAAAAATTGGATATTAGCGGGAATGCCTTCGCCAATCAGTTTTGACATTGATGCTGACATGAAAAATGCTACTGTTTATGCCTTATTTGCCTCTTCACCTTCCCTTATTTTGCCTGATAAAAGCTATTATGAGGAAGAAAAGAAAGAGCAGCATGACCAATTGCTCCAACTCTGGTCTTCGATGGTCGAAGCATTAATGGATAAGCTTGGTTATAGTAAAGAAGAAGCGTCTAAGATCATTAATGACGCGATTAAGTTTGATGCTCTCCTTGCTCCTAACGTCAAGAGCGCAGAAGAAGCAGCTGATTATAGCAAAATGTATAATCCACAAAGCGTTGCAGAATTAGCAGCAGCGACAGATCAACTTGATATTGCGTCCGTAATTAAGCAATTAGTTAATGAAGAACCTGAAAAAATAATTGTGATGGAACCAGATTACTTTAAGGCGCTTGATAAAATCTTACAGGGTAACTTTGAATTATTTAAGAGTTGGGCATTGGTTCGTGTTATTCGAGAAAATGCCAGTTACCTTGATGATGAGATGCGTGAAATCAACGGCCGCTATAGTCGAGCGTTATCAGGGAGCAAGAAACCGGTTAGTCAGCGTAAGTTTGCTTACTATCTTGCACGTGATATGTTTAGCCAGGTTGCTGGGGATTACTACGGTAAAAAATACTTTGGCCCCCAAGCAAAGGCAGATGTACACCACATGGTTGAACAGATGATCAAGGTTTATAAGGGACGGTTAACTAATAATAAATGGCTTAGTAAAGATACCCGTGATAAGGCAATTCTTAAACTTGATAAATTAGGAATTCAAGTAGGGTATCCGGATAAGATTCCTGCTCTTTACGATCAATTTAAGGTTGATGAAGAGGAATCCCTAATTGCTAACTTAAACCAACTAACGGTAGTGGCTAATAAGGAATTATTTAGTCGTTGGAACAAACCGGTAGACCGGATGCGGTGGGAAATGAGTGCCGCAACAGTCAATGCTTACTATCATCCGTTTAAGAATATTATTGTTTTCCCCGCTGCAATCTTACAAGCACCATTCTATTCATTGAAACAAAGCAGCAGCCAGAATTATGGTGGTATTGGAGCCGTTATTGCTCATGAAATTTCACATGCTTTTGATAATAACGGATCATTATTTGATGAATTTGGGAACCTCAATAATTGGTGGACAGATGAAGACTCTGCACACTTTAAGCAATTAGCTCAAAAAATGATTAATGAATTTGATGGCATTCCATTTGCTGGTCAAAAGGTAAATGGGAAGTTAACGGTGTCTGAAAATATTGCAGATGCAGGGGGATTAAGTTGTGCCCTTGAAGCAGCTAAAACGGAGGCTGACTTTAACGCCCAAGAATTCTTTATTAATTGGGCAACTATTTGGCGAATGAAAGCTACTGAACAATACATGCAATTGCTGCTTTCGATTGATGTCCACGCGCCACAAAAATTACGGGCAAATATCCAAGCAGAAAACTTAGATGACTTCTATACAGCATTTGACATTAAACCGGGTGACAAGATGTATCGTGCGCCAGAAGAACGGGTTCATATCTGGTAAAACTTAATTTTGATCTGTAGGAGTGTGGAGATGAAGCGCTATTGATGCCTTCTGCCACGCTCTTTTTTTATGGCTACAGAACTTAGCGTGACATTTTGAAGCCCACCTTGTAAGGTGTTAATAAGATCAATTTCCCGGGAAATAAATTTTAGATGAAGGTAGGAGAACTTATTGAAATTTGCCGATAAAATGAAATTATATCGTCACCAGCATAATTGGACTCAGCAAGAGGTAGCAGAACGGCTTGCAATTTCACGAAAGACAATTTCTAGTTGGGAGAATAGTCGGAGTTACCCTGATATATTCATGCTGGTTCAAATAAGTGATCTTTACCACGTTAGCCTGGATAATTTATTACGAGAGGATCATGAAATGATGGATAATTATAAGGAAGAACATATCTCTAACAAAAAGAGCGATAGGGACTTTAGAAAGAGTTATCTTTATAATGCTGTTGGAAGTATATTTATGGTGTTAAAGTTTATTCACGTTTTACCAGGATATGGCGGTATATTTGGAGTATTAATTGGAGCAATAATTGGTTTTACGATTGTGAACTTATACCTTTTATTAAGCGAAACTAATTGGAATAGGATGCGGACTAACGAAAAGATTAGTTTTACACTGGCTTTTATTATCATTTTAAGTTTAATATTAACAATTAATTTAATTAATCCATTGAGCCATATTCCAGGAGGGAGTGCGGACTATACTAGTGGCATAATTACTGGCCGTATTGTAGGCTCTATGATAGTTTCGTTATCGTTAACTTGTTCATTCAGTTTGTTCCCACAGTTTAAGGAAAGGTCAGAGAAATAATGCATAACATTAATGTTATTAAAGGCGACATTACAAAAGTAAAAGTTGATGCAGTCGTTAATGCAGCTAACACAACCTTGATGGGTGGTGGCTGTGTTGATGGTGCAATTCATCGTGCAGCTGGGCCGGCTCTATATAATGCTTGTGAAAAATTTCATGGATGTCCAACGGGAGAGGCGCGGATAACCGGTGGCTTTAATTTACCGGCAAAGTTCATTATCCATACGCCAGGTCCGGTCTGGCACGGTGGAGATAACGGTGAAGATCAACTATTAGCTAACTCCTATCGAAATAGTTTACAGTTAGCAGATCAGCATTTGTGTCGGACAGTTGCTTTTCCATCTATTAGTACTGGTGTTTATGCTTTTCCGCTTCAAAGGGCAGCTAAGATTGCTATTACAACGATTAAGAATTTTTTGCCTGTTGCTAATTATGTTGACCAAGTGACCATGGTCTGCTTTGATGATAAAACATTTGCTGCATATCAATCACAACTTTATTAATAAACTGTTCAAACTATTGGCAAATTCATTGCTAAACGTTTATAATTTTCTGGATTGACTTTTTCAGAAAATTTTTTTGTTTTAAAAGGAGGTTTATTATGACACACACTAAATTAAGGTCATTTACTTTTATTCTTGTTGCATTTATGCTTGGGTGCAATGAGTTTATGGTCGTAGGTGTTTTATCAGATATTGCTCGCAGTTATCATGTCCCGCTTTCAACGGTTGGTTTTCTTGTTACCGCGTTTGCAGGTGTCTATGCAATTAGCACACCTATCATTACGACCCTAACCAGTAACTGGAACCGGTATAAACTTTTGATGTTATTAATGACCGTTTTCTTTATTGGCAATACATTAACGGCAATTGCACCCTCGCTTGGCTGGCTTCTGTTTGCAAGAATTATCACGGCTGCTGTAGCGGGAACTATTATCTCACTAATTAATTTGTTAGTAAGTATCATTACACCGATGGATAAGCGGCCAATGGTTCTAGCATGGGTCGGTGCTGGCTTTAGTATTGCATCTGTTATCGGAGTTCCGCTTGGGACAACAATCGCAACCCTGCTTTCCTGGCATGATAGTTTTTGGATAATTTCTGGATTAACATTGATAGTGTTTGCGCTGCTTGCATGGTTAACGCCTCGTGATACACCACAAGTGAAGGGAAGTATCTTAGAACAGCTGGCGTTATTGAAGGATCGTCGTGTTTTATTAGGAATTGGTATTACAGTTGCTGTTTTAAGCCTGCAGTATACTTTCTATACATATGTTCGTCCGCTAATTACTAATGTTATGGGCTTTAGCTTAACTAGTTTAAACTGGTTGTTGCTTCTTTTAGGAGTGATGAGCATTATTGGGAACGAAATTGCCGGTTTGGTTGCCAGTAATAAAGGGGTTCAAAAGTTACCGGTTGTTTTCACTATAATGACAATTTTGAGCCTTATTTTGGGAGTTGCATTAGAAAATAAGGTTACTGGAATGCTTACGCTAGCTGCGCTCTGTGTGGTTGTAATTATATATGGAACAACAATTCAGTTGGTATTTATTAGTGTGGCAGAAAAAGAATACCCCCAGTCACTAGCTTTGGCGACGTCTTTAATCTCAATTTTTGCTAATGTCGGAATATCGCTTGGCTCATTTACGGCTTCAACCACGGTTAGCTTTGCGAGTCTAACTACATTAGGATATGTCGGGGCGGTTTATGGTATTTTAGCCATCGGTTTTTCGTTTGTCCTTCGTCGTTTTTACCGAAAATAATCAATGAATCTGCTGAAAAGTAAGCAAATAATAGCTATAATAAATCAGTAATACTAGTAGGGAGATTATTATAAGTATGAATATTGTTTGGACATGGGATGTCGTTCGGCGGATTATTGAAGTCCTGTGGTTAATTAACGTTGCTTTTGCAGTTTGGACGGTTTTTCGCAGCCGGCGTGATATTGCATCAACGTGGGCATGGTTGTTAGTATTAAGTGTTTTGCCGGTAATCGGTTTTATTATGTATCTTTTTGTTGGCCGTCAGTTGTCACATGATGAGATATTTAGTATTCAAGATGAGCAAAAGCAGTTACGAATTAAATACCTTGAAAAACAACGAAAGCTAAGTGAAGAACATGAATTAATGCCCAAAGGAAGCAGGCTGTCGCGAGATCGGCAGCTAGTAAACCTTTTTCTGAGTTTGAATGATTCAGTAGTAACTTTTAATAATAAAGTTCACGTTTTCGTTGATGGAAAGAAGAAATTTGACAAATTAATTGATGATATAAATCACGCAACTGATCATGTGTATATTGAGTACTACTCTTTTTATGCTGATAATTTAGGACGGCGTGTATTAAAGGCATTGGAGGATGCGGCAGCTAGGGGAGTAAAAGTGCGGGTCCTTTATGATTTAAGCGGGTCTCATGGAACTACTTTTAAGTTTTTCAAGCATTTAGAAGAGTTAGGTGGAGAAGCTCAAGCATTTATTGCTGCCGCTAAAGCTTATTTCCAAACACCGCGGTTAAATTACCACCTTCACCGTAAGTTAGCTATTATTGACGGAAAAATTGGCTATATCGGTGGCTTTAATATCGGCGATCAATATGTTAGCGAAGATCCTAAATTTGGTTATTGGCGGGATACGCACCTTCGTGTTGTCGGGCAGGCTACGATGATGATGACAGTCCGCTTTGCGATGGATTGGAATACGACTTGCCGGAAAACGCATAAAAAGAAAATTAATCTTGAAAATGAATTTCAAGACTTTGAATTAGCTGCTCCAACAGGTGATCCTGATGAGGTTCCGATGCAGATTGTTTCCTCTGGTCCTGATAATGAAAATTACTCGATCAGACGAGGCTATGAATCAATTATTAGCTCCGCGCGGAAGTATGTTTATATTCAATCGCCTTACCTTATTCCAGAAGATTCGGTGCTTGAGGCATTAGTAATTGCTGCAAGAAGCGGGATTGACGTGCGGATCATGATTCCTTGTATGCCCGATCATCCATTTGTCTATCGTGCAACTGAATATTATGCTAAATATCTGGTTAATAATGGCGTGAAGGTTTATAAGTATAATAACGGCTTTATTCATTCCAAGACGATGGTTAGTGGGAGTAACATCGCATCTGTTGGCTCAGCTAATATGGATTACCGGAGTTTTCGTCTTAATTTTGAAGTTAATACGTTTGCATATAATGAAGAACTAACGGCTCGCTTGAAGAAAGATTTCGAGGACGACATGAAGAAAAGTACTTTACTTACGCCAGAATATTTTGACAAGCAATCAAAATGGCGGAAATTCAAACAATACTTCTCAAGATTGCTATCACCAATTTTATAGAAATAAAAAAATCTGCAACGTTAAAATTTAATGTTGCAGATTTTTTATACTCTAAATTAGATTTAATAATCAAATAATTCAGTTGAAAGGTAACGGTCACCGCCATCAGGAGCAACTGTAATTACTTTTTCGCCTTTGTCAAGCTTCTTAGCAACCTCAATTGCGCCCTTGATATTAGCACCAGCAGAAATACCAACAAGGATTCCTTCTTGGTGGGCAACATCACGAGCTGTGGCGATTGCATCATCGCTCTTGACTTCGAGGATTCCATCATAAACGTCAGTATCGAGGACTTTAGGTACAAATCCAGCACTGATTCCCTGAATCTTATGTTTACCGCCTTTGCCCTCCTTCAAAACTGGTGATTCAGCTGGTTCAAGTGCATAAACTTGGACAGATGGGTTAGCGTTCTTCAAAGCGTGACCAACTCCCGTCAATGTACCACCGGTTCCAACACCAGCAACGAAAGCATCGGGAATATCGTTGCCAAATGCTTCAAGAATTTCTTTCCCTGTCGTCTTTTCATGAATATCAGGGTTAGCAGGATTATTAAATTGCATCGGCATGAAGTAGCCCTTTTCGTTTACTAGCTCTTCTGCCTTTGCGATTGCTCCCTTCATTCCATCGGCACCAGGAGTAAGGATTAATTCGGCACCGTAGCCTTGCATGAGCTTTCGACGTTCAACACTCATTGTTTCAGGCATTGTGATGATCAAGTGGTAACCCTTAGCAGCAGCAACCATCGCAAGACCAACACCAGTGTTGCCTGAAGTAGGTTCGATAATGGTACCGCCAGCTTGCAATTTACCGGCCTTTTCTGCTTCTTCGATCATTGCAAGGGCAATTCGGTCCTTAATTGAGCCAGCTGGATTGAAGAATTCCAGCTTAACATAAACGTCAGCAGCATCGTCAGGAACAACCCGATTTAACTTAACGATTGGCGTGTTGCCGATTAAGTTTGTAATAGAATTAGTGATTTCAGTCATAATGTTTACTCCTTTACCAATTGTTTTGTTTTTGCGTCGTTAGCAACGGTCTGAAGCCAATTATCGAAGAATACTCGTTGGGTTCGTTGCCAGCTAAATTGGGGATCTTTCATATGAAGCGGATCACGGAAATAGTTTTGCGGCTTAATATATTCGATACCAGGATGGGTATTTCGCTCTCGTAAGTATTCTTTCAATAAGGCATCTTGACCATATTCGAGGTGTGAGAACAAGAAATATTGATGCTTGTCGCGCGCACGAAATGAAAATAAGCGATTATCTTTAGTGGTAGCATTAATAATTAAACGTGGATCATGAGCAATCTTGTTAATATCCATCTCAGCGTACCGAGCATGGGGAGCAAGAAAACCATCATCTAAACCCGTTAATAACGGATCTTCATGTTGAATATAGTTATGAAAAACGCCAAAGATTTTTTCGGGAAGAGGCATTTTGGAAATTCCATAAAGATAATTAGCGGCTGCCATTGCTCCCCAGCAAATATAGAGTTGTGGAATATTATTAGCGACTAAGCAGTCAATCAGTTGGTGAACTTCATCAAGATAAGTAATTTTTTCAAATGGAAGCTGTTCAATTGGCGCACCGGTAATAATAAAAGCATCCATCGCTGCAGCTTGTCCTAAGTCTAAGGGCTGAGAAATTTGTTGAACAAGCTTGGGAACAGGTCGTGAAGTATAATGATTTTGGGGATAAAAGTATTGAATGTTAACACGGTATGACCCAGCGGAAAGAACCTTTGTAAACCGTTGTTGAGTATCTTCTTTGTCATGCATTAGGTTAAGAATCCCTATTTTTAATGGAGCTGCCATTATGGAATCACCTCGATTTAAAATAAACTAAAAAAACTGTTACTAAAGCCTTAAAGCATCAATTAGCCACATTTAAAAAGAAGGGCTTATCTAGCTTGATTAGTTTAGCAACAGCTTGTTAGTTTTTGTTGAATAGTGGTGGTTATAAAAGTCATGAACGACATCTCCTCATTTTATCGATCGCACTTATTATTAGTAATTAAAGTGTACCCGTTGGAATAGGAAATGTCAATTTATAGCACCTAGCTTTGTTCAACGATTTTGCGGTAAATTCTTGTGGTGAGACCATAAATTGCAAAGTAAAGACATAGCAGAATTAATGTGATTGATACTGCGATTATCGTCATTAGCTGAACATTGTAAAAATTAAATTGGATTAAAATTTGACGGATCGCCGGAATAGCGAAACAAAGGTTAATAATCGCACCGACTACTGGCAGCATAAAGACCATCAATACTTGACTATGAATGCTCTTGGTTGTTTCCTTTTCACTTAAGCCAACTTGTTGCATCGTTCTGAAACGAGCTTGATCTTCATAACCTTCAGTGATTTGTTTGAAGTAGATGACAACAGTTGTCGTGATACCAAGCGCAAAACTGATGAGAATTCCTAAAAAGACGATTCCGCCATAGAGACTTGTTAACTGGCTCTTAAGATTTGTTCGAGAAGAATATACTTGGTTTGGTAAATGTAGCTTAGCCTGTAAATCATTCTCAAATTGAAGATGCTCTTTTTTGCTTCCTTTTAGGTGATAGTCGATCCCAGTAAAGTTAATTGTGGCAGTATTTGCAGGAAGGTTATTGGTAATTACAAAAATGGGGGAATAAATCGAATGGCTAGGGTTGAAGTAATAATTGAAATTATGGAGGACCTTTGCCTGATACTTTTGTGAGCCTACTTGTAAGGACCCCTGATGTTCCTTGGCAGGAGAATAAATTAACGCCTTGTCTTTTCCTAGTTTGACTTTTTGACCTGAAATGCGATTATAAGTAGCGGTTGACATTGTAATGATCGAATTAGTGGTTTGATTAGTCATATTTTCTAAACCACCTTGAATAATAAAATGATTGTTTTTCCAGTATCCGTATTGTGGCGCGCTGGTGGTAAATGTTAGCGGCTTATCAAGGTGGGCCTGATGTTTACTTGCAACTGACTTGATAGTAGCTTCTTGCTGAGAAGAAAGTTTTTGCGGAGTAATAATAGTAAGGTCACGAGGGGCAAAAGAATTAACAGTATCATTGATTCCCGCATACATGGTTAATGAGGTAAAGAGGATCACGAGGACAGAACTGCAAAGTAAACAAATCGTTGCAAGACTAGCACCGTTTTGTTCCATTCGTTGTAGCATTCCTGAAATAGCAATGAAGTGACGAGGCCGATAATAATATCGTTTGTTCTTTTGAAGAATTTTAAGAACAATGATACTTCCAGTAATGAAAACAAGGTAGGTTCCAATTACCACTAAGAAAACCGCCAACATGAATGTCGATAAGGCGGATATTCGGGGCTTAACAGTAATTGTAAGGTAATAAGCATAAGCAAGGGCAGCGACCCCAAGAAGTCCAGCAAAAGTAAATAGCTTTCCGTGACGAGCAATTTTAGCTTGCTTTGGCTGCCATAATTCATTGGGATTTAAACGAAATAGTTTTATTAAGTCAATAACCATCAAGATTAAGAAAAAGCCGCCGATAATTAAAATTGTGTTGGTTACAGCAGGCCACGCTACCCATGGCAGTGATAGATGCTCAATTTGCAATAAATGAGCAAAGCCGAGAAATGCAAGGCGGTCAAAAATAACTCCGAATAAAATTCCGATAAAAAGACTAATTACTAGCAGGTATAATTTTTCAATAATTGTTAATACCTGTAAATCACGACTAGTCATTCCCAACATGCTATACAGACCCATTTCCCGCTGACGTTGTTGCCATAAGAAACGATTAACATAAATCATAAATGCAAGGGTTACAAGAATGATAAAGGTTGATCCTGTCTGCATTAATGCTTTAGTTACAGCTGCGCTTGGTAAATTTTTAAGACTACGGTTAATTTCAACTGCCTTAAAAATATAGTTAATAGCGACTAGCATTATCATAGAAGCAAGGTAAGGAATGTAGACCTTAAGATTACGCTTAAAACTAGAATTGATTAGTTTAAAGAAGAGCATTGTTTATTCACCACCATTCGTTAATGTCATCATTGTTTGGCTAATTTGCTGTTGATAATCTTTAAGTGAAAGATCCCCACGATAAAGCTCATGATAGATTCGTCCATCCTTGATAAAGAGGGTGCGTTTAGCATGACTAGCAGCAGCGGCACTGTGTGTAACCATGATGATAGTTTGACCGTTAGCATTAACCTCATCAAAAAGTTCGAGAATTTCGTTGCTGGTATTTGAATCTAAGGCCCCAGTTGGTTCATCGGCAAGGAGAAGGTCAGGGTGAGTGATTAGGGCACGAGCAATTGCAATACGCTGCTGTTGTCCTCCTGAAATCTCACTTGGAAAACGGTTAATGATTTTATTAATTCGTAGACGGTCAATTAAGGGCTTGATTCGTTCTTCCATTGTTGTAACAGGTGTTTTTGCTAGAACAAGCGGTAAATAGATATTGTCACGATTGGAGAGGCTGTCAAGTAAGTTAAAGTGTTGAAAAACAAAGCCAAGATGTTCGCGACGGTAATGTGCTGCGTCGTCTTTTGATAGTTGACGAAGATCTTGCCCATTAAGAACTACCTGACCATTAGTTGCCTGTTCTAGGGTTGCGATTATATTTAACAAGGTACTTTTACCAGCACCAGATTCACCCATGATTGCCACATACTCCCCTTCTTCAACTTTAAAGGTAATATCTTTTAAGGCCATAACAGGGTTCGCGGAGTTAGAGTTGTATACGCGTTGAACGTGTTGAAGATTTAATACTGTCATAATAATTTTCCTTTCTGGTAAAACGCTAGGTTTGATTATGTCTTAATTATAAAAAGGTTCTGTACTACTTCCTACTTACGGAAACGTACAGAACCTTACAATTTTGTAAGCTTTAAATTAAGCATGTTTAACGTTGGCTGGCTGAAAAGACAAAATAGCTGTTGTTCCCTGGCCTTGGATTGATGAAACGCTAACCTGGAAGTTTAATTGTTGAGTAACCTTTTTAACAAGGTACAACCCCATGCCAGTAGCAGCAGTTGTTTGGTGACCATTTTCCCCAGTGAAGCCATTTTCAAAAATTCGTGGAAGATCAGTCGTTGGAATTCCACAACCATGGTCAGTGATCCGTAATGAATTAATTTCCCAGGAAATATTAATAGTACTGTTGGGGGATGAGTATTTGATTGCATTTGAAAGTAATTGTTCAATACAAAAACGCAACCATTTACGGTCAGTAAGAATAGTAACTCCAGTTAAATTTTGTAACTCAGGAATAAGCTGTTTATTAATAAAAATAGCTGAGTTTTGCTGTAAGATTGCATTCACTAGCTGGGCAATATTAACCCATTGAAAATCGTAATCGTGGTTATTAATCGCTAGGCGTTCATCGTTTAATAGTAAATTTAAATAATAATTTGCCTGGTATGTATTTTTCTTAACTTCTTCACTGGTGACTGTTAGTGAATTTTCTGCAGCAGCAGTTAAACTTGTTAAATAATTTTTGATTTCGTGGGCAAATAATTCAAGGTGGTCAAGTTGTTCATGTTGTACTGCTTGTAATTGACGGATAGTCTGGATGTTTTTTGAGCGTTCTTTCTGCAGAATTTCAATAAGTTTTCCTTCAGTTATATTGGCGGGGCTAAAGTTATCAAGCTGTGAAATCGTTAAATGGCGAAGACGATAGAATTGAATTGCACCTGTCCCAATAAGCCAAATGATAAAAACTGGAAGGGAAAAACGAATAATGTCACCCCAAAAAACGGCAGGAAGATTATATAAAATTGCTAGCAGACCGATTAGACCAATTAAAATTATATAACCGATAGTAGCAGGGAATATTGAACGGCAAAATAATTTGAAATAATACTTATTCATGATCAACCACCAGGCGATAACCAAGGCCACGTTCTGTGTGAATACATTGACGTAAACCAATTGTGCTTAGTTTAGTTCTTAGACGGCTAATATTGACGTTGAGGGTATTTTCATTGAGATATTTTCCACCTTGCCATAACCATTGCAGTAGTTGATCTTTAGAAACAGTTTTATTGCGATGACTAAGTAAAACTTGTAGCATTGCCCCCTCAGTTGGAGTAAGTTGCGCAGTGCCGTATGCATTTGTAAGAACATTAGTAAGCGGGTTAAATGAATTATGCCCCCAGTCTAGTTTTTCCGTATCGGTTACCTGCTTATTTCGGCGTAACAAAGCTTGGATCTTTGCTAAGAGGACGGTCATTGTGAATGGCTTCATGATGTAATCATCAGCCCCAGCCGTAACTGCGTGCATGACATTGGTATCAATTTCTGCTGCAGAAATTACGATGATCGGTACTTGACTGTATTTACGGACTTCCTGAATCCAATAAAAACCATCAAAAGTAGGAAGAGTAATATCAAACAAAACAAGATCTGGCTTTGCGGTAATAATCTCGTTTGCAACGTTTGCCCAGTCCTTAACTGTGATGGTATCATGTTGCCATTTGCTTAAATTTTGCACAATTGCATGGATAATGTCGGAATTATCCTCAACAATAAATATTTTAGCCATAATTTTTCCTCGTAAGTAGATTTAACATCATAATACATTAGTTAGTTCAGAAAGGAAAATACATGTTTGACAATTTTGAATGACTGTTTGAGAATAAGGCAAAAGGAAGTGGGAATGGATGGACATTAAGGATAATTTATTAACCCTAGCTGATGGTAACAAAATGCCACAAGAGGGTTTTGGCCTGTACAAGGTAGATGGACAGGAAACGATGAATCAGGCGGTAAGCAAAGCGTATGAGATAGGTTATCGCTTATTTGATACTGCACAACTATATGGCAATGAACAAGAAGTTGGTAATGCCTTTAAACAATTAGCAATTCCACGTGATAATATTTTTGTTACAACAAAAGTCGCTGAGAAAAACCAGGGCTATGAGAAGGCAATCGAATCGGTCAAAGAATCATTACATAAACTACAAATGGATTATGTTGACTTATTACTTGTTCACTGGCCGATTGAACGTTCATTTTTTGATACATGGCGGGCGTTTGAAGAAATGAAGAAGGCGGGACTTACACGATCGATTGGTGTAAGCAACTACCAAATGATTCATCTTCAGTATTTAGCAACGCAAGCAAGTGAAATGCCTGTTGTTGATCAAATTGAACTGCATCCCCTATTAACGCAAAAACCGTTATTACAATTTAATCGTCAGCATCAAATTGTAACGCAAGCATGGAGTCCGCTTGGCAGGGGAGCCGTTCTTAATGAGTCAATATTAAAAGATATTGCCGTTGCTCATAATAAATCAACCGCGCAAGTGATCTTACGCTGGCATTTGCAAAACGGCGTGTCATTTATCCCTAAGTCAGTTCACGAAGAACGAATCGCACAAAATGCTGATATTTACGATTTTGAACTTAGTGCACAAGAAATGGCGCAGATCGACTCATTAAACGCCTACCATCGGACCGGCCGTGAACCAGAATTGGTGTATGAATATAATAAGCAATATTAAAAAAGCAGCAAAGCGATTGGAAAATTATCCACTCACTTTGCTGTTTTGTACTACTCTAGGCCCAGTTCTTTAGCATAGGCAGATTCTTCTTCACTAAGTCGTTGACGTTCACGTTCGTTATACCATGGCGAAATGGTGAAGGCGAGAACATCATTAATTAGATAGATTGAACTATTAACGGCCATTGCTAAAGTAGCTGAACCTTGCTTGTAAGAAACAAACCAAAGTACTAATTGGGCAAGACCGGATGCAAGCCACCAGAAGTATTGATTGTTAAAACGTAAGAAACAGATGACACCAGCAGAAAGACTGATGGAGAAACTAATTGCATCAATCCATGGTCGTGGATCATCAGTTAAATTACCAATCAAGTAACCTGAAACGAGATATACCGCAATGGTTGCCACAATAGCGATTGACCATGAACGGGCATTGAACTTACGAATCTTAGAAGCCATGTTAACGTTCCAGTTTGCAGAAAGTAATACTGGTAAATCGAGGGTAATAACATAGGCGATTTGCTCAACAATACTTAAATAATTTTTAGCACTAAAACCAGCAATGATGAAACACAGTGCTGATAGAATGCCTAAGAAACCATTTACTGACTTTGCTGCATTAATTGCTAGAACACAAAGGACACCAAGCGTGGTACCGATAAAAGTAATGACAGTAACCCATGTTATCGGGGCACTGACTAAGGTCATAACCTGACAGCCTAAACTGAAAAAGAATAGGTAATAGTTTTGTTGTGGCCAGCCCTTTAACTGGTGGGCAAGAAATTTTAAATAATTGCTAAGCATCAATATAACTCCCTCTACTATATGTTGTATAAGTTGTGCTTTATATCAACTGAGAACACAATATGTTGTGGCTGTGAAAAAGCGACGTTTAATAGTATAGCGGGTCAAAATCAGAGATGCAATACCGAAAATTTTGTTTAATCAGTTGCTTAGAGCAATTGAACAGCGAGGAATTAACCCTATTACCGAAAATAATAAATTTAAAAATTTCTGCTGTAATATTAAAGAAACTAAAATAGCTTATCAATGTTATAACTCAACTTTAATAATCTTAACCCGATATGATGATTGTGGAGCTTCAACGGTTACAATGGTTCCGGCGGTTTGATGAAGGAGGGCTTGACCGAGCGGGGAGTCGAAGGAGATCTTTTGTTTAGCAATATCAGCTTCTTGCTTACCAACAATATGGTAGATTTCTTGCTCATCATCATCTTCAAATTCAATTGTGACGGTCGTACCAAGGTCAACAGTATGATCATCGCTAGGAGTCACAATTTCAGCGTATTGAAGCTGCTTGTTAAGATAACGCAGTCGGCTTTCGAGGTGGCGAAGTTCTCGCTTAGCAGTACTGTATTCCGTGTTCTCTGATAAGTCGCCAAGGGCGCGGGCAGCTTTTAGCTGTTCTATTTTCGCTGGACGCTGCTTTTGTAATCCAGCAATTTGTTCCTCAATTTCATGATAACCATTAGCAGTCATTTTTTGAAAATAGACATTTTTCATTGCTTCTTGGATCTTTTTTCGTTGCATTGGTGTAATATCTCCTTATGTATTAACAATCTAGTTATATTTACTAGATATAATTATGATATGATAGAAAGGAAAATTCAATTTGGAGACGGAGGACAATAGATAATGAACGAACAAGAACAGCATATTGACCAGTTCCTTACTTCGTCCAACTATCATCAGTTATCTGCTAATCAGCAAAAACATGCACAGGATATTTTGACTCGTTTTAATAACCAGATGGCAAATGATCAGCATTTGACCGATACTACTTGGACACCAGAAGCAGTAAAAGCGGTCATGGTCGGGGAATTTATCGCTGATCCATCATTAACTAATCAATTTGGGATTGCGGTTGTTCCGGTTTTACGTGCTTACCAAGAATTTTTGAAAGTTGATAATCTCGCTGAAGTCGTTAAGGCGATGGAAGAACAACGGACAAAAATGAATGAATGTCGTAAAGCACATAAGACATGGGCCCAATTACACGGAGCTGAAGAGCACGAAGAAGAATCAACGCCAGTTCAGGACGCTTCAGCTAAAGAAAAAGTTACGTGGACACCTGAAAAATTTAAGGACTTGTTAGCAAATATTCAACAAGCTATTAAAACTGATCCGCACTTTAGCAATCTTGAATTAGATAATGTCGAACTAAATTATGTTGTACAAGAGTTCTTAGAATTAATGGTTCAAGAATGTGCTGAATATCCAGATCAGTGGACTTTCAGTAATTTACAGCGGGTATTGGGCATGATGATGCCACTGGATCCGCATATCTCAATAAAGCAGATTCATAATATTGTACCAAGTGCACAGGCATTATTTGAATATATGAAGCAAAATGATTATATTGATATGGATCAGTATAAGCTCGGTTTAAAGGCAATTGCCAATATGCAACCGTCAGAAGACATGCTTGCTTCATTAAATCGTGATGAACGTGAAACCCAATTAGTTCTATCATTCATTAATAGTAATGGGATCGATACAGATGATGCAGATGTGGCCGAAGCATGGATGGATGATCATAAGCAAGAAGTTGCTGACTTTATGCGTGGTCTGTTAAATCCATGGGGTGAATATGAGCGGAAACGTTTAATTAAGCGTCAACGTGAAATGCAACAAAAGCAACAGCAACAAATGGCTGTAAGTGACCATACCGATCCGCAGTTAAAGCGGAAGAAAAAATCGCTTCAAGGTATTAAGTTTAGTAAAAAGGCCCGGCGCAAGCTACGTCGTCGGTAATTCTTAAAGGAGGAATCCGTAATGAGCGTTGAAATTCCAGAAAATATGGAAGATGTAGCAATGCAACTAGCTCAACACAAGGTTCGCGGTGAGCAGGTTGATGAAACAACTGTTATTCAAAATGCGGTTCGGGATATACTCCAAGCATTTTTTGACGAAGCTCTTGAAGGTCATTATGATGATGTTAACTGGGATGAAAATGACTTAGTTGTTACTGATGTTATGGGTAATGAGGCTGGTCGTGTTCACCCGCAGTCAGATTCATTTGTTAATGATTTTAAGACGGATGCTGATTCGTTAATTGAACGACTCGAGGATGAAACGGCTAGAATTGTTGGTGGTCGTTAAAGCCTAATAAAAGAAAAAATGACCGGTGGAATATTTCCATTGGCCATTTCTCTTTTTAAAGACGATTTTTAATTTCATATGGCTTAGATTTTTTATGTTCAGCTGGCAAAGCATCTTTAGCATAAAAAATAGCATATTCTTTATCGTTAGGGTCCTTTGCGATAACAAGATCGTCATTGCGACGCTCGCGCTTGAAAATTTGACCCTTCCGAACTGCTTCATTGTAATCATTAATGTTAGCAACTGAATCGCCAGGATTAAAGAAGATTCTTGTTTCCATTATCATTTCCTCCTTACGCACGACTTGGTAAATCAACTTGTGCTTTTGCTAGAATATGTCCTTTGGCGGCGTGAATGAAATCATTAAGCCAGTACTTGTTTTTTAAAGGTAATGTGTCATCCAAGGCAAACACCATTAAGGTATAGTTATGAGTTTTATCAGGTGGTTGTGGACCTACGTAGCCGCTGGTAATAAGTGGATCGCCATTTACTAGTGAACCGGCATTACTATTATTTCCTTGAACGAATTGAGCGGCTAAGTCTCGACTAGCATTAGCAGGAATATCTGTTAAAGTTCCGGGGATGTTAGCTGCTAGCCAATGAATCCACGTGAAACCACAAACAGGTGTTGAATCATAATCAATAAATACAATCGCAAATGTTTTGGTATCGGCAGGAGCGTCTGTAATCTTTATTGGGAATGATTTGATTGGATGATCAGCTAATATATCCGCTGCAGGCGCGTATTTACCATATTCATCGGCTAACATTCCGTTAACTAATGGTACTGAGATTTGCATAAAAATCCCTCCTCATAAACAATTATAATCTAGGTCAGTCTAAATACAATTCCCGCAGTTCTTTTATTTCAGCAGGAGTTATCCCGAGATATTCGTTGAGGTAATGATCAACATTCCCATAATTTTGATTAATATTTTTTATTGCGGTATTGATGTAATCAGGTGCAACGGAAGCGAGAGCGGCACGATTCGTTACCAATTCTTCACTAGCTCCGTTATCGCGCATTTCTTGTAGCCAGTTGTTGCGGAACTCTTGAGTAACAGTATTGGTCAATAAGTAATCTTCTATAATAACTTTTTGTTCTACCCCCAGAGCGCTAAGGATAAGAAATGACGCCATTCCAGTCCTATCTTTTCCAGCAGTGCAGTGAAAAAGCAAAGCACCGTGTTTATTGCTTAATAGGAGCTTAAATAAATTTTGATATGCTTGCTTTGCAGAATTAACAGTTGTCATTCGCTGGTAGACATCAATCATATGATGATATCCATTGCCCGGTTTCTGCATTTGCGCAGCGATTTCCTCATCACTATGCGATGCATCGGTTTCATCTGATTGAAAAACCGGCAAATGATAGTAAGTAGCAGTAGCAGGAACACGATCAGGAGCCTTTTTTACTTCATCAGGGGCACGCAGGTCAACATCAATTGTAACCGGGATTGCGTCTAGTACTTTTAAATCATCTTGTCCCAGTCGAGCGAGCGATCCAGTTCGAAGCAGCCGTTGCCATTTTGTTGTGTGCCCGTCGACAGTAGGATAGCCGCCTAGGTCGCGGAAATTATAGCCATTTTTTATTGGTAATAATCGTTGGTTAGCCATGGGAATCCTCCTCATATTATTTCTTAGTTTTATTGTACACTGGATTTATGTAAAAGCGGACTTAAAGCTTTTGCCAGCATTTTTCCTTCTGCAATGGCACCTAGCTGATCGGGGTGTAATCCATCTGTAAAACTATGCTTCCAGCTATTGGTTTCGATGATGGGACACTGATGATTAGCTGCAATTGTCCGAATCTCTTGGGCAAAAGTTTGACTAAATGGAACCATTATTGCCAACGGGGCATTTGGAAAAGTTAATTTGACTTGTTGGACAAATAAGTCAAAAGCAGCAACGAATTGTTTTGAAGGGAAACGGCGATCGTTGACACCTAAGTTAAGTACTGTTAAATCAGGATTATTAGGGGTCCATAAATCTTGTGCATCGATTCTTGCTAAAAACTTATCAGCAGTGGGAACGCCGCCAGTAGCAGAGCGCAATACTCCGCCAGCAGAATAGGCAATTCGGACGCTATCAGCATTGAGAATATCAGCGCTAATGGCTGCATAATTTTTCTCGGGACGATAATCAAATGAAGGATGGTTACCAGCAACCCAGCATCCAGCAGTAATAGAGTCGCCAATAAAATTGATTATGGAACGTTTGGAAGCTGGAAGAAGGTTTCCCTGATTCAGGATAATTTCCTTAATCGCAAAGCCCTCATTACCAGTCCACACTTCATCAATATCGGTATTACCGGCCGCCATAATCTCAATAATATGTGATTCGGGACTTACAGAAATTGCGATTTTTCCTAAAGCAGCTTGATAGCGGTGCCAGTCCCCGTTATCAATCCGAATAGCAAAAATCTGGCTTGGTGAAAGGAAGTTTTGATTTGCGATAACTTCCACATAACACTTGGTAGCTTCTTGGACTTTAAAACGTAGATAACTACCCAAATTGGTTGTATACAAGGCGGTAGTATCGTTAATTTTTTTAACTGTCCAACGACCTGTCCGCGAAGCAAGCTTAATTAAATCTTTTGGGATATATTTTTTCATAAAAAGCCTCCGTCTATGTTAAATAGTGTAGCATTTTGATAGGCAACGGGGCTATTTATTTTTACTTTTTAGAAAGCGTTTTCTTTATTGATAGGATTAATTTGAAAGCGCTTGTTGACGGGCGAGTGAAAAAGGAGTAAATTATATTTAGTAAAAGTTTACTAATGTTTGTTTGATGTATGGAGGTTATTCTGATGGATAAGCAACAATTTTTAGCTGAATACCAAGATGTCTTTAAGGAACCAGGACAAGATGTATTTTTCTCACCAGGTCGGATCAATGTAATTGGGGAACACACTGATTATAATGGCGGACACGTTTTCCCTTGTGCTATTAGTATTGGTACGTATGGAGTATACGGTCCGCGTGAAGATACAACGGTTGCTATTTACTCGGCAAACTCAGCCAAGGAAGAAGATAGTAAGATTATTACTTTTGATATTAATGATGAAGAACCGCAAAGCGCAAAAGACGAGAAGTGGGTTAATTACTTCAAAGGGATGCTGGTTTACTTAAAGCAACGCGGTTTTAAGATTGACCATGGTTTTAATTTATACATTCATGGATTTCTTCCATATGGCTCAGGCTTATCGTCATCTGCATCAATTGAAATGCTGATGGGTAATATCTTAAAAGATGAATTTAACCTTGACATTGATGAGATTGAACTTGTTAAGCTTGGTCAAAAAACGGAAAATGATTTTGTCGGCTTAAACTCTGGAATTATGGACCAATTCGCGGTTGGAATGGGTAAAGAAAATAATGCAATTTACCTTGACTGTAATACCCTTGAATATAAGTACTTGCCACTTGAACTAGGTGACTACGAAATCGTGATTATGAGTACCAATAAGAACCACTCATTAGCAGGTTCAAAGTATAATGAACGGGTTCAAGAATGTGAAGAAGCTGTTAACCGGCTTAATAAGAAACTTAATATTACTAAACTTGGTGAATTAGATTCCGATACGTTCGATCAATACACTTACTTAATTAATGATGACACGTTAATTCGCCGTGCCCGTCATGCTGTTAGTGAAAACGAGCGGACAAAGAAGGCCATTGACGCAATGGAAAAGGGTGACCTTGAAGAATTAGGCCGGTTAATCAATGCTTCTCATGTCTCGCTTAAATATGATTATGAAGTTACCGGAAAAGAATTAGATACACTAGCTGAAAATGCATGGGGTCAGCCAGGCTGCCTTGGTGCTCGAATGGTCGGTGGCGGATTTGCTGGTAGTGCGATCGCCATTGTTAAAAAGTCAGCAGCCGATGAATTTAAGGAAAATGTTGGTAAAATTTACCGTGACAAGATTGGTTATGACGCTAGTTTCTATGATGCTGAAGTTGTTGATGGACCACATAAGCTTTAATAGTATTTTAGTGGGGGAATGAGAAAATGAAGTTAATGGAAAAGTTTGCTGATCAGGTAATCGCCAGTGGAACGTATGAACCGCTTGATCGAATTTATATTTTAAATAAGATTCGCGGATTCGTGGGTGATGAAGATGTTGAAGCAAAAGACGATGAACCGGTTGTTAGCCAATTAGTTGATTTAGCCGTTAAGCGTGGCAAGATTGATGATGGGCAGACTGCTAGAGAGATTTTAAATGATCAATTATACGATTTGATGACACCAACGCCATCAGCAGTTAACCATAAATTCTGGGAAAAGTATCAACAGTCACCGTCAACAGCGACAAACTGGTTCTATAATCTTTGTACCAGTAACGACTATGTTAAGGTGGCAGCAATCAAGAAAAATGTTGTTTTTGACAAGCCAACAAAATATGGCAATCTTGAAATTACGATTAACCTCTCAAAACCAGAAAAAGATCCTAAAGCAATTGCTGCTGCTGCTCATGATACGGCTAAAAAGTATCCGCAATGCGCTCTTTGCATGGAAAATGAAGGTTATAAGGGTCGCCTTGGTCAAGCTGCACGGAGCAATCATCGGATTATTCGGATGACAATTGGCGGTCAGCAATGGGGATTCCAATATTCACCATATGCTTATTTCCATGAACACTGTATTTTTCTTGATAGTAAGCATGAACCGATGAAAATTAATCGGCAAACTTTAATTAACTTGGTTGAAATTGAGAAACAACTTCCTGCTTACTTTGTTGGTAGTAATGCCGACTTACCAATTGTCGGTGGGTCAATGCTTGCTCATGAACACTATCAAGGTGGTAAGCATGTCTTTCCAATGATGAAGGCTTCAATCAAAGAGAAACTAGAATTTAAGGATTATCCAGCCGTTGAAGCGGGGATCGTAAATTGGCCAATGAGTGACATTCGGCTAACAAGTGCAGATACGGAGCAATTAATTGATCTTGGAACGCATATTATCAATGTTTGGGATCATTATAGTGATGAAAGCCTTGATATTAAAGCATTTGATGGTCAAACACGACACCACACGGTTACGCCAATCATGCACCGCGAAGATGATAAGTTTATTCTTGACCTAGTGCTGCGTGACAACAATACTAGTGATAAGTATCCGCTAGGCATCTTCCACCCACATGAAAAGCTATGGCACATTAAGAAGGAAAATATTGGTTTGATTGAAGTGATGGGTCGAGCAATTCTTCCGGCACGGCTTAAGAATGAATTAAATGAAGTTAAGAAGTTCTGGCTCGGCGCTGAAAATAAGATTGCTGATAGTCACCTTCCGTGGGCTAAGGAAGTTCAATCAAAGGTAAAGATTACCGAAGACAATGTTGATGAGGTAATGGAACAGGAAATTGCCAATATATTTGCTAATGTTTTAGAGAATGCCGGTGTATTTAAAGATGATGCAAGCGGAAAAGAAGGTTGGCAACGGTTCGTTGATGTCTTAAAATAGTTTTAACCTAAAAGAGAAAGGGGCACTGAGGCAGAATGGCAGTAACATTACACGATATCGCAGACAAAGCAGGGGTATCGATTGCGACAGTATCGCGAATTTTAAACAATGATGTGACTCTTTCTGTAAACGAAAAGACGCGTCAACGGGTGCTAGCCACTGCTGAAGAGTTTAACTATACTAAACATAAGCGGGCACGAAACAACCAGGTGCAACGCGTGGCAGTTGTTCAGTGGTATTCTCTCACTCAAGAATTAGACGACTTGTATTACATGGCGATTCGAATGGGGATTGAACGGGCAGCTCAACAGCAGGGCTTGCAAACAGTTCCGGTTTATCAAAACAATATGGAAGAAATTCCGCGCGATGTTACGGGCATCATCGCGATTGGGAAGTTTAGTGATTCGCAAGTACAAGCATTGCGGCTAGTAACTTCTAATATTGTATTTGTTGATTATGATAGTCTAGCAGCTGGATATGATTGCTTGGTACCTGATTTTGAAAATGCAGTTCGTTCTGTTATTGCAGAATTTGTCAATGAAGGAATAGACGATATTGGAATGTTGGCGGGGACTGAACGGACAACTGACCAACAAATAGTTCCTGATTTGCGACGCTTTTATTTTGAGAGCACCTTACGTCAACAAAACCTTTATCACCCAGAATTTATATTTGCTGGCAACTACACCTCGATGTCAGGATATAATGCAATGAAAAAGGCGATTGCAACGCTTGGTGATCAAATGCCGCATGGGATTTTTATAGCAAATGATCCGATGGCGGTAGGTGCATTAAAAGCGATTCAGGAAGCCAAGATTAATGTTCCTAATCGGATTGCGCTAATTAGTTTTAATGACACTGCAATTGTTAAATATGTTTATCCAAGTATGTCTGCGGTCCACGTAGCTACGGATGAAATGGCTCACACAGCAGTTGACATGATGATTAAACGATTGCAAAACCCTAGTAATGATCCATGTAAAACAGTTGTTGGAACGCACTTAATTCTGCGCCAGACAACTCGCTAAACCTGCTAAAAAGCAAGGTAACCGGGAATCTCTTCTCAGTCGCCTTGCTTTTTTCATTTCTTGATTCTTTTTTGATACCACCGATACGCAAAGTAAAGACAAATAACTGCCATTATACCAATAGCAATCGTAGTATATTCGTTGAAAATAATCACGATTTTATTCCAAGATTGGCCGACCCATGCCCCGAGGACAACAAGGATAGTATTCCAGAGAGCACTTCCAAGAACGGTTAAGACGCAAAATTTTCCTAATGGGGTTTGGGCAATCCCCGCAGGAATCGAAATTAAGCTTCGAATAACGGGGATGCATCGCCCGTAAAAAATACCACTGGTACCGTGATTATTAAACCAATTAACTGCTTTTTGCGCATCATCATGATGAAAGCCGAGCGCCTTGAATAACCGATGATCAAGAAGCCGGGTAAGTCGTGCAACTGTTAATTGGCGGCCGACTGCATATAGAATTAGCGCACCAATCAATGAGCCAATGGTTGCAGCGCTAATCACGCCAATAATCGACAAGGCCGTCGTAGTAGTCATAAATCCGCTCATTGTGAGAATAATTTCGGATGGTAGCGGAGGAAAAACATTTTCGAGGGCAATTAATAAGGCAATTGCTATGTACCCAAATTGATTAATAAAGTCCGTTATCCAAGCATTCATAAATTACTCCTGTTCAATTAATAGTCTTTAATAACGATATCATATTAGCAAAACTTTCAGGGAAGATTAATCTTTTCTTTAGTTAAAATTACGAATTATTAATTGGCCTTTATAGCTTTGAAGTGAATGAAACATTAGGGATAGTTCTAAAGTGTTCGGTTTTAATTGGATAAAATCTTAAAATTTGCTAAAATCTTGCTAAAAATGTGCTAAAGTATAATAAGACTACATAAGGGAGATTGATGTAAAGTGAAGCGATATCGTTTCGGGCGCCTTAGTATGGGCTGGCAGATTATGATTGGGCTAGTCCTTGGTATTATTTGTGGATTGATTTTCTATCAAAATAAGGGTGCCATCACTGTTATGCAGAGCTTAGGAACAATCTTTATCCGGCTGATTCAGATGATCGTAATGCCAATCGTTGTTTCTTGCTTGACTGTTGGAATTGCTAATATTGGTGATATTAGAAAGTTAGGACGTATTGGTGGAAAGACTTTGATTTATTTTGAGGTTTTGACGACCATTGCGTTAATTTTAGGGATAGTAATGGCTAATGTTACGCATCCTGGATCATTCATTGATATTCATAAACTTCATGCGACTGATATTTCACAATACATGTCAACTGCAAAGTCAGCTGAACACAATAGTGGATTTTGGCCATTGATTTTGTCGATTATTCCAACAAATATTTTTAAAGCAATGTCAGATGGGGATATGATGCCTGTTATCTTATTCTCTGTTCTTTTTGGACTTGGTATTGCGGCTGTTGGTGAAAAGGCTAAAATTCTGATTGACGTATTAAATGGTGTTTCAGAAGTTATGTTCAAGGTTACTAATTGGGTAATGAAGTTTGCACCAATTGGGGTCTTTGGATTGATTGGAATGACAATTGCTGAAATGGGAATCAGTGCATTACTGCCATTGGGATTATTTATTCTGATTGCATACGTGACGATGCTTATTTTTATTGTTGTTGTTCTAGGAATTACCGCCCATATATTCCATTTACGTTATTGGAAGACGATGCGAGCTATTCTTGATGAGATTGTATTAGCATTTACAACTGCTAGTTCTGAGGTTACGTTGCCACGATTGATGAGAAAGACTCATGAGATGGGTGTAAGCAAGGGAATTACCGCCTTTGTTATTCCAACCGGTTATACCTTTAACCTTGATGGATCTGCTATTTATCAATCACTAGCTGCAATCTTCTTAGCACAGGCTTATGGTCTCCATCTTAGTCTTGCTCATCAGATTACCTTATTAATTGTATTGATGATTACAAGTAAGGGGATGGCTGGTGTGCCGGGAGCCTCGTTTGTTGTCCTTCTTGCTAGTGTATCGACGATTGGCGTTCCAATGGCTGGATTAACTTTTATCGCCGGAATTGACCGTTTTGTTGATATGGGACGGACTGCCGTTAACGTGGTTGGTAATTCAATTGCTACACTTGTTATTGGTGAATCAGAAGGTGCGCTTGACCGTGAAAAGTATAATGCATACTTAGATAATTACGGAAAAGAGACCTCAACAAAGACTGAAACTGAATAAAATACAAAAACGAGGTGAAGAAAAATTCTTGGACCTCGCTTTTTTATGCTACTTTTGTTCATTTTGTTCTTCTGGTAGATTATTTTGCGACGATGCTAACCTAACACCACGATGTTCGACACTAGTGCTAAAGACGATTTGTGTACTAGTTTTACCGAATCGTTGTTGAATAGTATTGATAAAATTGTCTAAGTCAGTAGTTGAGGGAAAGACAACCTCCATTATTTCAGAATAATCACCGGTTACACAATTACATTCAATTACATTCGGAATTTGTTGAATGTATGGATAGAATTCTTGCTTTTGTCGTGGCTCAAGCTGAACTTGAATGAAGGCTTTAACATGAAAATCGATTTTTTCCATGTTTACACTTGTATGATAACCAGTGATAATTCCGCTTTTTTCTAATTTATTAATTCGCGCTGCAATTGCTGGTGATGAAATAAAACATTCTTTGGAGAGCTCTTTTAAAGAAGCGCGGGCATTTTTTTGAAGAAGATTAATAATCTTTCGGTCGATCTTGTCCATTTAGTACGGCCTCACTTTCAAAAATTAAAGATATATTTGATATACTAAGGGTACTCTAATTAAAGATTAATGTATAGTATAAATTTTATAAAATAATAAATTAATTAAAATTTGTTTGAAGCATGATTATTTCAGTTTCAGTTACTTCCTTCCTCAAAAAAATGGTATAATTTAAGTAAATATATACTTGTTGTTTGAATGGAGGTTCAAACTTATGGATCAAGAATATCAAAACATCCTAGTTCCAGTTGATGGTTCTAAGGAATCAGAATATGCATTACACCGAGCTATCGCTATTGCCAAGCGAAACGGCGCTCATATAGATATCTTAAATGTTATTGATACACGAGCAATGGCTTATAATTTTGCTGGTATGTCAGATGGAAGTATTGCGTACCAATTGGTTGACAAATCAAAGCAATACCTTGATGAATTATTAAAGGATGCTAAGAATAAGGATGATTTTGATAACCTTGACATCCATATTCGTCTTGGTAATCCAAAGACTATTATTTCGTTTGACTTCCCTCGTGATCACCACAACGACATGATTATTATCGGTGCTAGTGGATTATCACGGATGCAACGGGCAGTGATGGGATCAGTTACATCATACGTAAAGCGTAACGCACCCGTTGATGTTCTGGTTGTACGGACTGATGTAGATCAAGTTAAGTAATTGTTTATATAGAAAGATTAGGGCTAATGGTACTAATTACTATTAGCTCTTTTCTTATACCTTGTTGCGGCTAACAACATTAGTGAGCACCACTGGGCACCTAATAATTTGTTTTCACTTAGTAGTTTACGATTGTGCTTTGTAATAGCGCCAATGTGTCTTAGGATAAATAGTAAACGGGAGGAGCTACTCTAATTAGAGTAGCTCCTCCCGTTTTGACAGAGAAAGATATTTAATTATTTTTTAGTGACTTCCATAACAACATCAGTAGTCGTTACTTTATCACCAGCATCCTTCAAGAGCTTAATATCAAAGTCTTTACTATTAGTGACAGTAACCATAACAGTATCATCAAGGCCAGCTTTCTTAATTGCTGGGTCCCAGAATTCCATTAGTTCTTGGCCTTTGTCAAAGTGTTGATCCTTATCAAAGTAACTAATAAATCCTGTACCACGAAGCTTAACAGTATCGATACCAACGTGGATAAGTAGCATAATACCATTATCAGATTCAATACCGATTGCGTGACGAGTAGAGAAGGTTGCTCGTACGGTTCCGCTAAATGGTGCGATAACCTTACCATCAGATGGTGTGATAGCAAAGCCTTTACCCATGTTACCAGAAGCAAAGGTTTCATCATTGACATCCTTTAAGTCAACGAGACTACCAGCTACAGGTGAAGTGATGTTAGTAACACCTGGTTGTGGAGTAGGGGTGGATTCACTAGCAGTATTGTCAGTGTTATTAAATTGCTTACCCCAAGTTTGTTCTAGTTCGGCAACAATCTTAGCATGTGATTTTTCATCCAATTTAACTTTAAGAACAAAGATAATGATACCAACAATAATTAAAGCAATTGGAATTAAGAACATGTAAATCTTAAATACATTTACACCATGTGCTGTAACAGTAGCAGCGGTAGCACCACCGGTCATACCAGCGGCAACAGTAGCCATAACAACAACCCCGTTAGCAACAGCCCCACCGAATTTATCAAGTAATGGACGAATTGATAGGGTAAGTGATTCATCACGGTGACCTAATTTAAGTTGACCATATTCAACTGAGTCGGTGATAGTCATAAGCACAACTAAGAAAATAATTGGTTGTGGGATAAAGAATAATTCAGCCCCAAGCAGAACTAATGCTAATGACTTACCAGCAAAGGCAAAAATTAAGGCACCAAGGACTTCAATGGAGGCAGCGCCATAGAATAACTTGTGACGACCAATCTTTCCAGAGAAGAGCGGGAAGGCAAAAACAGAAATTACACCAACGATTGTGTTTAGACCACCAAGGATTGAGAAGGCCTTGGCATCACCTAAAATATAAGTGAAGTAATAAAGTTCAAAACTGTTTAGCAAAGTTTGTCCAGTTGTGAAGAATAGGTAGGACATTGCTATAGCTAAAAGCTGGTCATTCTTAATTAGAATATGAAGAATATCTTTAAGCTTGGTTTCTTCTTTATTTTCACGAAGTAATGATTTCTGTTCGTGAGTAAATAGCCCAACACCAATGGCAGTAATTGCTGAAATTGCAGCAACAATTGCGGCAAAGATGAACCAACCACGGTCATCACCAGTACCGCCATTTTGGTTTATCGAGAAGAATAGAACCATTGGCATGATAACAAATCCGATGATCTGACCACCAATTGTTGAACCAACCCGGGCAAATGTTGCTATTTTATCACGTTCATGTGAATCAAAGGACATCGCTGGGACCATTGACCAGAAACCAACATCATTAAAGGAGTAGAACACGTCCATAATGATATAAATAATAGCAAATACAACTAAGTAGAGAATAGGATTGCTTGTGTTCAATCCTCCTAGTGGCGTGAATAAGGCTGCAAGTAAAATGGCTGAAATAATACCACCACCAACAACCCATGGCTTAAACTTACCCCATTTAGTGTTAGTTCGATCAATTGCGTTACCAATTAACGGATCAATTAATAATTCAACAATCCGTAAAATCATGATGATTGCACCGACATAACCAACCATTCGATTATCAAAGGCTTTATCATTAGTGGTAAATAAGTGACCGGTAACATACATCATAAAGTAGGTAGAAAGTAGTGCAAAGAAAGCATCATGTCCGAATGCACCTAAAGAATAGGCAAGACGAGAGCGGACAACGTGTGGATCTTTTTTTGCAGTATCAATTTTCGTATCCATGTTAACTCCCCTTTTCTACAACAACATAAAATATCTTACAGCCATAATAGTAAGCGTTTTCACGGGAAAAGTCAATGTGATTTTAGTAAAGTTTTACGAAAAAGAGGGTTAATATGAAAAAAATTATTCTTTAAAGGCCAATTGCATTACCTGTGCCTGCGAAAATTTCAACTTGTTAGCGCTTAAATTAATATATTTATTTATGATTCGCGGATCAGCATGAATATCGTTTGCTAGGAAGTCATGAATAGTAGTGACACTTTCACCAGCAAGGCGTAGATGGAGGATTGTCATTGTGACTGCTAATTGCTCTACTTTAGCGGCAGAAAGGGTAGCAGGGGCTGTTTCAACCACACCTTGATAATAACCGTTCATAAATACTTTATTCATAAAATCATCTCCCATTTAATCAAAACACTATTTAAGCGGCTTGTTAAGAAATTTAAAACTAAAAAACGACCGAGATTTCTCTCAGTCGTTAAATCAAAAACTATTTGATTATTGTTCTTCGTACCAGCTGTAGTGGAAGTTACCAGGACGGTCTGTACGTTCGTAAGTGTGAGCACCGAAGTAATCACGTTGAGCTTGAAGCAAGTTAGCAGGAAGCACTTCTGAACGGTATGAGTCGTAGTAACTAATAGCAGCACTAAGTGAAGGAACAGGAATACCAGCCTTAACAGCAAGGGCAACAACGTCACGAATAGCCTTTTGGTACTTCTTAGCAATGTCCTTGAAGTAGTCATCAAGGAGTAAGTTCTTCAAGTCTGGGTTCTTAGTGAAGGCATCAGTGATGTTTTGTAAGAATTGTGCACGAATAATGCATCCTGCACGCCAGATTTGTGCTAATTCACCATACTTAAGGTTCCAGTCGTAACGTTCTGAGTCAATACGCATTTGTTCAAATCCTTGTGCGTAACTCATAAGCTTACCGAAGTAAAGTGCTTGACGTACCTTTTCGATTAATTCTTCCTTGTTGTCGATTGAAACAGCTTCAGTGTCAACTGGTAATTCCTTGCTTGCTTGAACACGTTCGTCCTTCATCATTGAGATGTAACGTGCATAAACAGCTTCAGTAATAACTGATTGAGGAGCACCACCATCAAGAGCAGTCATTGAACTCCACTTACCAGTACCCTTGTTAGCACCACGGTCAAGGATCATATCAACGATAGGCTTGCTCTTGTCGTCACCAAGGTCGTCCTTACGAGTAAGGATGTCAGCAGTAATGTCAACAAGGTAACTGCTTAATTCACCCTTGTTCCATTCAGCAAAGGTCTTAGCAATGTCGTCAACAGGCATCTTTAATACGTTACGCATGATGTTGTAGCTTTCGTCGATTAATTCTTCATCACCGTATTCGATACCGTTGTGAACCATCTTAACGTAGTGACCAGCACCATTTGGTCCGATGTAGGCAACACATGGCTTGCCGTCTTCTTCAGCCTTAGCAGCAATCTTAGTAAGGATTGGAGCAACTAAGTCGTAAGCTTCCTTTTGACCACCAGGCATAAGTGATGGACCATGAAGGGCACCTAATTCACCACCGGAAACACCCATTCCGATAAAGTTAATACCAGACTTGTCTAATTTAGCGTTACGAGCCATGGTATCGTGGAAGTTGGTGTTACCACCATCGATTAGAACATCACCCTTGTCAAGCAATGGTAATAATTCGTCGATAAGTGCATCAGTTGGCTTACCAGCCTTAACCATCATAAGAATCCGACGAGGCTTTTCTAGTGAGTCAACGAATTCCTTAATAGTGTAGCTAGGTACTAACTTCTTGTCACTGTGGTCACGCATCATATCGTCAGTCCGGTTACGGTGACGGTTGTATACACCTACAGTAAAGCCACGGCTTTCGATGTTAAGTGCAAGGTTCTTACCCATAACAGCTAAACCAACAACACCAATTTGTGCTTTTTGATCAGACATTAAAGTCACTCTCCTCAATACTTATGTAATATATTTCACAACCTCGATTATAACAAAATTTGGTGATAGTGCAAACGCTAAACATCAAATTTTATAAATAAAAAAGGGACTGTGACATAAGTCCCTAATAATAAGCGGAGTTAGATGAAATCTTCGGATTTCATTTAACTCCGTTTTCCTTTAAAATATGTATTAGTAAAAGAAAAAGACACCGACCAG
>NZ_JACIVD010000044.1:0-115263 GCF_014145555.1 Limosilactobacillus albertensis
GTTTTGCCAATCAGCAATTTTTCTTTTTAAGAATTGATTGTTTATTTGCGTAAAAAAACACCTCCCACATTCTCGTAGGAGGTGTTGATATCCATCAATACCAGTTGACAGATACCCCTAATACTAAGCAAAGGCAGGTCTTTCCTCATGAATATTTTAATAGAAATCGAGCAGAATTTGGTGAAATCAGGCGGTTTATTTGAAGCTGAACAGATTATTTTAAAAGGTGTGCTGGAGTTAGGACAAGCGATTATGCAAAACTTTTTTAATGATTTTGATAGATATAATTTACCTCTTGAATATCCTTTGGTTGAATAGGATATTCGGTACTATTTGGATACATTAAAGATGAAGGATCAGAAGAATTATGTTGTAAACCAATAGCATGTCCTAATTCATGCATAATTGTATGAACACGATGCCCAAAAGAGTAATTAAAATAAGGGTTTTGTAAGAAGTAATTATTTAATGTTATTTGTGTTTGACCGTGGTAGGTAAGATTATT
The DNA here is from genome assembly GCF_014145555.1 of Limosilactobacillus albertensis. Classification (NCBI taxonomy): domain Bacteria; kingdom Bacillati; phylum Bacillota; class Bacilli; order Lactobacillales; family Lactobacillaceae; genus Limosilactobacillus; species Limosilactobacillus albertensis. The sequence continues at coordinate 506 of NZ_JACIVD010000044.1, forward strand.
TCTATCAAAATATGTTTGAGTATAACCATCAAATGAACTATTTGGATTATTATTAGCACTTATTTTGATATTAGCAGACAATGGATTATTTGATAAATAAAAATGGAATGCTCCAGTACTATTCCAGTTATTAATTGCAGTTATTGCAGCTTGTCTAATAATTGGATCATTTGAATTTATATATACGGAAGCATTATTAGTTGGCCAATGGGCTTCCGGTAGATTGTATCCTGGAACAGCTTGATAATTTCTATTATTATTGTTTTGATACTGGTTATTCCGGTTATTGTTTTGATACTGGTTATTCCGGTTATTGTTTTGATACTGGTTATTCCGGTTATTGTTTTGATACTGGTTATTCCAGTTATTATTTTGATACTGGTTATTCCAGTTATTATTTTGATACTGGTTACTCCAGTTATTGTTTTGATACTGGTTATTCCAGTTATTATTTTGATACTGGTTATTCCAGTTATTGTTTTGATACTGGTTATTCCAGTTATTATTTTGATACTGGTTACTCCAGTTATTATTTTGATACTGGTTACTCCAGTTATTATTTTGATACTGGTTATTTCTGCTTATTGTCCATGAATAATTCCACCATGGATTTGTATTGTTAGATAATCGATAATAACATGTTTCAAAATTCGTTTGATTTTTAATTAAAGCACTACTATCTATATTAGTACTCTGAGATTTATTAGAGATTGGACATAAATTATTACTTATATTAATCTTATTACTATTTGTAGGCAAAGTATCAGCATTAGCTACCATTGAATTAAGGCCACTAATGCCTAAGACAGTAGCTCCAATAGTTAGAGTTGTTTTTAATTTATTCACTATTATTCCTCCTAAATTAAAATATTTTAAGCAAGACTTCTAATGAGGTCTTGCTTTTTTTTAATAGTAAGCAATGATGAAAAGACAAAACTATTATTCTTACCACAAAAATATGAATCGTTTATTAAAGTAAGATCAAGTTTTGTCTTAAGAGTTTCGCTATCAAAGATAACATTATTTCCAATAATAAATTCAGCAATGTATTTAGAATTTTTCATTACTAATAAATTATTAACGTCTTTTAATAATGACGGTCTTATTGGTAGAAAATCTTTAGCATTTTTTATAATCTCATTATTTGTTCCACTTTTTTGACAAAAGATTAAGTATTTCATTTAAATTAGCCTCCTAATGTAAATATATAAAAAAATCTTAATAATTTAAAATATAAAATTTCCTTTATCTACTGGGATATATATATTATTAAAAAAATAGATATAGACAGAACAGTAATCAGCTGATATAAATAATATAGTAGCAAATAAAATTTAAAAAATACCATTGATTAAGCAATCATTTTAAATTTATAGAATGATACATGCTTAATTAATTTTGATAGATGCTGTGAAAATTAATATATCAATTTCGCAAATTTTTATATCGGTCTATAAGCTGATTGCAATGCTATTATATAAGAAAAGATATTATAAAAGCAAATTACTATATTGATATATAAATATTTAATTTATGTATAAAGCCTTATTGTCTGGTTATCTAATTGTAAAGAGGGAAGGATTGCTATATATGGAAGAAAAAAATAGTGATATTAAGATTCCTAAGGTCACAAGAACAATACAGTGTGTAAATTCTAATGATAATACAATTATGCGAAGTTTAGTTCAAACAGTATCTTTTTACCCTACAGTTATTTATGATGCGAACGATGGTGAATTAATTAGTGTTAATTATCCAGATTACAAAAATTTTGAAAAAATAAAGTCACCAGAAATTCCTGGTTATACGCCTAATAGAGAAAGTATTCCTACTGAAAAAATAATTTATACATCAAAAAATTTAATTAAAAAAATAAAGTATGCACCTATAAAAAAGAAAACAACTATAAACTTTATTGATAAAGTAACAGATTCAATAATGAGTGCTAATACGTATATCAATAAAGATAATGAGGATATTAAAAAAATAATTTCAAAGTCTATAGCAGCTTATGAAAAAAAAGGATATGAGCTAAATTTTAATAGCTTTGAAAATAGCAGATTACAGCAAGGAGAGGTTTATTCGATAACGTTTAATCATAAAACTACCCAGTTTATGACTAATAAACATTTTAATTTGGAAACGCCGCTAAATCCTTTTTATGACAAAGGTCCGAGAGTTATTAAGGAATACTTAGATCTTAAACGTAAAACAACATATAAAGTAAAATATTTAGGTGTTGAAGAAAAAAATGCACCTACTGATAATTTACAAATTATTGATTGGGATAGAGTAATTACTGCTGATAATGTAACAGGAGAAATAATCCAGAAGACAAAATGGAGACCTAATAAAAATAAGTATGAAATAGTAACTACGCCGGTTATTAAAAATTACCATGCAGATAAAAAACAAAGTACAGGTAAAAATGTTGTTATGGATAATATAGTTGAAGAAATTAAGTATGTACGGAATGGAAAAATTATCCCAATAACAGAAAATGGAACAAGATTATTGCCAAATAGATCATTTTTTTATCGAACTTCAGAAACTGATCCTACAAAGGTGGAGAAAACACAAGTTTTACCGAATATTCCTGGGTATTTTATAGACCAAAAAACAATAAATATTAAGAATTATAATAAAGATACTAAAGTAATTTATGCGACTAGTAATAAAAATCAAAAATTAGTACCCACGATTTCTTTTAATGAAAATGTCCAAAAAAGTTTAACTAATTTTGTGAAGTTTAAGAATAGTTAGCAGGGAGAAGTGAAATGTTACAATATACTAGCCATACATTAAATAGCATAGACATAAAAACTGATTCAAAGAGTCCGTTAAATCCTTTAGAAGGAGATATTATAGAATGTCTCATTAAATTTAAAATAAATAATAATACTAAACCTTTCGATTCTTTTTCAATTAAAATTTCAAAAGATTTAATGTGTTCCTATATAGGAGATTTAAACTTTTATGATGAAAAGAAACGAAAAATAGCCAACTTTAGTTATGATTATGATAGACAATGTGCTGTTTATACTTTTACAGATTATGTTGAAAAGCATAAAAATATTAAGGGGGGGGTACTTTATTATTTTAAGGTAAATTCACGGATAGTTACTAAAAGTACTAAAAATTTAAAGTGCATGATTAATATTGATAATTATAATTATTCGTTTTTTTATAATGTGAAGTATTCTCAAAATAAAACACATATTTCATCAGGTGTAACCGATTATAACCTTTCAAAAGGAATCATAACTGAAATTTTTTATATTACACCAAAAAATCTAGATTTAAAAAATGTAACATTACTGTTTAATTCAAATAATAATAAAGAATTATTAGTAAACAGAAAATCTACAAGAGTAGAAATATATGATAATACCTTTAATGTTAATCTCCCAGAAAGCTTTGGTGTGAACCATAAATATTTAAAAAATATTTCATGTCAATTTCCGGTAGTGGAAGAAGATATGTTTGTAGATAAACTAAATACTGTTTCTTTTAAAAAAAACCAAATGAAACTTAATTTACCATCAAACAAATCGTCTACATATATTATAAAAATAATTACTAAAGTAGATTCGGTTAAGGAAAAGTTAGTAATAGAGACAGCACTTACTGATAACGTTAATAAAAATAATAAACTATGTGAGTTTATAAAAGCTGTTGCTGTTAAAGATAGTGTTAGGATTTTAAATCAGGTACAAATTCAGACATTTGTCATTAAAAAAATTGGAGCATGTTTAAAGTCAATTTCTAAACCGTGTTTGTTGTATTGTAACATTTAGTTTATTGTGGAGGCATATTAATGAAATATACAGAAGAAAATTTTAATGAAAAATGGCAACAATTTCTTATTAAATTTTATAAAGAATTTGATACAGAAGAAAATCAAGAGACAATACAAAACTTTATAAAGCAAAATGAAGTTGATTTAGAAGATATAGGCTTAGCTTATGAGCATTTATATCAACAACAACGAGAAGATAATATAGTAAGAAATGCAATTTTCTATTTCATAAGCGATTTAGATATGGAAAACTTTAATAAAGAATGGGATGACTTTATTAAGAATTTTAATAATAAGTTTGAAAGTGAAGACAATCAAGAAGTAATAAGAAATTTTGCTAAGAAGAATAGCCCTAATAATGAAGATTATTCCTTGGTATATGAGCATCTATATCAACAACAAAGAACTGATAAATTATTAAAATTAGCGCTACTACATTTTAACAATCTTGAAATGTAGTTGAAAAGTTTAAGTAATATCCTATAGGTATTATAAAGTCAATAACTATTAACTTAAGAGATACATTAGTAGGTGGGTAGGAGTGAGTTCATGCTAAATAATTATTTACCTATAATAGGATTATCAACTAGAAATTTTTTAAATGGAGATATTCCAACAGGCTATGATGAAAATACTATTCATTATAGAGAAAAGTTAATGGAAATAAAAAATAAGGACTTAAATATAGAAGAGTACAATGTTAAAAATGAAAGAAATCTAGAAAATAAAATACATTCGATGCCTTCTATATATATAAATCCTAAGTACCAAGATGAGCATGGTTTAAATGATAATTTTTTTGGAATAAATCACGGAACTATTATATCTAATTTTAATAATTTAAATAGTAAAAAAGAACAATCTTTATGTAGCCGTTATAATGCAAACTATGTATCTAGTTTGTTAGATTTTAAAAAAGTATCTAAGCTAACAGGAACTGGTTTATTGAGTAATACTACTGACTATATTAAATCTATTGAAATAGTATACACATTTCCTATGATGAACTGTAAAGTTAATGATGATTCAATTCATGTTGTTGTTGATGAATCTAGAATAAGAGATATTGATGGATTAAGTTTTGCTGATGAAAATGGAGATCGTATTTCACGGTTTAATATTAATTATAGTTATATGGGAGAGACTCATAAATTCTATAATTTAAATTCATTACTTAAGATAAAAAACTTTAAATGGGAAAATGTTACGTCAATAATTGCATTTGGTTCGTTAATGCCACATAGTAGCTACCATATTAATATTCCATTCAAAATCATCAATTTTAATGATGCATTATTAAATAATAATAAAAAGGCAACATTTTCTTTTAATGAATTTGCTTTGTATGATTTAACAGGGAAAGATGTTTTAATGGAACTCGCATCAAATAAAAAACTAATAAATGCGGGATTAAATAAAGATGCAATCTATGATTTAGTTTCAGATAGACATACATCATCGAATTTAAAAATTAGAGTAAGTACTCCTGTTTTATCGCTTGACGATTATAAAAATCAAAAAATTGTTCCAGTTATTCAAGATGGAACTTGTAAATACAGAGTTTTATTTGATAAAGACATTCAAGAACAAATGCCTAAAATCTCAGATATTGATAATATCATTACTAATTTTCCAGACGAAAATGGAGCAATAGCAACTAATACTGAAAATGTTAATGTTTTATGGATGGGAGGATATTTTATATATTCACTTAATAATATTCAAAATATTATTAAAGATATAGGATTATCAGTCGATATAGATAAAAATGGAGAGAAACCAGCACCTTACTATTCTTATTCTACTGTAAATGGAGAAACAAAACTATATGATTTTGTCCATAATAAATACCAAGTTACTCCTCACTTTATCCCGATTGTAAAAGTTCATCGAATTCTTTATGCAGATACATTAGTAATGAAAAACGGATATAATATTTCAAATTTAAACTTTGATAACTTTGTTAAGGTTTTTGACTTAAATGAAGATAACTCTGAGCAGCAAACAGATTGCAATCGGGTCTTTGCAAAAAAGATTTCAGATAAAAGGGCAAGAATATATTATTATTTAAATGATGTTTTGAATAATAATATGTTAATTTCAAAAGAAGTTAATTTGAAAATTTTATCTAATAAGCAGGAAATAAAAATTTTTTATGTGGATTTAGATTTAAATAATACAAAAGATATTGATAGAGAGAATTTTTTGTTTGAACGTACACAGACCCTAATTGGTAATGATGGGGAATTATATAATAATAAGCTTTGGGATTTCAGTAATTTTCATTATAGGCTTGAAAGAAATGATGATGGAGCTATCAATGGAGTTTTTAATGGGGAAATACCTATTAAAAACTATTATGTATATTTAAGGCATGAAAAGCAAACGTTAGTAGAAAATAAAAATATCATTAGGACAATAAATTTGATTTTACCAAACGGTTCAATGCAAGTTATAGAACAAGTAGCCCCACTAAAAAGAATGGGAGAGAAAGATCTTGTAACCCAAAAAATTTTTTGGGAGAATTGGAATACGTTAGTTTTTCCACCGGTAAACTTTAGACCTATTAAAGGATATACGATTTATAATATTAAAAGTGAAACGGTTAATGTTAAATCTAATAACCAAGCTATTAATGTTAGTTACGTGCCTAAAAAAAATACTATTTTTATAAAATATATAGATCAGGATGAAAATGTTATTAGATCCTATAAAATTATTGGCTATACAGGCGAGCCTTTAAATTATTCAGTAGATTTAGAATTAAAAGAATTAAAAAAAGAAGGATATTCATTAGTAAAGAATAATGTGCCTCAGAATTATGTTTTTGGTAAAACAAATAATCAAAATGATGAGTACATTGTTTCTATTTCCAATAAAATAAAAAAGCAACCAATATTTATTTATTATGTTGATGTGCCTACTTCTTATGAGGGACAACTTAATCCAAAAGTAGGGAAAATTAATTATTCATTTACCCAGAAACTAGAGGTAAATAATGATGAAGATTATAAGAATACGCTTTTTGATGTGGGATCAAAACAATTTGAAATAATTCAAGCCGATTCGGGTGCAGTAAAAGGAAAATATGACGCAAATCAAAAGAAACAAGAATTTTTTGTCTATATGCAACATAGAGAAAAAACAGTTATGGAGACAAAAAAATTTATACGAAAAATTAATATAATGTTTCCTAGTAATGTGATTGAAAATGTTTCTCAAGAAGCTATTATCCAAAGAAACGGTAAATTAGATCTTGTTACAAATAAATATCTTTGGAGCACCTGGTCGGATTCTGAATTTCCAATGTTTATACCAGAGCCTTTAAAAGGATATAAAATAGAAAGCATTCCTGCTGTTAAAGTCAATAGTAATTCGAGTGACTTATCTATAAACATTTCATATATACCTCAACCATCTGAAATTTTATTACAATTTATAGATGTTGATAATAATAAAGTAATATTAGAGAAAGAAATTTATGGTGTAACTGGTGAAAAAATAACTGAAAATACAATAATAGGTATTATAAAGTCTTTAAAGAATAAGGGATATAGTTTAGAGAAAGATTTTAATGAACTGAAATTTTTAGATAAATATTCAGAATATACAATCTTTATGACTAGAAAAGAGAAAAATCAGTTCATTGATAAAGTGCAGAACAGTGATACTAAGAATAAAGACACAAAAATTAATAATGAAACAAATAATATACAACAGAACGCTGTTACTATTGTATTCCCAGAGAAACCTCAAAAAAAATCTAAGCAAAATAATAAACAAAATAAATTGGATAATTCTAACAATAATGAGAAAAAATCTAATACTAAGATAAAAGATAAGCTCAAAAAGATTCTGTTAGATTAATGAAAGGAAATTCTAGATGAAAAGGAAAAATTTAATTAATGAAAATAAAACTATTGTATTTGAAATTACATATAAAAATCCTATCTTACTTTTAATGAAAAAAAGTAAAAAAATAAAAGATAGATTTTTTATAAAAGAAGAAAACTCAAGAAAATTTCAAACTAAAAATTTTGAAATTAAATGTTTTAGAAAAAAATAAAGGATATATTGACGTACAACGTACAATACCTCTTAGGGTTGACACTTATAAATAATAAAAGTGTGAATTCTAGGAGGTGTTTTGCATTTCCAGTTATTTTACAACAGGAAAGTTAAGCTATGTAAGTCGTCTATTTCATATCTAGTCCTAGTTATCCTGAATCTCCTATACTGAGATTATCATCAGTAAGGGGACTTTTTTATTATGGAAGGACAAAATGGAATTGTTGATATTGTTGATTACGATAATTAAGATTTTAAATACAAAAATTAGATTTTATAATTAGTTTACATTTATACTTGAACAGTAATCTATATGATTATAGAGTATTCTGGTTGTTTACTTGGTAACTATTCAGTTTAGCTCCAAATCTTATAAACATTTTTAGCATTCAAAAAATTACTTAAATTAAAGAAAGCCGGGAGGAATAAATTTGCAAAATGTTTTTTTAAAATTAACTATAACCCAAAGATTTATTTTTTTTATTCAAGACACACATACTTTAATTCAGAAAATTATTGATAATATTTTTTGGGGAAATTATGAAATACAAAGATTCTTTTATAAGATAATCTTTACTACTAAGCGGGAAGCACATTACTATTTTTATCAGAGTAACTTATTAAGTTTAAGTAATTTTTTTAACAAACAAAAAAAACATATAGCATATAACCTTTTAAATACTATTTATATACGTAATGCATATAAGTACTCCAAACATAATAATTTGTTAATAATTGATAATAATGAAAGAATAAATAATTTTTTAAAAAGAAATACTTTAGCTACTGAGTATACTCATAAGGGACAATTACTAATAAAAGAAGATTTTTTCTATCAGCAAATAAAACAATTATCTAATGGGGTAAAATATTTCTGGGCTTTTAAAAATAAAGTTAAATTAGATACTTACTTAATTAGAACTCATTATGAAATTATTAGAATTAACTATTCCGATAGAATAGAAGATGCTTTGAATTCTCAATCATTAGTTATTAATTATAGTGATGCTAAAAATTATACTGCAATTGGGAGAACAATAAAAGCAAATGAGGGCAATGTCCCAGAAGCAAGTTTGGGAATCTTAAATAAAGATAGTTTACCAAAGAATACTAGTTTTTCATGGCTTTCTGTTACTAAAGTTGCTGAGGATGTTAAAATTCCAGGCAGACATACAGAACAAATTATTATACGTTTTCCTGATTCTTCTGAACAAGTAGTCAAAGTGCCTTTATATATCCCTACTCCAACTGCTATAAATGCGATAACTAGTGTGGGTATAATACCACCTCCTCATCATATTATAAAAAATCATAGTAATATGCCTAAAGGTACTATGTACATTTGGAAAAAAAAACCTGATATTAAAAAAATTGGAAACTCAGAAGGAATCATAGAATTAATTTATCCAGATCAAACACTTTTTGATATTTCTGTTACTGTGCTAGTAAAAGAAAAAGCCAATGTTAACCATGAAAAAAAACAGATAGAAATCAATAGTAGGGAATTAACTAAAATTCTACAAAAGACATCTAAAATAAAAAATTTTTTCAATAAAGTTTCTAAATTATATGCTAAAAAATGAAAAACAATATTCACTAATTTACTATATTATTATTTTGAGTTCAATAATTCTTCTAGAGACTATACCTCTTGAATTAGGGATTGCAAAAGTAAGTGACCTTTCTATGGTGCCAAATTTATCAAAGAATCAAAATGTTTTATATTTGAAACATGCTAGAATTAATCATGGTAGCGTAGTTGTTATTAATACAAATACGTCCCAATTTTATTTGCATCATACACCCGTAAACAGACCATTAATTTGTAGGGTGATTGGACTTCCTGGAGATAAAATCGATTCTAGAAAGGCTTCTTTATATGTTAATGATAGAAAAATAAACCAAGATTATATTAATCAATCACAAACTAATGAGGGTATAGGTAATTGGAACCTTGAGAATATATCTATAGAGAATAGTTGGCTAATTGATGGTAGCATACATGTACCACCACATATGTATTTTGTTTTAGGTGATAATAGATCCATAGCTAAAGATAGTCGAGTGTATGGCTTTATTTCAAGAGGTAGTATTGATGGCGTAGTTAAAGTTCCCATATGGTCAAATAAATCAACGAGAAAAGTAATAAATAAACAGTGGGAAGATTTTTATTACTAGCCATAAATTATTAATATATGACTTTAGTTTGAATACTTATACTAACAAGTTGTTCTATATAAAGTTAATGGCTTTCTGCAGCAACTTATCTACAATTTAAGGAAGTAATTAAATGAAAAAGAAGCAAAAAACTTGGCCATATGTTGTTACGATGATAATAACCTTTACTTATATAATTTTTAGTTATGCGCAGATAAAGAATAATACTTACTTACCTATAGGAAATACTAAGATTCATCTAAGCAAATCATCTGGGACTAAAAAACATGATAATATTTCAAAAAGCTCATCAAAACGTTCAATTAAGAATAGTAATTCAATGAGTAGTTCTCAAAGTATAAATCCAAAAGGTCATGAGAATAATACAATAGATAATCATTATCCAACAAAAAGTAATAATTCAGAAAAAGATTATTATTTGAATAATAGAGGAAATAATGTTCAAACTAGTAATACCATTACTAAAAAGATTATTGATAGTGATACTAGAACTACTAGTAGTTCTAGTCAAAAAACTAATCAAGAAAGTTCTCAGAATATTCAAAGCTCAATAACTACTAGTAGCAGTTCTAGTAGAGAACCTACCAATACTGAAAGTATTAGTAAAGCTAGTGATGAATCAATAAGCAACTAAAACGGTTTACTAAATTATAAATTTAAAGGAGTATAGTATGAAAAATATTAATATAGTATATACTGGTTTAAGTAAAGAACAAAAATCTTACTTTCTTTCTGGTATACTTAACGAATCATTACATAATTTATCTTATCAGGTTTTTCAAGTTAATAAAGAACTTAACCTTACAATTAATGATACAGAATTAAAAAAAGCTTTATTAACTTGGATACTATCTAGACTAAAACGTGATGAAGATTTTCTAGAACAGGCCTTATTTACTCCTTTTAGTAGATTAAATGATATTATTAATGATAGAGCCTCTTTTTTTGTAATAGATTTATCTACTTGGGACTTTTGGGAGATTAATAAGAATTTAAACGGAAATATAGGAATTCTTTCAAAAAAGAAAAAAAGTATATTTTAAAACATTATAAACAAGAACTTTTTAATATGTTGGATAAGTTTGATTATAAATCTGTTGCTGTAAATAACTTATTAACAATTATTTATCCAATAATAACAAATTATATAATAATATGCATAAAAAAATTAAATAATTAAAAGAGCAGGATTATGGTAATTTATCGCGCTCTACAATATCTGGTGTTGATATAGAAATATTACTTTCTATATCAATATCAGATTTTTAATTTTTTAAAATAAAAAAGAGGTTCACCCTCTGATATAATGAGATCGCCAAATAACATAGAAAAGAAGGTAAACTCCATGGATAAGATACAAGAACTCTTCTCAATTTAACAGACCCTCATCTAAATTTTCCTCATCATTGGCTGAAATATAAAGTAATCAAAAAGGTCCGAGTCGCACAAATCTACTGCACACTTTCCTATACCCCGCAAGCTTGTCCCAACTATGGAGTTGTTAATCATGAGCATTAAAATAAGACTTTTATCAAGTAAGCATAAATATATACAGTTTAGAGCATAGCAATTGATATTAGTAGTTAATACTTAGCGATTTCAGTGTCCTAACTATAACATTTTACTTCCGCCTCTACAGATATTGCTATTTTATGACTCTTAAGGCCAGGATTCTTTTAGATTGTTGGGCAACAAATTAAAAACAACTAAAAAGAACCGTCACAGATGACGATTCCAACTAGACCAATTTAGTCGGCGAGATTTAAATTTGTGTACCAACTAGAGATCGGTAAATTATTATAATTTCGCGCTTTTAAATTTTTAGATAATATATAAATCAGAACAACGAAATTTATCTTACTGTTATATTATTATTATTTGGATATTGTTCTATTGGTTTATTAATCCGCTCAGATGTTGAGTTTGAAGTAGATGAAGAGGTTGTATTAGATGAAGAGGTATATGAAGATGGAAAGCTGTTTTGATTATCTTTTATAGAATGTTCATTTATATTTTCTTTAGGTCTGAAAGAAGGTGAAGAAGAAAACATATTTGAATTATTAGAATATGGTTTTAAATTATAGTTATTTTCAGTAGAATTTGCCCATTTAGAGCCATAAATGGCTAATTGACGCTTATTATTAACTTTAATAGCCTGAACGTTATTTGGCATGATCCAGTCTTGAGCATGATTTTGATAGTCTAGATACTTCATAATAGCTCTATATAATAGTTGAGAAGATTTCGTATATCGTTCAGAGATACTACTACCAGGTTGAAATGGGTGATCATATCCAGTCCAAACTGCAATTGAATAATTTTTTGTATATCCAACCATCCAAGAGTCCATTACACCAGATTTCTTAGAATCTTTAGGATAATTAGTTGTTCCAGTTTTACCAGCTTGATTTACACCACTAATTTGTGCAACAGTTCCACTACCCTCTGGATCAGAAAATACACCTTTTAACATATCGGTAATCATATATGCAGTAGATTCTTTCATTGCTCTTTTTCCATTTGGACTAAATCTTTTGGTTTTACCATCTTGAGTAGTAATTGAATTAATATAATACGGCTTGTAGTATATACCGCCATTTGCAAAGGCAGCATAAGCAGCTGCAACTTGTAGGGGCGAAATATATAGTGCAATACCATTTTGAAGTGTATAGGGTTCTTTCTGTGAAATTCCTAGCTTTTTAAGGAAAATAGTGGATTTCTTAAGACCGACTTCTTGCAAAGAACGAATAGCAGGAACGTTTCTTGACTGAATTAATGCATCACGCATTGTCATGGCACCTTTATACTTCTTATCGAAATCGTAAAGAACAGTATGTGTTCCAGGAAAAGTAAAATAATTATCCTGAACAGTTTTAAAAGTTGGCCAGTCAAGATACTCAATGGCAGGACCATAATCCATTATAGGCTTAGCTGTAGAACCAGAACTACGATTAGTTTGGACTGCACGATTTAGACCATACATGATATTTCCCGTATGACGTCCTCCAAGCATAGCAATGATTTTGCCATTATGAGGGTTGATAATAGCTATCCCAGTTTGCATTTTATTATTTTGGAATGGGACAAGTTTATTTGCTGCTGTGTAAAGATATAGTTGAGCGTTTAGATCGAGGTTTGTATGAACTTTAAGACCATCTTTATACGGATTATAGCCTTGTGCTTGTAATTCATCTAAAATTTCTTTAATGTATGAGTCAATAAATTTTTCCTTAACATTTGGATCACTACTCGAAACATTTCCGTGATTGGGATCGAGACCAGAAGTAATACTTTCATGACTAGCTTGTTTAGCTTCTCCTTGAGTTATATATTTATTGCGAACCATTGCGTTTAATACTTCATTTCGTCTATTTGTAGCATATTTCAGATTTCCCGTTGCCGGATTATAATATGTCGGTGATTGGGGCATTCCAGCGAGAAGAGCAAGTTCCGAAAGATTTAACTCCATGAGGTCTTTTCCATAGTAATATTGCGCGGCAGTTTGCATTCCGTAAATTCCATTTCCCATATAAGCTTTATTAATATAAAAATCGAGAATTTGTGATTTAGTAAAATGACGTTCTACATTAATAGCAAGCCATGCTTCCTGTGCCTTCCTTTTAAAGGTCCTATCTGAATCCGCGGTAGAAAAAACAGATAATTTAACAAGTTGTTGGGTAAGGGTACTTCCTCCTTGCATGCCTGAAGAATGACCAAAAATATTAGAAACAGCTGCTCCAAATATCCGAACTAAGTCTATACCGTGATGCTTATAAAATCTGCGATCTTCTATTGAAACAATAGCATTTTTTAAAGTACTAGGAATTTGGTTATTTTTAGCATATTCTATTTTTTGAATACCTAGTCTTGAGATTACTCGATCCTGATTGTCATAAATAGTAGTAATGTTTTGTCTTGATAAATCATCTTCACTAATTTTAGGGGCACTAGAAACATAGTAAAAAAACAATATTGTAAGTGTAAAAATTAGTATGATAATTATTCCTGATAAATAGATAAAGAACTTTTTAATTAAATTATGAATGTGGAAAGTTTTTTGATTATTATTTGACATAAAATGCTCCTTTTTAGGATTAGCCTATAAAATATAGTGGGTTGCAAGAAATAACTTTCGATCGATAAATGTCAGTTGAGATATTTAGGAGGTCGAAAAGTCATGTGCTAGTTGATTTGGACCAGTTTCTCAATATTCTAGTATTTCGGAATAACTAGTCGTAGAAGGCGATTCCGATTCTCATTATTTCTACGTTTATATGGCGAATAAACATAGAAAAATAATCCTGAGTACTAGTTAATCACTTAATTAACTAATAGTTTGCACCCTTTGTCATGGTCTATGGTGATTGTTTTAACTTACTATGGAGTTGACGGTAATTTTAAGATTGCTAAGTCATGGACTATCACTCTGACAATAATCAGCCCAACTTTTACGCTTGCTGGAAAGCACCTCATCTATCTCAAATAGTCGAATTCTGACGGACTTCAATTAAAGCCCTTAATGTTTTTTCTGACCACTTAAATATTCAACTTAAATTTTATTATTAATAAATATATAAATGAAATTAAAAAATTTTCATATTCTAAATATTATCTATCTAGACGTATGAAAATTTATTGCTATTATTAAAAATTATGTTAAAATCCGAGATGTCAAATTAAATAAGAAAGAGTTATTCCTTTGCGATATGATCTAAGAATATTTTAGCCGGTATATGGTAGTGATTTTTGTGGAATTCTATTTTAATATAAACTGAGTAATTATTTATCTAAGAAATTACGTAATTCTAAATATTTACTGAGATCCTCATGGCGTAAAATATTATTATTATTTAGGTTCCATTAAGGTACCTAAGTTTGACATTCCACAGGTGGCATTATCGTATTTTGAGTGCTCCTTAATCATGATATCGCTGGTAAATACGATAACCAGGTTAATTAATTTTACAATGTCGTTTGCTTTTAAATTGTTTAAATATTTTATAACGTTATTGAGAATCAATAAACTTGGTAGATAGAGGAGGAGGATATGAGTCTTTAATGCCCAAAAATTGGCTATAGGAGTCAATTTACGTATGGAAAGATGTTTGTAGGCCATTTTTCGTCCTTTTATTTGCGGCTATCCAAAAGTCTATCACAAATGTTTTTATTCTCTAATTTAATTTTACAAATGGTATTAAGTTAAAGTTACTTAAAAAGTAAATTTATACGACAAGATATATGATTTTTATAAAAAGATACCTAGCTTCCAAACTAGGTATCAAGTTGAAACGGAATAAGGCATTAATTGATTTACCTTTAGAATAACAAGACAGTACTAAAACACTGAGCATTAAGTAAGAAATTGTAACGAGGAAATTATCACCTTCCTTTATTAGAATTGTACTGTCTTGAAAGACTAATATTGGAATCGAACCAATTATATATTAATTTAGAAATATATATTTTCACCAGAAAAATATTAGCCTACCATAACTAATTAGTTATGGCGTATTGTATGGAAATAATTATTAAAATGGCATGTATGGAGTGAATCGCTAAATAATGAGTAAAAAACTATGCTTTAAATAGTTTATTTCCATATAAAGATAAAGATACACTTAATAGAGAGATTCGTCTCTAAAATAGAATATTAAATTATATTCTATATAGATATCATAAAATAGTTTTTATTAATTTTCCTGAAATGATATTTAAAATTTTACTTATTTCTGAATATGAAGTTAAATGGAGAACATTTTTTACTTAATATGCTTATCTAACTGTGCGTGGTACTAGTACTTATTAATGTGTTTTTATAAAAAGCACAACATGATTAAATTTTAATGGGAGGAAAAATGAAGGATATTATTTAATGAAGAAAATATTGTTAATTACAATAATTTTAATAGCAAGTTGTGCAACTTTTACTGTTAATGGTGCTGCAATGTGAGATCGAAACCAAAATATCAATGACTAAGCAGATATTTTGTTACAGAAAATAATTGATCAGATAAACAATAAGAACCCTTGTTTAAAATAAGGGTGGATCTTTGTTTTAACATTTCGTACGACAGATGGTAATTCGATAGGTGGAGTTATTCGTCGTTACTATACGTAAGTGACGTTTTAGAATAGCAAAATAAAAGTAAAAAGCAGTCATAACGTACCTAGTATGAGAAAGTGATAAGGCTCGTAACATTCTTGGCTGGGATCCAAAATATGATGATGTTCATGACATTATTGCTACTGCTTGGAAGTGGCACTCTACTCATGACGATCGTGACTAAGTAATTTAAGGTAGTAGTAAATTAAGAGAAAAAATGTCCGAAGTCAGCTTATCGACTGATTTTGGATATTTTTAAAAGTTTAGATGGATAATTGTGCTTGCTGTGATTATTTATTAAAAAATAAATTAACAAAATATATTGATTAGTGAATTACTGGCATGGCATAGTTAGAAAAAGAGCTTGACGTATTAACGAAAAAAGCAGAAAATATTAGTAATTGAAATAACACATCGGGGGATGTACTAACAGAGAATATTTTGTTAGTACATCCTTTTTGCGTGGGAGGAAAAAAGGAAAATATACCATTTAGCAAAGAAACTATTGTTAGCTACAGTAGTTTTAATAGTAGGTTGGGTAGCTTTTACTGCTAGTAGTACAGCAAGTGCTGCTATGCGAAATCAAGGGCAAAATGTTGATGATCAGGCTGATGTTTTATCACAGAAGACGATTGATCGGATAAATAATAAAAATCACCATTTGAAGTAAGGTCGAATCTTTGTCTTGACGATTGATACGACTGACGGCAAGTCAATCGGCGAGGTTGCTCACCGCTACTACGCTAATCATCGTTTTCGAACTAAAACAGCCTTGTTAGTAATTGCTGTTGATGATCGGAAGGTTCGGTTACAGACTGGCTCTAGTTTAAAAACTATCTTTCCCCGAGGATATTTAGATACAATTTTAACTACTGATGTTAAAAACAATTTCCGTGATGAGGACTTTGATACTGGAGTCATGGCAATGGTATCGTCAATGAGTAATAAATTGAATAATAATACAGGGCAAAAAAAGCAAAACACAAGATCGTATATCATATATGCAATTATCGGTTTAGTAATTGCCCTAATTTTAATTTTTATCAGCATTAGGATTGCACAAAATGATGAATCTAAAGCGCAAGCAGTTAAGCTTTTAAAGCGGACTGGTAAAATTTTATTAGGTATTCTATTTGCATTAGTTGCAATTTTAGCTTTCTTTGGCAATAGCGATGATTCAGATGGTGACAGTTATGATGGCGGTGATAGTGGCGAAAACGGGAGCTGGTAAGCTGAATACATTGAGGGACGTATTGGCAGGGAATATCTGCTAATGCGTTTTTTATTTTTAGAATAGCAAAATAAAAGCAAAAAGCAGTCATAACGTACCTAGTATGATAAGATGTAAGATGATTGAAAGGATTGATTGAAATGAAGATACTTGCCATCGATACATCTAACCACCCGATGAGCGTGGCGTTGGTTGAGGATGAGCAATTACTGGCAACAACAACGCTAAACATGGTTCGAAATCACAGTATTTATTTGATGCCGGCAATTAGTAAGCTATTTAAATTAGTTCAATGGCAGCCAACGGATATTGACCGAGTAGTGGTCGCACAGGGGCCTGGTTCTTATACCGGAGTACGAATTGCAGTTACAACTGCCAAGGTGTTGGCTGATACAGAAGAAATTGAATTAGTTGGGGTGTCGAGTTTAGCAGTGTTAGCACGTAATGTTGTTCCGACGTCCGCAGCTATTATTGTTCCTTTCTTTGATGCACGGCGAGGTAATGTGTTTGCTGGTGCTTACCAATGGGAGAATGGCAAGCTAGTAAATAAAATAGAAGATCAGCACTTAGGAATTGATGTTTTACTTGACCAACTTGCCCAGTTAAATCAGCAGGTTATTTTAGTTGGTCACATGACTGATAAAATTCGGACAAAGTATGATCAACTACCGCCAAATGTGACTTTATTACCACGCCCTTATAGTATTCCATCGACTTACCAGTTAGCTCTTGCTGGTCAATTAGAAGAACCGGTTAAAGAAATTGATCCGTTTGTTCCTCATTATTTGCGGATTACCGAAGCAGAAGCTAATTGGCAGAAACTTCATCCTGGAGAAACAAGAAAGAATTATGTTCGAGAAGTTTAAAGAATGGTTTGTCAATACGACGAACCCTAATAAACGGCCAATCCTTGACTTTACACGCCGGGTTGTAATGATTTCTGGTCATCAGTATGTAGTGCGAATGGCATCAGAACCTGATATACAGTCCTTAGTGGAGATAGAGGAAAAGATCTACGGCAGGGCTCCTTGGAGTTACGCTGCTTTTCGGATTGAGCTGCAGCGTCCGTGTGATCGGCTTTATTTAGTAATTGAGGATGACCAGCGAATTATAGGCTTTATCGGTACGGCCGTTGATTGGTACCATTATGACCTTCATATTACTAATATTGGTATCACACCGAGTTATCAAAATAAGGGAATTGGCACGTACCTTATTTTGACTGCAAAAAATTATGCCCGTCATCTAAAACTGCATTCGATGAGCCTTGAAGTGCGGGTAAATAATATCTCGGCTCGTCGTTTATATGAGAATTTAGGATTTCGCAACCAGCATATTAAACCGCGTTATTACCTGGATAATCATGAAGATGCAGTTGATATGCAAGCAAATTTACTTAGGTAGAGGAGAAAGTAATTTATTATGACTGAACGCACATTAATCTTAGCGTTTGAATCAAGCTGTGATGAAACAAGTGTTGCAGTAATTGAAAACGGCACGAAAATTCTTTCAAATATTGTAGCAACGCAAATTGATAGCCACCAGCGTTTTGGCGGAGTAGTACCTGAAGTAGCTAGCCGCCATCATATTGAGCAAATTACCAAGTGTACAGATGAAGCCCTGGAACAAGCGGCTGTAGACTACGATGACCTAGATGCTGTTGCGGTAACGTATGGTCCGGGATTAGTCGGATCATTGTTAATTGGTGTGACGGCAGCAAAGGTAATTGCATGGGCTCATGACTTGCCGTTAGTTCCAGTTAACCATATGGCAGGACATATTTATGCTGCCCGCTATGTTGGTGAATTTAAATATCCACAAATGGCGTTATTGGTTTCTGGCGGACATACGGAACTGGTTTATATGCTAGCAGAACATGAATATCAAATCATTGGCGAAACGCGTGATGATGCGGCTGGTGAAGCTTATGATAAGGTCGGCCGTGTACTAGGCGTTAATTATCCAGCTGGAAAAACAATTGACGAATGGGCTGCAAAAGGTGAGGACAGCTTCCATTTTCCCCGTGCAATGGAAAAAGAGGAAAACTATGACTTTAGTTTTAGCGGGTTGAAGAGCGCTTTTATCAATACGGTTCATAATGCTGACCAACGTGGTGAAGAATTAAATAAATATGATCTTGCTGCTAGTTTTCAACAAAGTGTAATTGATGTTCTTGCTGAAAAGACGATGCGGGCATTAGATGATTACCCGGTAAAGCAACTGGTATTAGCAGGGGGAGTAGCTGCAAATCATGGATTACGGGCTCGTTTAGACCATGATATGAAAAAATATCATCCTGATGTAACGATGCTTCAAGCGCCGCTAAAATTGTGTGGTGACAATGCGGCAATGATTGGGGCAGCCGGTTATGTTAACTATCAACATGGTGATCGCGCGGGATTAGACCTAAATGCAGTACCAGGGTTGATGTTTGAACGGATTAACGATAATAATTAAACAGTTTTTTCCATAAAAAATAGGAGAGGAATAATAGGCCCTGAGTTGGCTTTTATCTCTCTCCTAAATTTTTATTTTTCACCGTTTGCTTTATTTACAGCATCCATGATGGCGTAACGGAAACCGTATTTTTCTAAGGCTTCGACGCCCTTGATTGTTGTTCCGGCTGGCGATGTTACCTGGTCACGTAAGAGGGAGGGAGCAAGTTTACTATCATAAGCAAGTGTTCCAGTTCCTTTTACCATGCTAGCGATAACTTCATATGCCGTTTGGCGGTCAAGACCATGCTTTACAGCTGCATCACTCATCGCATCCATCATTACATCAACAAATGCCGGGCCACAACCACCGACAACACCGATTATATCTAGTTGCCGTTCTGGAACCTCAATTACATCGCCAAGGCTATCTAAAACGGTCATAACCTTTGAAAGTGCCTCAGCTGGAATTTCAGCAGGTAAAGCAAGACCAATTGTTCCGGCATTAACTTCGACTGGCGTATTAGGGATGATATTAGCAATTACTTTATTAGGAAGGGCCTTTTTTAGTGTTTCGTGAGTGATACCAGCTGCAGCAGAGATAAAGATAGTATCATCATTAAGAACGGCTAAGTCTTTTGCAACGGCTGCTGTTACCGGTGCAGGCGTTGTCAGAATCACAACATCAGGTGAGAGATTAACAACTTCACTGCTTGTATTGACGAGTTTAAAATCAAGTTTTTCTGCAAGCTTAGCAACACGTGGATTAACCGGATTCATTGCACTAAGAGTAAAACTTTGAGTGTGGGTTAATCCCTTAATAATTGCGCTTCCCATGTTGCCGACGCCAATGATTGTAACTTTCATTATAAAAACCTCCAAAATTATTTGCGGACTTGACCGTTACCAGTAATCTCATATTTAATTGTTGTTAATTGTTGCAGCCCCATTGGTCCCCGTGCATGAAGCTTTTGCGTGCTAATACCAATCTCAGCGCCAAAACCGAATTCACCACCATCAGTAAAACGAGTAGAAGCATTGACATAAACGCAGGCAGAATTAATTGCTTGCTGGAAGTAACGTCCCCGAGTGATGTTATTGGTGATAATCGCTTCGGAATGGTGGGTGCTATAGTGATTGATATGGTTAATTGCATCGTCAAGCGAATCAACAATTTTAACCGTCATGATCAAATCATTATATTCCGTTGCCCAATCCTCATCGGTTGCGGGATGAATAGCCGGTACTAATTTGCGAGCATCAGTATCTCCCCGTAATTGGACCCCGTGATCAATTAAAGCTTGGGCAATAGTAGGCAGAAATTTAGTTGCAACGTCACGATGAATGAGTAACTTTTCGGCGGCATTGCAAACAGAAGGACGCTGCACCTTTGCGTTGACGGTAATATCGGTTGCCATTGTTAAATCAGCATCTTTATCAATATAGATATGACAGTTACCCGCCCCGGTTTCGATAACTGGAACGATCGCAGTTGTTACGACTCGTTGAATCAGATTACGACCACCACGCGGAATTAAAACATCGATGTAGTCGGTAAGCTTCATCATTTCATCAGCAACCGCATGACTGGTATCGGTAATGAGCTGTACGGCATCAACCGGTAATTCCTGCTTTTGCAAGGACTCGCGAAGAATTTTTACTAAGGCCGTATTAGTCTGTAAAGCTTCTTTTCCGCCACGCAAAATAACAGCATTACCGCTTTTAAATGTTAGTCCGGTTGCATCTACGGTTACATTTGGCCGCGCTTCAAAGATAATCCCGATTACACCTAATGGTACCCGGCGTTGAAGAATTTGTAAGCCATCTTTGCTAATCCAGCCCTTATCAATTTGTGCAGTTGGGTCATTTAAGTCAGCGATTGAGCGAAGACCATTAGCCATATCTTCAATCCGCTGGGCGTTAACCATTAAACGATCGGTAAATTTAGCAGGCATTGTTGTAGCATTAGCTAGGTCCTGCTGGTTTGCGGCAATGACCGTGTCCTTATTTTTGATTAAGTCATCAGCAAGTTGAATCAATGCTTTATTCTTTGTCGCTGTGTCCATTAAAGCTAGTTTATTTGCTGCATTTTGGGCTTTTTTTCCAATAGTAATTAAATCCTGATTCATTATAATGACCTCCTATTTGCCAAAACAGGTTCCGATAGTCTGTCCGTCAAAGATATCAAAGAGAATTTTCGGGTCGCGACCGTTGCACAGAATCATTTGTTTGCCTGCTTTCATCATTGTCGCCGCTGCCCGTAATTTAGTTACCATTCCACCTGTACCGAATCTTGTACTGCTTCCGCTTGCGGCACTTTTAATTTCTGGGGTTAGGATGGGAACCTTATTGATAATTTTAGCATCACTAAATTTATGTGGATCTTTATCATAGAGAGCGTCAATATCGGAAAGAACAATTAACCGGTCCGCATCAATTGCAACGGCTACCTGTGAAGAAAGCTCATCGTTATCACTAAATGTAGTATGGTGGTCAAGCTCATCTACCGAAACAGGGTCGTTTTCATTGACGATCGGAATAACATTTTGCTTAAGCAGGGTGGTGATTGTATTAAGCGTATGCTGACGGCTAACGGGATAAGCAAGGACATCGCGGGTAAGGAGAAGCTGTGCCACATGAGTTTGATAATCTAAAAATCGTTGTGAGTAGATTCTCATTAAAGCTGCTTGACCGATAGATGCGAGGGCCTGTTGTTCTTCAATTGCTGCAGGGCGTTCTTTTAATCCTAAACTAGCGAGACCGACTCCGATTGCTCCTGAAGAAACAAGGATAAGTTGGTAACCTTGGTTGTTAAGGGTCGCAAGGGTAAATGAGAGTTGATCGATTGTTCGAAGGTTAATTTTTCCATTGGGAAGGACAAGGCTGCTGGTTCCAATTTTGACAACTACTTTTTGAATTTTATGAGTCATGGCAAACACCTTTCAGAAAACAAAAAGCGTCCTTAACCGAGACACCAATTATGGCGGTACCATTCTCGTTTAAAGACGCGCTTTACACTTTTAAATTATTTTATTATTAGAAATTATTAAAGTCGTAGCAGGGTTTCGGTACTGGCGATGGCTTGCAGTCGATGGCTATCGTTCCTGGGCTGACCTACTTTTATCTACAATTAAAATTTTAAGCGGGAGAATGAGCTTTTGTCAAGTCCAATTATTTTTCATTGCTAATTAAAAAATGATTGACAAATAATTAAAATTAAATTAGAATACGGGCAACAGTTAAATATAAATCGTTTAAGATGAGTAAAAGCAATGGCGTATTAAGAGAGTTTTCGGCTGGTGAGAGAAAATTACAAAATACTTTGAAGATGGTCTTAAAAAATACAGTAATCGTGAGGGATAACTAAGCGGTTAGCGGCTGATATCCGTTATCAATTATCGAAGTTTGACATGAACTTCCTGAGGCTATCCATGTGAGTGGGTAGTAAATTAAGGTGGCACCGCGAAAATACTCGTCCTTATTTTGTTAAGGATGGGTATTTTTTTATGGAGGTGAAAGTGATGAAACGAAAAGTTGCGTTGGCGCAGATGGATATTCAATTAGGATTACCAGAAGCAAACTATCAAAAAGCGGCGCAAGCGATTAAAGCAGCTGCTAATCACCATGCAGATATTGTTGTCTTGCCGGAGATGTGGAACACCGGTTACGCATTAAATGATTTAAAAGATATTGCCGATAATAACGGTCAAAAGACGCAGCAGTTTCTTAGCAAGTTAGCGCTTGAGAATAAAATTAATATTGTTGGTGGTTCAGTCGCGATCAGTCGTGGAACTTCTTTTTATAATACGAGTTATATTTATGACAAAAACGGACAATTAATCGGTACCTATGACAAGGTTCATTTATTTGGCTTAATGGATGAAAATCAATATTTGAAGGCAGGGGTAAAGGAAAGTCACTTTGTGTTAGCTGGAATTCCTAGTGCGAGTTTTATTTGCTATGATCTGCGCTTTCCGGAATGGGTCCGCACGACTGCCCGTTACGGCGCTGATATTTTATATTTTCCAGCAGAATGGCCTAGCAGTCGGATTAAGCAGTGGAAGATAATGCTTCAATCCCGTGCAATTGAGAACCAGACCTTTGTTGTTGCGGTTAACCGGGTTGGCACCGATTTAGATAATGACTTTAATGGACACTCATTAGTTGTCGATCCTCTTGGAAATATTATCTGTGATGGGGGAGAAGATGAGCAAGTATGTTATGCCGAAATTGACTTAGAAAAGCTGGCAGAAGTACGCGGACCAATCCCGGTATTTAAGGATCGGCGTCCAGAACTTTATCATTAGGAAGGAAATGAGAACAATGAATTTTGAACAGTCTAAATTACTAGATACGCTGCCTAAACAATTTTTTGCAAATTTAGTTGCGAAGGTTAATAAAAAAGTATCAGAAGGCGTGGATGTTATTAATCTTGGTCAGGGTAATCCCGATAAACCGACACCAGACTATATTGTCAAGAGTACACAAAAATGGGTTGCCGATCCCCAAACACATAAATATTCGCTCTTTCGTGGCCTGCCAGCTTTTAAGGAAGCAGCAGCAAAGTTTTATCATGAAAAATACGGGGCTAGTTTTGACCCGGAAAAAGAAGTGGCAATCTTGGGCGGTTCAAAGATCGGCTTAGTGGAGTTGCCATGGGCATTGATGAATCCTGGCGATACCCTGCTTCTTCCGGATCCTGGTTATACCCTGCTTCTTCCGGATCCTGGTTATCCAGACTATTTATCAGGAGCGGCTTTAGGAAAAGTTAAGTTTGCGACCGTCCCCTTGCTAGCAGAAAATAATTTTTTGCCAGATTTGGATGCAATTCCAGACGAAGTTGCCCAACGCGCTAAGTTCTTTTACCTTAACTATCCTAATAATCCAACAGGGGCAGTTGCAACGCCTGCGTTTTATCAAAAGTTAGTGGCTTGGGCGAAAAAGTACCATGTGGGAATCATTAGTGATTTTGCATACGGCGCCATCGGGTTTGACGGTCAGGCTCCTGTTAGTTTTATGGAAACACCAGGTGCTAAAGATGTGGGAATCGAATTTTATACCTTTTCTAAGACTTTTAACATGGCTGGCTGGCGGATTGCTTTTGCGGTCGGTAATGAGGATATTATTGAAGCATTAAACCTTATCCAAGATCATTTATTTGTTAGTCTTTTTCCCGCCTTACAAAAAGCGGCCATTGATGCCCTGACGCTACCGGCACGAGATGCGGCGATTGCAAAAATTGTTGCTCGTTATGAAGAAAGGCGGAATGCGTTCATTAATGCTGCAGAAAAAATTGGCTGGCATGCATTTGTTCCCCAAGGTACATTCTATGCTTGGATGCCGGTTCCAACCGGTTATACCAGCGAAAGCTTTGCAGATCTGTTATTAGATAAAGCCGGTGTTGCAGTGGCGCCAGGTAATGGCTTTGGAACACACGGCGAAGGCTACGTACGGATCGGACTGTTGATTGAACCGGAGCGATTAGTTGAAGCTGTTGAGCGAATTGCTAAGTTGAATCTTTTTAATTAAAAGGAGGAAAAATTATGGCGTTAAAATATACTGTTTTAGGTGCAGGTGCAATGGGATTGCGCTTTGGTGTGCTCCTTCAAGAACTTGCCGGTGCGAAAGTTGATTTTGTTGATAACTGGGCCCCACAGGTTGAAACGATTAAGGAACAAGGGGGCGTGTATGTTTCTCGCGATCATGAAAACCGTCGCCTTGTACCGATTAGTATTTATTCACCTGAAGAGTACGATGGCGACCCGGATGTATTTATTGTCTTTGCAAAACAAATGACGCTTAGTGACCTGCTGAACCGCAGCGCACATTTCTTTCACCCTGACCATCAATATGTCTTTTCCGGAATGAATGGAATGGGGCATATTGAAAAGATTAACCAATATTTTCCTAAAGAACACGTCGTTGCCGGTACTTGTTTAATCGGAACGGTCCTCAATAAGGCAGGGGACGTTGATTTTATTGGGAAACCAGGTGCTGGTTCAATTAACTTAGCGCCCCAAGTTGGCGAACCTGATGCCCGTGTAAAGGATATTGTCGCTGATTTTACAACGGCTAATATTAATCCGCATCTTAATGATAATTTTGCTGGCACTTTGCTGACAAAGGTAGTCTTTAATTCAGTTATTAATACTATTTGTACCCTTTTTGAAATTCAAATGAGGCAGTTCATTGATTATGACGGCGCAGAAAAACTTGGTAAGCAATTAATTAATGAAGCATTTGATGTTGCAGAACGTGCAGGTGTCCAGCTGTTAAGTACCCGTGAAGAAGAATGGCAAACAATTAAGTACGTCAGTGAAGTTACTAATCCGCTCCATTATCCATCAATGTATCAAGACATGAGTAAAAACCGCCCCACGGAAGTTGACTATATTAATGGATACATTTATGAATTAGGTAAAAAGTATAACTACGAGGCCTCAACTCATGATTTCTTGCGTAACCTTGTTCATTTGGCGGAAAATACCCGCAAGTTTAGACAAAAATAGAATAGAGATTGGAAATTAATTCGGCTTCTCTCAATACAATTCTTGCGGGAGTTTAAAAATGACCAAAATCAGCTTTTTAGCCAATTTTGGTCATTTTTTAGTCCTTATTTTAATTTTCTTTATCAAATTCCTCTAGCTTTTCTGCAGCTTCTGTCCATGCCAATTCTACTTCTTCTGATTTTGCTGATAATTCATCAAGCTGCTTTTGTAAGTCCGTTAATTTTCCGATATCAGTCGCAATTTCTGGCTGGCTCATTTGTTCCTGAATAGTGGTTTGTTCCTCTTCTAATTTTGCCATCTGCTGTTCTAAATCATCAACCTGGCGCTGGATCTTCCGCCGGGCACGCTGCTGCTCTTTGCTTTGCTGGTAAGATTGCTTGCCAGCTGGCGTCTTGCCGGTGTTGGCAGCACTAGCAGGAGCAGCATCATTTGTACCTTCTTTTTCTTTGGCAATTAAGTAATCGTCATAGTTGCCCTCATAATGTTTAATACCATCATGCTCCATTGCCAAAATATCAGTTGCAACCTGGTTAATAAAGTAACGGTCATGTGAAATAAATAGAACAGTGCCGCTAAATTCGTTAATTGCATTTTCTAAGACTTCCCGACTGTCGATATCAAGGTGGTTAGTCGGTTCGTCAAGAATAAGAAAATTAATCGCTTTAAATGATAGCTTGGTTAACTCTAGGCGCGCCTTTTCACCACCCGATAGGTCATGAACGACTTTGTAAACGTCATCCCCAACAAAGAGAAAACTACCTAATAGTGAACGGATATCCTTTTCTGGTACTTCTGGATGATCATCCCACACTTCCTCAAGAACGGTTTTATTAGGGTGTAATTGCTGTTGCTCCTGATCGTAGTAGCCAATGTCAAGATTAGCACCAAGTTTAATGTTACCGCTAATTAAGGGAATCTTATGGAGAATTGATTTAAGCAAGGTTGACTTACCAATACCATTTGGACCAATGATACCAACTCGCTGTGGCTTTCGGACATTAAATGACAGCGGGCCGGCAAGCACCTGTTCATTGTAGCCCACTTTTGCCTGTTCTACGTCAAGAACTTCATTTCCGCTATCCTTTTCAGAATGAAATTGAAAGTGGATCGACTTATCATCAGTTTCAGGACGGTCAAGTCGTTCCATCTTTTCTAATTGCTTTCGCCGCGCCTGTGCCCGCTTGGTGGTAGAAGCACGGACGATATTTCGATTGACAAAGTCTTCGAGCTTAGCAATCTTTTTTTGCTGCTGATCATAGTGTTTCCATTCAGCTTGCAGTCTTTCTTGTTTATGCTTAACGAATTGCGTGTAGTTACCAGTATAGTGAGTTAAAGTTTTATTATCGAGATCATAGACATCGCTAACAACCCGATCTAGGAAGTAACGGTCGTGAGAAACAATTAGCAATGCTCCTTGGTAACTCTTGAGATAATCCTCTAGCCATGAGAGGACATTCATATCAAGGTGGTTAGTCGGTTCGTCCAAAATTAATAGCCCTGGTGCCTGCAAGAGAATTTTAGCAAGGGCTAGTTTAGTTTTTTGCCCTCCTGAAAGGGAATTGATCGGAGTGTTATAGCTATCTTCACCAAAGCCAAAACCATGTAGGATTCCGCGCATTCGAGATTCGTATTCAAAACCGCCTTGCTTTTTAAAGGTCGTTTGCAGATTATCATACGTAGAAAGAATTTGTTGATAATTGCTATCGGAACTATCAAGGTCAGCGAGTTGTTGTTCTAGGTCATGAATCTGTTTTTCCATCTTGTGTAAAGGAGCAAAAACAGTATCTAACTCTGTCCAAATACTATTTTGACTATCCAGCCCTTGATCCTGGGCAAGGTAACCAATTGTCAGGTCCTTAACTTTAGTAATAGTTCCTTCATCCGGTTCTGTGATCCCGGCAATCATTTTTAACAAGGTTGTTTTACCGGCACCATTACGACCAACGAGGGCAGTCCGGCCATGCTCCTGGATTTGCATGTTCATATTGTGAAATAAAACGTCCGCGCCGAATCGGCGTACAACGTCATTTGTCTGTAAAAGTAACATATTGAAACCTCATTTAATTACTTGAATTTGATACAGTTTTATTTTAGCAGATTTTAATTTTAAATAAAAAGTTGAAAATATTTTTGTATTTTAGTTCACAAAAAAAGGTTTAATTGCTAGAATATACTCAGACTTAAATTTCACAAAGTAAAGATTGGTAATGTCGTCCTTATTAAGGCCTAGTAATTAGTTGGCTACTTAGGCTAAAGAGGACTGTTTTAGGAGGAACAAAAGTAGAATGGCAAATAAAAAAATTCCGCGCGCAACTGCGAAACGGTTGCCGATATATTTCCGTTATTTAAATGTATTAAAGGATGCAAATAAGCAACGGGTATCATCAACTGAACTTTCAGAAGCTGTTCAAGTTGATTCTGCAACTATTCGTCGTGATTTTTCATATTTTGGTGAATTAGGTAAGCGGGGATACGGCTATGATGTTGAGAGCTTATTAAAGTTTTTCAAGGGGATTTTACATCAAGACTCATTAGTTAGTGTTGCCTTAGTAGGGGTTGGTAGTTTAGGAAGTGCTTTGTTAAACTTCAACTTCCATCAAGACACTAATTTACGGATTAGTGCTGCTTTCGATACTAAGCCGGAATATGCAAATACTGTTAAGAGCGGTATTCCTATCTACCCATCTGAGGATATGGTAAAGCAATTAAAAGAACAGCAAATTGATGTTGTTATTTTAACGGTTCCTGGTATTAAGGCTCAGCATGTTGCCGACCAATTAGTTGAGGCTGGTGTAAAAGGTATCCTTAACTTTACGCCAGTTCGTTTATCTGTTCCGAAGAATGTTCAAGTTCAAAATATTGATTTAACAAACGAACTTCAAACGTTGATCTACTTTATTAAAAACTATACTGAAGACTCAGTTGAATAAAATTATCAAGCATTGGTTTACTAAAAGCGGTAAACTAATGCTTTTTATCTACTATTTTGTTAATAGTTATACATCCAAAAAGCTTTTATCTTATTCTTTTTAATAGATGGTCAAAAAAAGTCAAAGTGTTTCTGTTGCATTTTGGGGAGAACATGTTATATTTAAACATGTGGTTAGCACTTAGAGGTTTTGAGTGCTAAAAATAAAATTATTAACAAGATGGAGGGATTAACGTGTTAAAACCATTAGGAGATCGCGTTGTTCTAAAAGCTGAAACTGAAGAAGAAAAGACAGTTGGTGGAATTGTCCTTGCTTCCAATGTAAAGGAGAAGCCAACTACTGGAAAGGTTATTGCCGTTGGAGAAGGTCGTACTTTAGAAAACGGACAAAAGCTTGCTCCAGCTGTTAAGGAAGGCGACCGCGTATTATTTGACAAGTACGCAGGTAACGAAGTCGAATATGATGGTGAAAAGTACTTAGTTGTTCATGCTAAGGACTTAGTAGCAATCGTTGAATAGTTAAATATACAAATTAAAAGTTTGAGACAAGAGGATATAATTCTTTCATCGTCTCTTTTAAAAATGAATTTAATTTTGAGGTGACATAAATGGCAAAAGAAATTAAGTTTTCTGAAGACGCACGGAGCGCAATGCTCAGTGGTGTTGACAAATTAGCAGATACTGTTAAGACAACAATGGGTCCAAAGGGACGGAATGTTGTTTTGGAACAAAGCTATGGTACACCTACTATTACTAATGATGGTGTTACAATCGCTAAGAGCATTGAATTAGAAGACCACTTTGAAAATATGGGTGCAAAGCTTGTTTCCGAAGTTGCTTCAAAGACTAACGATATCGCTGGTGACGGTACTACTACTGCTACTGTTTTAACTCAAGCAATTGTAAATGCCGGAATGAAGAACGTTACATCAGGTGCAAACCCGGTTGGTATTCGTCGTGGTATTGACAAGGCTACTGAGACTGCTGTTGAAGCATTAAAGAAGATGTCTCATGATGTAAAGACCAAGGATGATATTGAACAAATTGCTTCTATTTCAGCTGCTAATCCAGAAGTTGGTAAGTTAATTGCTGACGCGATGGAAAAGGTTGGTAATGATGGTGTTATTACCATTGAAGACTCTCGTGGAGTTGATACCAGCGTTGACGTTGTTGAAGGAATGAGCTTTGATCGTGGTTACATGTCACAATACATGGTAACTGATAACGACAAGATGGAAGCAGACCTTGACAACCCATACATTTTGATCACTGACAAGAAGATTAGTAACATTCAAGATATTTTGCCATTGCTTCAATCAGTTGTTCAAGAAGGCCGTGCTCTCTTGATTATTGCTGATGACATTACTGGTGAAGCATTGCCAACACTTGTTTTGAACAAGATCCGTGGTACCTTTAATGTTGTTTCTGTTAAGGCTCCAGGCTTCGGTGACCGTCGTAAGGCCCAACTTCAAGATATTGCCGTATTAACAGGTGGTACTGTTATTTCTGACGATCTTGGTATGAGTCTTAAGGACGCTACTGTTGATCAATTAGGTCAAGCAAACAAGGTTACAGTTACTAAGGACGCTACTACAATTGTTGACGGTGCCGGTTCAAAGGAAGCTATCCAAGAACGGGTAGACCAAATTAAGCAAGAAATCGCTAAGTCTACTTCTGACTTTGACAAGGAAAAGCTCCAAGAACGTCTTGCAAAGCTTTCTGGTGGTGTTGCAGTTGTTAAGGTTGGTGCCGCAACTGAAACTGAATTAAAGGAAAAGAAGTACCGGATTGAAGATGCCTTGAACGCTACTCGTGCTGCCGTTCAAGAAGGATTTGTTCCTGGTGGTGGTACTGCTTTAATCAACGTTATTCCTGCTCTTGACAAGATTAACGCTGAAGGTGACGAATTAACTGGTATTAATATCGTTAAGGCTGCTCTTGAAGCTCCAGTTCGTCAAATCGCAGAAAACGCCGGTGTTGAAGGTTCAGTTATTGTTAATGAATTAAAGAACGAAAAAGAAGGCATTGGATACAACGCAGCGGACGGTAAGTTTGAAGACATGATTAAGGCTGGTATCGTTGACCCAACAATGGTTACACGTTCCGCTCTTCAAAATGCTGCTTCTGTATCAGCATTGCTTCTTACTACTGAAGCAGTTGTAGCTGACAAGCCAGATCCAAATGCTAATAACCAAGCTCCTGCAGCTCCACAAGGCGGCATGGGCGGTATGATGTAATATCATCTCACCTGGTTAAATTTTAATTTTGTGGGCGGAAAGGTTCTAACGTTTGAACTCATTCAGATGTTAGAATCTTTTTTTATTTTAGGAGAAAAAATGAAAACACAGGCAAAAATTATTTATACTTATTTAGACAATGAAGGAATCGATTATCAAACCATTAACCATCCACCGGTTTACACAGCGGAAGCAGCTGATAAGTACGTGCAAAACTACCACTTTATTCGCACAAAAAACCTGTTCTTAAAAAATAAAGCCGGGTACTATTTAGTGGCGCTGCTAGAAAATAAGCGTCTTGATATGAAAAAGCTGAAGCAGCGTTTGGCAACCAGTCGTTTTTCATTTGCCCGACCAGAAGAATTAAAGGCTAAATTGCAAATTACCAGCGGGGCGGTTTCCCCATTTAATCTGATAAATGATGAAGAACACCAGGTTACTTTTATTGTTGACACTGATATTCTTAGATCTGGGCAGAAAATTGGCTGTCATCCAAATGATAATACCGCTACCATAGTTCTTGCGGTAACGGATTTACTTCAAATAGTAAAGAAATATGGCAATCCAGTGAAAGTTATTGAACTATAAAACTAATCTAAAAATCTTAAATTGTGGTAAAGTAAATGAGTATTAATTTTTAATAAAACTATAATTGAAAGGAACTAAAAAATGGAGAAAATGAAGTTCCAGAAGATAACTCTATTTTCTGGAGTAATGCTTGCCCTAAATTCCTTGATTGGTTCAGGATGGCTTTTTGGTGCAGGAACCGCTGCAAAGGTTGCGGGACCGGCAGCAATTATTTCATGGATCTTAGGAGCAATAATTATTATTAGCATCGCTCTTACTTATGTTGAACTAGGGGCGATGTTTCCAGAAAGCGGGGGGATGAGTCGTTACGCTCAGTACAGTCATGGTCCTCTATTAGGATTTATCGCTGCGTGGGCGAATTGGATTTCATTAATAACTTTAGTCCCGATGGAAGCTGTGGCGTCAGTCCAATATATGAGTTCTTGGCCGTGGACATGGGCGAATTGGACTCATCATTTTATGAAAAATGGTAATATCACGACACCAGGATTATTAGTGGTATTTATCTTTATGCTTGTGTTTACACTGATCAATTTTTGGTCAGTGAAGTTAATGACACGTTTTACTAATTTAATTTCAATTTTTAAAGTTCTGTTGCCGACATTAACGGTTGCCATGCTAATCTTTGCTGGCTTTCATCCAGGAAATTTTGGCCATAGTGTAAATACATTTATGCCTTATGGTAGTCGTTCAATCTTTGAGGCAGCTGCTGTATCGGGGATTATCATGTCATATGATGCGTTTCAGACGATAATTAATATGGGGGGAGAAATGATTCATCCTCATAAAAATATCGTTCGCGGTGTTTTGATATCAATGATAATTACAGCAGTGATTTACGTTATGCTACAGGTTGCCTTTATTGGTGCAATTGATCCTAATTTGCTGGCACAAAAAGGATGGCACGGGATTAACTATACTTCACCGTTTGCGGATATCGCCATTTTGCTTGGGATGAACTGGTTAGCTATTTTACTATATATGGATGCTTTTGTGTCGCCATTTGGAACCGGAGTCGCTTTTGTTGCTACTGCATCACGGGCACTGGCAGCAATGACCCACACCGGCCACTTGCCACAGTGGTTAGGGCGATTAGAACGGCGCTATATGATTCCCCGCTTTGCAATGGTTGTTGACTTAATTTTGGCGGTTATTATGGTGAGCTTGTTTAGAAATTGGAGCCTGCTAGCAACAGTAATTACTGGTTCGACATTAATTGCCTATCTTACTGGCCCAGTAACCGTTATTTCATTACGTAAAATGAATGCCAATTTAAAACGCCCATTTCATCCCCAATTTATGACTTGGCTGGCCCCCTTCGCGTTTGTCTTGACGAGCCTTTCAATTTATTGGACAATGTGGCCAACTACTGTTCAAGTTATTGGCGTAATTTTACTGGGATTGCCGATTTACCTCTATTATGAGATTAAATATCGTCATGCATCTGGACTACGTGATCTTCGCAATAGCTACTGGATGCTTGCTTACCTTGTCTTTATTTCAATTATTTCTTTCATTGGAAGTGAAGGCTTTGGCGGTAGAGATTGGCTAAAGTATCCATGGGATTTTGTTGTTATTATTATTTGTTCGTTGGCCTTTTATCGCTGGGCAGTTGCAAGTCGAATGAAAAAAGTCGATCCGGTTGCGGAAAAAGTAAATGCCAAAGTGAAAATGCCAGAGAAAGACTAATAAACATATTTGTAGGTTGCAAATTCAGTTAATAAATTGTAGTATTGTCACCTATTTAAAAAGTGTAAAAAATTAAAGGAGAAATAGTATGTGGCGCTATTTGAAACGTGTTTTAATCGGGAAACCGTTAAAGACCCTTGATGAAGGGCAAACACACTTAACCAAATTTAAGGCATTAGCAATGCTTTCATCTGACGCGATATCGTCAGTTGCATATGGACCAGAACAAATTACGACTGTTCTGGTAACATTATCTGCAGCGGCAATTTGGTATTCAATTCCAATTGCGGCAATTGTGCTGATCCTCCTGTTAGCGATCACGTTATCATATCAGCAAATCATTCATGCTTATCCTAGTGGTGGAGGCGCCTATGTGGTTGCTACTCGTAACTGGGGAAGCAACGGGGGATTATTTGCTGGTGGTTCATTATTAGTTGATTATATGCTGACGGTTGCCGTTTCAACGACATCAGGAGTTGAAGCTATTACTTCAGCAATTCCAGCATTATACAAATTTTCGATTCCCCTTGGAATTATCATTGTCTTATTAATTATGTTTATGAACTTACGGGGAATGAGCGAGAGTGCAAACTTTTTAACTATTCCTGTTTACTTCTTCGTTATCATGATGATTATTATGGTAATTTGGGGTGGATACAATATTGTAACCGGTCATATTCATTATCGGGCAATTGTTGATTATGGTACCCCTGTTTCCGGAATGTCATTTGTCTTACTGATTCGGGCTTTTTCAGCGGGTTCGTCATCGTTGACCGGGGTTGAAGCGGTAAGTAATGCTGTTCCAAACTTTAATAAGCCAAAAGAGAAAAACGCATCGACAACGTTAGCGATTATGAGTGCTATCTTAGCCTTCTTCTTTATCGCAGTTATCTTCTTTAGCTTTTATCTTGGTGTAGTACCAAACTCACGGACAACAATTCTCTCACAGATGGCTGCCCAGATTTTTGGTGGACATGGCTTAGGTTTCTACCTTTTACAGCTTTCAACAGCAATGATTTTAGCTGTGGCTGCTAATACTGGGTTCTCTGCTTTCCCAATTCTTGCTTTTAATATGGCGAAGGATAAGTACATGCCACATGCATTTATGGATCGAGGAGACCGGTTAGGCTACTCTAATGGAATTATTTCATTAGCCGTTGGGGCAATCATTCTAATCCTGATTTTCCATGGTCAAACTAATATGTTAATCCCATTATATGCTGTTGGGGTGTTTGTTCCGTTTACATTGTCACAATCAGGGATGATTATCCATTGGTTCAGAGAACGGGAAGGGTTCTGGTTAGGAAAAGCATTCATTAACTTAGTTGGGGCGTTGATTTCCTTTGTTCTTGTCGTTTGCCTTTTTTGGCAGCACTTTGCTAATGTTTGGCCATACCTAATTATCATGCCGCTTCTCCTTTGGATGTTCCATGCTGTTCACCGTCATTATGTAAAAGTGGCTGCGCAGTTACGGGTGGCTGAAAAGACAAAAGTTCAGTTGCACGATTATGATGGCGCAACGGTCATTGTGCTGGTTGGTAATGTGACACGGGTAACACGTGGTGCGATTAACTATGCACGGTCAATTGGTGATTATGTCATTGCAATGCATGTTTCCTTTGATGAGAATCCGGGAAAGGAACACAAGACGGCAAATGAATTTAAAGCAGAATACCCAGATGTCCGTTTCGTAGATATTCATTCTTCATATCGGTCAATTGCTAAACCGACATTACGGTTTGTGGATGTAATTGCTAAACGAGCTGAGGCAAGAAATTATTCTACCACTGTCCTCGTACCACAGTTTATCCCTAAGCACCCATGGCAGTTAGCATTGCATAACCAGACGAGTGTTCGCCTGCGTGCATTATTAAATTCCCGGGAAAATATTATTGTTGCCAGTTATAACTACCATCTTCAAGAATAGTGATTTGAAAAAGAAAGTACTGATTTAATGAATAAGAAACAGATTTTATGGGGATTTCTATTTGCAGTCGGCCTTTTTATGGCGGCAAGCTACTCTATTGATAATCGTGGCTTTCACTCTGGAATATATGGCATCATTGGCTGTATCTTTATCTTAGTTGCATATACAGGAATGAATTGGCAAAAACTACAAGCGCAGGACCAGCATACAAGAAAGATTTTAATACTTTTAAGCAGTATTCTTGGAGTTATCGTTATCCTTGATATCGCTGAGATAATACTGGCATAACTAAATAAAATAGAATCAATGTGGAGGCACGGCAATGTCCTCTGCAAGTACAATTAGGCCTCTAGGGTTCGGCATTAGCGGACTTTAGAGGCTATTTTTGTTGAAACCTTACTTTGTATTGACCGGAAATTGTAAGGAGTGATAAGGCATGTTAATGGGACGCTTAATAAAGCAAGCTAACAATACGATAAATCAACGAATGAACGCGTTCGCACAGCAGTATGGATTAACGGGCACGCAAATGTCGGTTATTAACTTTTTAGACCATTTCCCGGGAAATACCTGTGCTCAGCGGGAAATTGAAAGAGAGTTTGACATCAAAAGATCGACAACTACTATTCTGTTACAACGAATGGAGAAAAAAGGCCTGATTACAAGACAACCTTCACCGACAAACCAGCAATCTAAGATAGTTTCTTTAACTAGTAGCGGGGGAAAGCTGATCCCGATTGTAAATGATTATATTGAAAAAAGTGAAATATGTTTAACTGATGGCTTTGATAAAGACAGTGTTAAGAAAATTAAGCAATTTTTACAGGAGGTTAGTGAACGGTTAAATGAATAATGAAAAAATACCAACAAAAGTAGTTGCTGCGATTATTGCTACTGGATTAATGTCGTTTTGTGGAGTGATTGTTGAAACCGCAATGAATATTACATTTCCCATTTTGATGCGGGAGTTTGCGATTACAACCAATACAGTCCAGTGGATGACTTCAATATACTTATTATTGGTGGCAATTATTGTACCGTTATCAGCAATCTTAAAAAGTTCAGTTAGGACAAAAACATTGTTTACGACTGCAAATCTTTTATTTATTACCGGGGTTGTTATTGATGCCTTTGCGCCGACCTTTAGTTTGTTACTGTTGGGACGAGCAGTTCAGGGGATTGGAACCGGAATTGCACTACCACTGATGTTTAATATTATTATGGAGCAGGTACCGCAAAAGAAAGTTGGCCTTATGATGGGAATCGGTAACCTTATTACTGGGATTGCCCCTGCTATCGGACCAACATTTGGCGGAATTATTGCCAGTCAGCTTAATTGGCGGTGGGTCTTTTATTTGCTACTTCCATTATTGTTCCTCTCACTTATTTTGGGAGAATGGGGAATTATGCAGAAGTCAGTTATTAACCGGCAGCGGGTGGACTTGTTTAGTATGCTAATGATTATTTGCTTATTTACCGGTTTGGTAACAGGATTTAGCAATCTTGGTAGTCAGGACTTTATTAGCATTAAGGTCGGTGGTGCGCTTTTAATTGGTGTTTTAGGAATGACTGGTTTGATCTTGCGCTCCCTTACAATTAGTCAGCCAATCTTACAATTACGGTTATTTAAAAGTCACTCATTTACTGGACATGTGATCGGCTTCTTCTTAACTCAGATAATTTCGCTTGGCTTTGCATTCTTATTGCCTAATTATATTCAATTAGTAAATGGGAACACCGCAATGGTTGCAGGACTGGTTGTTTTACCCGCTGGATTTGCCGGGGCAATATTTGCACCATTAGGCGGGCGGATTTTAGATCGTTTCGGTGCTCGACGCCCAGTCATATTTGGAATCACTTTATGCTTAATATCATTGGTAATTTTTACCCTAATGGCTCGTCATTTGAGTAACATTGTTATTGCTTGTGTATATATTCTTTATATGGCCGGCATGGGAATGTGTATGGGAAGTGTAATGACCAATGCATTAACAGTAATTGGAAAAGAAAATGTACCGCAAGGAAACGCGATCTTAAATACGTTGCAGCAGTTTGCTGGTGCAATTGGTACTTCCATTGTCGCGATGATTGTTGCAAGCAGTCAGGCTAACTTGCATGTTACTCGTAATGTTGCAACAGCGATAGGAACACAACATGCATTTATCCTATTAACCGTTTTCGCAATAATTGTTTGGGTAAGCTATTATCGATCAGTTAAATAATTAAAAATAGAAGGTTCATTAGAACTCAAGAGTAAATTGCTTGAGTGTAATGACCTTCTATTTTGTATATGGAATTTCATTAAAGCGGTGTGGTCCTTCGGTAATTTGTAATTGGTCATTAAAGCGATCAGTAAGACTTTTCTTGACCATTGTTAGTTCGTCTTCGTTAACATAAATGCTGGTAACAACATTTACCCCATATTCTTCGCCAGCTATTTCAAGCTGGTTTTCTTTTAAGTAGTATAAAAGGGGATCGTGTTGGGAATAAGATACTGTTATTTTGAGAGTTGCCTGTTTGACCCGTTGAATAAGGCCAGCTTGATGGATTGCTTCAGTAGTAGTGTTGCTATAAGCCCGGATTAGGCCGCCAGCACCGAGTTTAATTCCGCCAAAATAGCGCGTAACGACCGCTACAACGTCATGAATCTTGGCTAGCTTAAGTGATTCGAGCATTGGTACACCAGCAGTACCGCTTGGCTCACCATTATCACTTTCGCGTTGAATTTGGTCATTATCACCGAGCATATAGGCATAACAATTATGGTTTGCCTTTTTATTTGCTGCTTGAATGCTGGCGATGGTAGCTTGAGCGTCCTCTTCCGATGCGATACGAGCGATAGTACATATAAACCTAGATTTTTTGATTACCTGTTCATATGAAGTGTTTTTAGCAATTGTAAGGTATGGTTCTGTCATTTTAAACTTCCTTCATGTTATTTTGAATTTTTTACGTATATATAACTATAGGGAGGGATTAGATGGATTTTAGCGATTATTATGGCCGCCGTATTTTAGAACGTCGAGTAGGACAAGTGCCGGCTGGAGTACAGGCGCTTCCTACTATTGAGATTGGGGCCAATACCATTAGATGTTGCCGTTGCAATCATATAACACCTAAAATGAAGGCAGCGTTACCAGAGAATGAGTATTATTGTCCACATTGTATTAACCTCGGCCGTGTTTCAACATTAACTAGATTTTATCATGTTCCAGAGCCAAATCAATTTAAGATAAACTATCCGGTTTTAACATGGAACGGGAAACTATCGGCCTTACAACAAAGGGCTTCCGAAAAAGTTTGTCGAGGAATGACCGCCCATTTGCACCAGCTACTATGGGCGGTAACGGGAGCAGGTAAAACAGAAATGATGTTTGCGGGGATTGCAGCTGCTATTGAACGTGGTGAGCGGATTGGGATTGCGTCACCACGGGTGGATGTGTGCCTAGAGTTATTTCCGCGGTTGAAAGCTGCTTTTGCTAATTGTGATATTGTCCTTTTGCATGGTCGTCAAGAATTGCCATATCATTATGCCCAGGTAACAGTTTGTACAACGCATCAATTGTTGAAGTTTTACCATGCGTTTGATAATTTAATTATTGATGAAGTTGATGCCTTTCCCTATGCGGCAAACGATGCATTACTATATGCGACGAGGCAATCATTAAAAGAAAATGGTGGGTGTCTTTACCTGACTGCAACGCCGGGTGATGTTTTATTGCGGGAGGTTAAACGGCAACGGCTTACAGTCAGCTATCTACCATTACGGTACCATGGACACTTGTTACCCCAAATAATTGTTAGGTTAATATTTGAATGGCGTAAGTACTTGAAAAAGGATTGCCTTCCTTCTGCGGTTATTCGCCAATTGCAAAGGTCATTAGAAAGCCGTCACCGCTTTTTGCTTTTTATTCCGCACGTCGCCGATTTAAAAAGTATTGAATTAGCGATCCGGCACGTATTCGCGGGGAAACGTTTTGCAACTGTCCATGCTAATGATCCAGAAAGGCTACTTAAAGTACAAAAAATGAGGGATGGTGAATATGATTTTTTGATTACAACCTCTATCCTTGAACGTGGTGTAACCTTTCCGGCGATTGACGTATATGTATTAGGAGCGGATGATCCGGTTTTTTCTTCATCTTCATTGGTTCAGATTGCTGGGCGGGCTGGTCGAGCAAAAAGCCGCCCGGATGGGACCGTTATTTTTTGGGTTAATAGTAATAGCCATCGTGTCAAGCAGGCGGTCCGCCAAGTAAATTACTTAAATAAAAAGGGACAAAAGTTGAAAAATGAACTGTCTTTTGTGTAATAGAGAAATGCCGTATCAGATAACGTTGAAAGATATTTTTAGTTTTAGCGAAATTCTTACACCAGTAATTTGTGATTCTTGTAAAAATACTTTTACTCATTGGGACAGTGATAATCAATGTAAGGGATGCGGCAATGGGAAAGCAGAAGGACGGCTTCGGCTATGCAAAGAATGCCAACGCTGGCAGCAACTCTATGGCTGGCATTTATATCATCGCGGACTTTACCACTATAATGATGCGATGAAAAATTACATGCAACGGTATAAATTCAATGGCGATTATCGCTTGCGGCTAGTGTTTCAACGAGAATTTAGCAGGTTGGTTAACCACAGTAAAGCAGATATTATTGTGCCGATCCCAATATCAACTGCAACGATGCAAACGCGGGGGTTTAATCAGGTAGTTGGTCTATTACGAGAAGTTCAGTATCAGACCGTTTTACAAGTTATCGTAGAAGATAAGGCTGCCCAATCCAGCAAAAGCAGAAAAGAACGTTTAGAAACGACACAACCATTTAGTTTGATTTCACCAGAAAAAGTTGTTAATAAAAGAGTGCTGTTAGTTGATGATGTTTACACTACCGGACGGACTTTGTACCATGCAGCAAGCCTCCTTAAGCAAGCGGGCAGCCAATGGATTGGTAGCGTTTCATTAGCACGTTAAATTCTTTTTAAGATATATTAATAAAGTTTGTTAATTAACAAGAACTAATCTATAATAAAGATAGGATATGAGAAGAGTGGTCCTTCTGATATCAGATCAAGCAGATGCTTGGCTGAAAGGAGAGAAGTACAATGTTAAAGTTCAATATTCGTGGTGAAAATGTCGAAGTTACTGAGTCAATTCGTGATTATGTGGTAAAACGAATCAGTAAGCTTCAAAAGTTCTTTGAAGATAGCGTTGAAGCTACCGCCCACGTGAACTTAAAAGTTTATCCAAACCGGACGTACAAAGTGGAAGTTACTATTCCGCTTCCATACTTAACGTTACGGGCAGAAGAGACTTCTAATGATATGTACGGAAGCATTGATTTAGTTACAGATAAGCTTGAACGGCAAATTCGGAAGTACAAGACAAAGGTTAACCGTAAGTCACGTGAAAAGGGCTTAAAGAACCTTGAATTTATTCCATCTGATAATGACAGTGCAGAAAGTCATGATGATGAATTAAAGATTGTACGGACAAAGCAAGTTTCATTGAAGCCAATGGATCCTGAAGAAGCTGTACTTCAAATGGATATGCTTGGACATGATTTCTTTATCTTCCAAGATGCTGAAACAAATGGCACAAGCATTGTTTACCGTCGTAACGATGGTCGCTATGGCTTAATTGAAGCTGAATAGTCAATGCCAAATAATTACTAGGAGCGCGGATGAGAAATCATTGGCGCTTTTTATATCGCAGAAAAGGGCCGCTATCATAATCTTAAACATTTATGCCAATAATTTTTATTTATGTGTTGAACGTGGTAAAATATTATGGTTAGAATAAAAAATATAATTGGCTTGAGTAGTACTTTTTTATTAATTTTGGACTTAAGCCAGAAAGTAGGAAGGACGCTTTTATGGCCAATATTCTAAAAAAATGGATTGAAAGCGATCGTCGAGAATTACGGCGAATTAATAAAATAGCAAATAAAGTAGAAAGTTATGCTAAACAGATGTCTGAATTGACTGATGAGCAGCTTCAAGCAAAAACTGACGAATTTCGGGAACGTTATAAAAAGGGTGAATCCCTAGATCATATGTTACCAGAAGCATTTGCAGTTTCTCGAGAAGGAGCCAAGCGGGTTCTTGGCTTATACCCATTCCACGTTCAAATAATGGGTGGGATTGTTCTTCACGAAGGTAACATTGCCGAGATGCGGACTGGTGAAGGTAAGACTTTGACCGCCACAATGCCAGTATATCTTAATGCCATTTCTGGTAAGGGTGTACACGTTATTACGGTTAATGAATACTTATCCAAACGTGACGCTACCGAAATGGGACAGCTTTACAATTGGCTTGGCTGTTCCGTTGGTGTTAATAATTCTGAAATGAGTCCTGATCAAAAGCGGGAAGCATACAAAGCAGATATTATGTACTCGACCAATAGTGAGATTGGTTTTGACTATCTTCGTGATAACATGGCCGTTTATAAAGAAGACCAAGTTCAGCGTGGCCTAAACTATGCCCTAGTTGATGAAGTTGACTCAATCTTGATTGATGAAGCGCGGACGCCATTAATCATTTCAGGACCCGGAACCGGAACTTCAAAATTGTATAAGCAAACGGATCGTTTCGTTAAGCAATTAAAGAAAGACGTTGATTATAAAGTCGATCTTGAATCAAAGACAGTTTCGTTGACTGATGAAGGAATTAAAAAGGCTGAAAAATACTTCAACTTAAGAAACCTTTATGATCCTGAAAATACAGCGCTGACTCACCACTTGGATCAGGCTTTACGAGCTAACTACATTATGTTCTTGGATAAGGATTATGTTGTTCAAGATGGTGAAGTATTGATTGTTGATTCCTTTACCGGCCGGGTAATGGAAGGTCGGCGTTTCTCCGATGGTCTTCACCAGGCTATTGAAGCTAAGGAAGGCGTGGAGATTCAAGAAGAAAATAAGACAATGGCTAACATCACGTACCAGAACTTATTCCGGATGTACAACAAACTCTCAGGGATGACTGGTACTGCCAAGACTGAGCAGGAAGAATTCCGTGAAATTTACAACATGGAAACAATTACAATTCCGACAAACCGGCCAGTTCAACGGAAAGATGAACCAGACTTGCTTTACCCAACACTCCAAAGTAAGTTTGCAGCGGTTGTCGATCGGATTAAGAAGCTCCATGCCAAGGGACAGCCAATCCTAGTCGGAACGGTTGCTGTTGAGACTTCTGAATACCTATCACACCTTTTAGATAAGGAAAATATCCCACACGTTGTTTTAAACGCTAAGAACCACGCTAAGGAAGCTGAAATCGTTAAAAATGCCGGTCAAAAAGGTGCTGTAACTATTGCCACCAACATGGCTGGACGGGGAACCGACATTAAATTAGGTCCCGGTGTCCGTGAAATTGGCGGACTTGCAGTTATTGGGACTGAACGACATGAGTCACGACGGATTGATAATCAGCTTCGTGGACGTTCTGGACGTCAAGGGGATCCAGGTTTATCTCAGTTCTACCTATCCCTAGAAGATGACTTGATGAAGCGATTCGGTGGTGACCGGATTAAGGCCTTCTTGGAACGAATGAAGGTTAATGATGACGATGCTGTTATTAAGAGCCGTTTCCTAACTCACCAGGTTGAATCAGCACAAAAACGGGTTGAAGGTAACAACTATGACTCACGGAAAAACGTTTTGCAATATGATGATGTAATGCGTGAACAGCGTGAAATTATCTATAAAGAGCGTCAACAAATTATTACAGAAGATAAGTCATTGAAGTGGGTCTTAATGCCGATGTTTAAGCGGACGATTCAGCGTGAGGTTGATCAACATACTCTTGGTGATAAAAAAGATTGGGACTTACAAGGAATAGTTGACTTTGCTGAAGAAGTCTTAATCAAGCCAGATACTATTACTGTAAAGGACCTTGAAGGCAAATCACCTGCAGAAATGGTTGATTACTTGATGACATTTGCAGAAGGAGTCTATAAAGAAAAGCAAAAGCAGCTTTACGATCCAGCACAAATGCTTGAATTTGAAAAGGTTGTTATCTTACGGGTTGTTGACTCTCATTGGACTGATCACATTGATGTAATGGATCAATTCCGGCAATCTGTTGGTTTGCGTGGCTATGGACAATTAAATCCGTTGGTTGAATACCAGACAGCTGGATACCATATGTTTGAGCAGATGATTGCTGATATTGAATACGAGACAACACGGCTCTTCATGAAGTCTGAAATTCGACAAAATGTAACACGATAATTATTTAAATTACTACTAGGTACGGCAGTAAGGTAACCCATGGCGGTACCGCTGCCGTATTGTTGTATAACGGAGGTTTGATTGTGGAATTAAGTGAAGCAAAAAAACAAGTAGAATCAATGCAAAAAGAAGTTACGCACTTCGGGAGGTCTCTTTGACCTTGACGCGCTAGATGAACGCATTGCGGAAATTGAACAGGAAATGGCTCAGCCTGATTTCTGGAACGATAACGAAAAGGCTCAAAAAGTTATTGCTGAAAATAATTCTTTAAAAGATAAGCGGGATACTTTTGTTAACCTGCGTGATCAAATTAGTGATTTAGAAACATCAATTGAATTATTAGCAGTTGAACCAGATGCCGATTTGCAAGCTGAATTTGAAGCATCCTTTGCAAAAACGCAAAAGTCGTTAGAACAGTACCGTTTAACTCAATTACTTGATGGTGAATATGATGCCAAAAATGCTATTCTTGAAATTCATCCTGGTGCAGGAGGAACAGAAGCGCAAGATTGGGGCGAAATGCTTTTACGGATGTATGTCCGCTGGGGTGAGCAGCATGGTTT
Organism: Limosilactobacillus albertensis; assembly: GCF_014145555.1. Taxonomy (NCBI): domain Bacteria; kingdom Bacillati; phylum Bacillota; class Bacilli; order Lactobacillales; family Lactobacillaceae; genus Limosilactobacillus; species Limosilactobacillus albertensis. Next base: position 45,003 of record NZ_JACIVD010000044.1, read on the forward strand.
TACAGTTGAGACAGCAAGTTATGAAGCCGGTGATGAAGCTGGAATTAAAAGTGTTACGCTCTTAGTGAAAGGACACAATGCTTTTGGTTACCTTCGTAGTGAAAAGGGGGTCCACCGCCTTGTTCGTATCTCACCGTTCGATGCAGCCGGCCGTCGTCATACCTCGTTCGCATCGGTAGACGTAATGCCAGAACTGGATGACAGTGTTGAAGTTGATATTGATCCATCTGACTTACGAGTTGATACATTCCGGTCAAGCGGGGCTGGAGGACAGCATATCAATAAGACAGAATCTGCCGTCCGAATTACCCATATTCCAACCAGGATTGTAACCTCTTCACAAGCTGAGCGGTCACAATTACAGAACCGTGTAACAGCGATGAACATGTTAAAATCAAAATTATACGAGTTAGAAGAGGAAAAGAAGGCAAAGAAACGGGCTGAAATTGAAGGTGAACAGCTCGATATTGGTTGGGGATCACAAATCCGTTCGTACGTTTTTCATCCGTATACATTAGTTAAAGATAATCGTAGCGGATATGAGACCCATAATGGACAAGCGGTAATGGACGGTGACCTCGATCCGTTTATCGATGCTTTCTTGCAATGGAAACTTAGTCAAAAGAATCCACAGTAGGTACAACGTCCTGCTAGAAGGGAAGTGAGTGAAATGCGTGAAAGTCAACATAAAAGATTAACGCGCTCAGGATCAGATCGGATAGTCGCTGGTGTATTTGGAGGAATCGGTAAATACTTTAAGATTCAGCCGAATATTTTAAGAATTTTATATGTTTTACTAACTATCTTTACCGGCTTTGTTCCTGGAATTATCATTTATCTTATTTTAATGATAATTATGCCCGCTGATCCGCAGAACCCGGATTTGTTAAGCTTTATAAAGTCATTTAGCGAATCACAAGGGAAATCTCAGCAGTCACAACAACGTTCTCGACGGACATTAACAGACGTTGAGGAAAAAGACATTAAAAGAAACGGAAGATCATAATGAAATTTTGGAAACGAGTATTGATTGATACAATTCTTTTTATTGCCCTTGCCGGTTTATTTGCTGGAACAGGGATGTTTTATATCACAAGTGCTTGGATTGCACCTTTAGCAAGTTTTATTTTGGCAATATTAAATGTCTCAATAAAGCCAATTCTTGTGATATTATCGTTGCCGATCAATATTTTGACCCTCGGCCTTTTTAGTGTTGTAATTAATGGAATAATGTTGCAGCTGACATCATTACTTGTCGGACCAGCAAACTTTCATTTTTCGTCATTCGGTGCTGCAATGCTGATTGCAATTATTATGGCAATCTTTAATACGGTTATTACGAGTCACGAGGAAAGATTGTAAAGGAGTGGAGAAAAATGTCAAACAGCGTGACGGTTCAAGAATTAGTTGACAAAGTTCGATTAAAAGTTTTACAGGGTGAAGACTATCTGCAACGCAAAATAACAACTAGTGATATTTCGCGACCAGCTCTAGAATTTGCCGGATATTTTAAACACTATCCAGCAGTACGTATTCAATTATTAGGAATTACGGAAACTTCATTTGCTAAGGACTTAACTCATGAGCAGCGTGAAGAATATATGACAAAGATGTGTATGCCACAAACGCCATGTTTTGTTATATCGACTAATTTGCCAATTCCCAAAGAGCTAAAGAAGGCGGCTGAAGATGCAAAAATTCCTATTTTAGGAACGCACTTAACTTCTTCACAGATCTTAAGTAACATGACCTCCTATTTATTGGAGCGGTTGGCACCACGAAAATCACTCCATGGTGTGCTAGTTGATATTAGCGGGGTTGGTGTGCTCATTACAGGCGATTCCGGTGTAGGAAAGAGTGAAACTGCACTTGAACTTGTTCGGCGTGGCCACCGGTTAATTGCCGATGACCGGGTTGAGGTTTATGCTCGTGATGAACAGACATTAGTCGGTACTGCTCCGCAAATCTTAAAACATTTAATGGAAATCCGTGGAATTGGAATCATTGATGTTTCGACTCTTTATGGAACAGGGGCAATTATGCCTTCAGACCAAATTAGTTTAATCGTCCATCTTGAGACGTGGACCCCTGATGTACAATTTGATCGGCTCGGTGACCGGGGTGATACGCAAACGATTCAAGGGGTTATTGTCCCCAAGGTTTCTGTCCCGGTTAAGACTGGTCGTAATTTGGCAATTATTATCGAATCTGCGGCAATGAATTATCGGGCTGAGACGATGGGCTACGATGCTACAGAGACGTTTGATCGTAATCTAAACCAGCTAATTAAACAAAATTCAGAGCGTGATAGCAAGAATAATAAGGGGTCGGCAAACTAGATGATTAACCTAGGAATTAAAGCGGTCTTAAATCCGATTGCTTTTCAAGGAGGACCGTTTACTGTTCATTGGTACGGGGTCATTATCGCTACTGGGGTTGTCCTTGCTCTCCTGTTAGCCGTTCGTGAAGGAAAACGGCAGGGAATTCCAGAAGATGATTTTTATGACTACCTCTTATGGGCGCTTCCGATTGCAATAATCTGTGCCCGAATATATTATGTGGTGTTCCAATGGGGATATTATTCTCAGCATCCAAGTGAAATTGTTGCAATTTGGGATGGTGGAATTGCCATTTATGGTGCAATCCTTGGTGGCTTTGGGGTGTTACTTGCTTTTTGTTATTACCGTCACCTTTCGTGCTGGCTGATGATGGACATAATTGCCCCGCCCCTTATCATGGCGCAAGGAATTGGGCGTTGGGGTAATTTTATGAATCAGGAAGCGTTTGGTGCGGTTACTACGTATGCTCATTTGGCTAGTCAGCATCTCCCGAATTGGATAATAAATCAGATGTATATTGGTGGTCACTATCGGATACCAACATTTCTGTACGAGTCATTGTGGGATTTGACAGGCTTTGTACTATTAATGCTATTTCGTCATCGAAAACATTTATTTCGGCGTGGTGAGGTTTTCTTGGCTTATGTAATGTGGTACGCATTTGGACGCTTCATCATTGAAGGAATGCGGACGGATAGTCTGATGCTTGGTAATATTCGTATTTCACAATTGCTTTCGGTAGTATTTTTCATCAGTGCATTAGTAATATTGATAATTCGTCGTCGCCAACAAAATATTCCATGGTATGATAACGGCATAAGTAAAGACTAAGTGATTGAATTAAGGAGAAAAATTATGGCAGAAAAAATTGCTGTTTTAGGTGCAGGTTCGTGGGGTAGTGTTTTAGCAAATATGCTTACGGAGAATGGGCATAATGTTATGTTATGGTCAAGAAATAAGGGCCAAGTTGAACAACTAAATAACGAACATCTAAATCCACGCTACATGAAAGATTTTGTATATTCGGCAAAGTTAAAAGCAACTACTGATATGAAAGCGGCTGTTGAAGGAGCCGATGTAGTATTAATTGTGATTCCTACTAAGGGGTTGCGAGAAGTTGCTAAGAAGTTAAACACGATTTTAACGGAATTACATCAAAAGCCATTAATCATTCACGCAACAAAGGGCCTTGAACAAAATACTTATAAACGTCCTTCTGAAATGTTGAGTGAAGACCTTTCTCCAGAAAATCGGCAGGCAATTGTTGTCCTTTCTGGGCCAAGTCATGCTGAAGACGTGGCAATTAAAGATATGACTGCCGTGACGGCGGCTTGTGAAGATATTAATAGTGCTAAACAGGCTCAGAAACTGTTCAGTAATTCCTATTTCCGGGTCTATACTAACGATGACGTTATTGGCGCTGAATTTGGCGCAGCATTAAAAAATATTATTGCAATTGGTGCCGGTGCTATTCAGGGCCTTGGCTACCATGATAATGCGCGAGCTGCTCTTATCACCCGGGGACTTGCTGAAATTCGCCGGTTAGGGGTTGCGTTTGGTGCTAATCCAATGACTTTTATTGGGTTATCCGGAGTTGGTGACCTTGTTGTTACAGCGACAAGTAAGAACTCACGAAACTGGCGAGCTGGTTACCAATTAGGCCAAGGCAAAAAACTTCAAGATGTCATTGCGAATATGGGAATGGTCATTGAAGGGGTTTATACTACTAAGGCTGCCTATGAATTGAGTCGTAAACGACAGGTTCAAATGCCAATTACAGAAGCCCTTTACCATGTTTTGTATGAGGGTGAAGACATTAAAACGGCAATTTCTCAATTAATGGATCGAGATCTTACGTCAGAAAACGAATAAGTATGGTAAAATGCTAAAGGATGGATATTGAGAGAAATTGAAAACATGGAAAGGGTTTTACAATTATGAAACGTGTTAGAAAAGCCATTATTCCTGCGGCGGGGTTAGGAACTCGTTTTCTTCCTGCAACAAAGGCTTTGGCAAAAGAAATGTTACCAATTGTTGATAAGCCAACAATTCAATTTATTGTTGAAGAAGCTCGGAAATCAGGAATTGAAGATATTGTTGTTGTTGACGGAAAGAACAAGCGCTCAATCGAAGACCACTTTGATTCCAACCCAGAATTGGAAGACAACCTTCGTTCAAAGCACAAGGACGAAATGTTAAAGATGGTTGAAGAAACGACTGATGTTAACATCTACTTTATCCGGCAATCACACCCGCGTGGTTTAGGGGATGCAGTTTTAACTGCTCGTGATTTCATTGGTGATGAACCATTTGTCGTTATGCTTGGTGATGACCTTAACAACATCAATAATAAAAATGAAGCTTTAACCAAGCAATTAATTGAAAGTTATAACCAAACCGGTGCTTCAACACTTGCTGTTATGCGGGTACCTCATGAAGATACTGCCAAGTATGGTGTAATTAACCCAAGCAAGGAAGTCACTCCTGGTTTATACAATGTAACAAGCTTTGTTGAAAAGCCTGCGCCTAAAGATGCTCCTAGTGACCTTGCTATTATTGGCCGGTATGTCTTTACTCCAGAAATCTTTGATGTATTGGCAAAGACTAAGCCGGGCAAAGGTGGCGAAATTCAATTAACTGATGCTATTGATACTTTAAACCAAACACAACGGGTCTTTGCTCGTGAATACAAGGGCGACCGCTATGATGTTGGTAATAAGTTTGGCTGGGTTAAGACCAACATTGAATACGGATTAGAACACCCACAGGTTAAAGAAGAATTACGTGAATACATTAAAGAATTAGGCGCAAAATTAGCTGCAGAAGATAAGCAAAAGGGCGCTAAAAAATAATAAGATTTGTTTCTGAAAATAAAAAAGCGATTGGATTTTCCAACCGCTTTTTTATTTTACATATCTTCAACAACTACATATTCCATGTCAAGAGGACCGTGAACACCAACGATTAAGACCATTTCAATATCACCGGAGTTCGATGGCCCGGTAATAAAGTTAATATTCGACGTCTTTAAGCTTCCTTCTTGAATTGCCTTTTGGTAGTAATCCATTGCCTGCCGTGACCGTGGTAAGATTTTACTCTTAGGAATAATTGCTAGGTAATGAGTAGGCAGGAAGTGGAACATCCGCCCTTGTTGGGGGTAGGTAGCAATAGTGATCGTGCCTGATTCAGCTAACAAGAAGTCAGCAAATCCAATTGCAGCATCACTAGCATTGGCATTAACAATGTTTTGGCGGCCTTGGCTAGGCTCCCAGTAGTAGATAGGGTCTAATTGAAGATTTTCCTGCCATTTTCCAAGTGAATAATCATTCCACTTTTGTTCGTCAAATGATGGGAGCATTAAACTCTTAACTTCTTTTTCAGCAATAAAGTTATTAAGCGTAATTCCGAGATCAGCAGCTTTTACTACTTGAAAATTAACATGGACATTTTCGCTATTCTTTTTAGCGATTGCAAGCAGCTCATCTTGTGTCTTTCCGGCAAGAGTTGTTTCCGGCAGGTCATTAACCGGTACTAATGGATCATCCTTGAGGGTATGACGGGGACGGTCGGCAGCTGCAGCGATTCGGTTTAAGAAGTCTTCTTGATTTTGCGGGTTATTTGCTTCTTTTAGGTAATCAGTCATTGTTGTGTTCCTCCTCTTCTGCATAGTGATGGTACCAGTGACGGAAATTCTGATGGTACTTTGGCGGAACAGCAAGATCACGGACATCTACCCATCCATGAGCAAGTTTTGGTGCCACTGCTGGCAAGTGATTAATTTTGCCTTCAGGGTAGAGGTTTTTAATATCTTCAGGGGTCGTCTTTTTGCCAAATGGTTCAAGAGCGACGTGTGCAAACCGCATTGCATCGTTAAATAACAATGGGGATGCAGTACCTTTACCGACTGCCTTAAGCATAGTGTTTGTCATACTATGGTCAAGGTGGAGTTTATCCATTTCCACATACCGGTGTTTCCGAATTAGCTGTTGAAGCGGAATCTTAACTGGGCAGGTTTCGGTACAGGCATCACAAAGACTACATGCATATGGTAAATCCTGGAATTCTTTGTAGCCGCCTAAAATTGGTGAAAGGACAGCGCCCATTGGTCCAGGATAGATTGAACCATATCCTTTTCCGCCGACTTGCCGGTAAACAGGACAAACATTTAAGCAAGACCCGCAGCGGATGCATTGCAGCATTGGCTCAAAGTCGGTATTGAGCATTTGCCAACGCCCGTTATCAACGACTACAACATAGAAATCATCAGGACCATCTGCTTCATCTGCTTCTTTACCCTTTGAGAATGAACAATAACTAGTCAGCTTTTGTCCAACCGCACTACGGCAAAGCACATTATCAAGAGTTTCCGCTTCTTTTAGGCTTGGTACGATTCGTTCCATTCCCATGACAACAACCTGTGTTTTGGGAATTGCCATTGTGATATCAGCATTTCCTTCGTTTGTAACAAGGTTAATCATTCCATTGTTGGCAATCGCAAAGTTACATCCGGTAATTCCAAAGTCTGCTTTCATAAAGTAGTTACGGAGGTAGTGGCGAACAAATTTAGCCATGTGTTCTGGAACATTGTCGCCTTTGTAACCAATTTTTTCAAAGACCTTTTGAATCTGATTACGGTTTTTATGGAGAGTAGGGAAAACAATATGTGTTGGTTCGTCCCAATCGTCTTCTTGAAGGATGAATTCCGCAAGGTCGGTCTCCATTAATGATAAGCCAGGAATAGTCAACAGTTCTTTATCTAGACCGATTTCAGTCGTTACCATTGACTTAGACTTAACAACGTTTTTAGCTTTTTTCTTGATTGCTAATTGTTTAATAAATGCACTGGCCTCGTCACCATCTTTAGCAAAGAAAATATGTCCGCCGTTTTTTTGGACATTTTCACTAAACTCTTCAAGGTAATCTGGGAGGTGCTTAATAACATGCTGCCGAATTTGTGCAGAAAGATCACGCCAGCCTTCCCAATTTCCTAATTGACGTCGAGCCTCAGTTCGCTTAGTAAATTGTGCATCCTGAGCTTTAGCAACGGATGCCCGCATAAATTTATCGGCTTCAGCTTCTTTTACCCGGTCGAGAAATGGCTTATCACTTGTTGCTATTCCCATCTAAAACACCCCGTTTCCGTTTGCTGGAACCATTACGTGGTCGGTATCTTTAACATAAGTAATCCGACTAGTATCAACATTATGGTTTAGTACTTCTGCAATATGCATAATTTTGATGTGCTGGCCTTCTTTACGACGGTTAATGCGGCCACCAATATTCATTAAACAGGTCTGCTCACAACCGATTAAAATATGTGCTTTTGTTTTAAGGACATTATTGGCCTTATCATCAACCATTGCTTCTGACAGTAATGGTTCCTTTGCTGAGAAGGTTCCCCCAAAGCCACAGCATAATTGGATGTTATGAAGCGGGATAAGGTTTAATCCCTTGACATGTTCGAGGAGTACGAGAGGGGCAGTTCGTTCACCGAGCAGCCGGGTCATGTGACAGGAACGGTGGAATGTAGCCGTATCATCTAGTTCAGCTCCACAATCAAGGATACCAAGAACCCGGTAGATGAATTGGGTGAGTTCAAATGATTTATCATAAAGAACCTGCGCCTTTTTAGCATATTCAGGGTCGTCTTTAAGGATATCCTTGTACTCATGGAGCATGGCAACACAAGAGCCGGTTGGACCAACGATATAATCAGCGTCAATACTTAGAAGTGCGTCAAGTTGATTCTTAAAGGTCGCAATTGTTTCTTTGTCATAGCCACTGTTATATGTTGGCTGCCCGCAACAAATTTGCTTTTCAGGGAAAACAGTTTCACAGCCAAACCGATGTAATAATTCAACCATTGCCTTACCAACATCTGGATAAAGCAGGTCGACTATACAGGAAGAAAAAATACAGACTTTCATATAAGTGTGCATTAATTGAATGCACTTCGCCTCCTTTAAATTTAGCAAAATAAAATAGTGACCTTAATTACTTATCAATATAAGTATAACTCAAATACTGGTATTATAGTGTTGAAATCGTTTTAATTATTATTTTCACATATATAATATAATAATATTCTTTATAGTCTGATAATAATATCACTTTTAAAAAGTAAGCTAAATGATAGACAAACGGATTTAAAGTAGGTATCATATTGTGTAAGAAATTATTTGAGGAGGTCAATGTAATGGCTGATACTAAACAATATGACGTTATTGTGATTGGGGCAGGTCCCGGTGGAATGACTGCTGCTATGTATGCTTCACGGGCAAACCTATCAGTTCTAATGCTTGATCGTGGTATTTATGGTGGAAATTTAAATAATACGGCAGAAATTGCCAACTATACTGGATTTAAGAGTATTAAGGGCCCAGAGCTTGCTCAGCAAATGTATGATGGGGCGACACAGTTTGGTGCTGAATATGCGTATGGCACCGTAACAAAAATAGAATTAGTTGATAATATGAAGAAAATCACAACCGATATGGACGAGACCTATCTCGCTAAGACAGTCGTGATTGCAACAGGTTCTGATCAGCGGCACCTAAATGTTCCGGGAGAAGAAGAGTTCGGCGGACGAGGTGTATCCTACTGTGCAGTATGTGATGGTGCCTTTTTCAAGAACAAGCACTTAATTGTAGTTGGTGGTGGTGACGCGGCTGTTGAAGAGGGCGTCTACCTTACCCAACTGGCTTCTAAGGTAACAGTTCTTGTTCGCCGCGATGAACTTCGCGCTGAGCCAATCATTCAAGCAGAGGCAATGAATAACGATAAGCTAGAATTTGTTTTTAATACTAGTGTAACTGAAATTGTTGGGGATGACGTTAAAGTAACCGGTGTTAAAACTCATAATAATAAGACTGGTGAAGACGGTGAAATGGCTGCTGATGGTGTATTTATCTATGTCGGAAACTTTCCAATGACATCTGCTTTTAAGAATTTAGGTATTCTTGATGATCAAGGATGGGTAAAAACAGATGAGCGGATGCGCACTTCTGAACCTGGTATATTTGCAATCGGTGATGTGCGTGATACGCCGTTGCGGCAAGTAGCGACAGCAGTAGGTGATGGTGCAATTGCTGGGCAGCAGGTTTACCAATATATTAAGTCAATGGATTAAACGGTGAAAATACTGAGTTATCAGCATTTGAGCTGCCAGTCAGCTACTGGGTTGTTGCATTACTATCTTTAAAATAGTTAAGAGGTTGAGTTAATTCTTAGCCTCGCTTTTTTTGAATAAGAGGTATTTTGCTGAATATTCCAATTATAAAGTCGGGGGTAAGATTTTTTGGTAAAACTTTAGTAAAAATTTAAGTAAAAAGCGACAGATAACATTTTATGCGGTATACTAAACAACAGAGTATGACGTAAAGGAGACATTATTGTGAGCTGGAAAGATACTTATAAGGTTTGGCAAGAACGGACAGATCTTGAACCAGGCTTAAAGCAAGAATTAGCTGCAATGAACGATGATAAAGAAATTGAGGATGCCTTTTATGGTCCATTGTCATTTGGAACTGCTGGAATGCGGGGATTAATGGGCCCAGGAATTAACCGGATGAATGTTTACACGGTTCGTCAAGCAACTGAAGGATTGGCAACCTTAATGGATTCATTAGGGGACGATATCAAAAAACGCGGGGTTGCTATTGGTTACGATTCCCGTCACAACTCCCGCAAATTTGCTCATGATGCTGCACGTGTTTTAGGTGCTCATGGGATTAAAGTTTATATCTATGATAATTTACGGCCAACACCTGAATTATCATTTGCGGTTCGTCACATGGGAACTTATGCCGGAATTATGATCACTGCTAGTCATAACCCTAAAGAATATAATGGTTACAAGATCTACGGTGAAGATGGCGGACAGATGCCGCCTAAGGAATCAGACATGATGACCGGCTATATTCGGAAGATTGATGATATTTTTGATATTGCTTTAGCTGACGAACAAGAAATGCTTGATAATGGCTTAGAAACAATCATGGGTGAAGATGTTGATGCAGCCTACCTTGCAAATGCAAAGAGCGTAACTGTTAACCCAGAATTGGCTAAAGAATACGGTAAAGATATGAAATTCGTCTTTACGCCACTATGCGGAACCGGTAAAATGCTTGGCGAACGGGCATTGCGGCAAGCTGGCTTTACTAACTATGAGATGGAACCAACTGAGGGTCAGCCAAATGGTGACTTTCCTGGCTTGGAACACCCTAATCCAGAATTTCCAGAGGCGTTTGTTCGTTCAATTGCCCTTGGAAAGAAAGTCGGAGCAGACGTATTAATTGCCACAGACCCAGATGCAGACCGTCTTGGTTGTGCTGTTCGACAACCTGATGGCGAATATCAATTGCTTACTGGAAATCAGATTGCTTCAATTATGCTTGCTTATATTTTAGAAGCTCACAAACAAGCTGGGACTTTGCCAGATAATGCTGCTGCTGTAAAGTCAATTGTTTCTACTAACTTTGCTGCTAAGATTGCGGAAAGTTATGGCGTTGATATGATTAATGTTTTAACTGGTTTTAAGTGGATTGCTGATCAGATTCATCAATATGAAACTGGCAAAGTTGATCATACTTTCATGTTTGGTTTTGAAGAAAGTTATGGCTACCTTATTAAGCCATTCGTCCGTGACAAGGATGCTATCCAATCTTTGACCTTGCTTGCTGAAGTTGCAGCTTATTACCGTAGCCGTAATATGACACTTTATGATGGCTTGCAAGAATTATTTAAGAAGTATGGATACTTCCGTGAAAAGACTATTTCTAATACTTATGCTGGTGTTGATGGTCCGGATAAGATCAAGGGCTTAATGAAGAAATTCCGTGAAGAGGCGCCAACTCATTTTGCGGGGCACCAAGTAGCAGTTACCGAAGACTTTTCTAAGGGCACTAAGATAACTGCTGATGGCAAAGTAAGTGAACTAGGTATTCCTGAATCAAATGTATTACGTTACGTGCTTGATGATGATACTTGGATTGCTATTCGCCCATCAGGAACGGAACCAAAGCTTAAGTTCTACATTGGTACAAGTGCTGATACTTTAGAAAAAGCAAATGCTAAGTTAGCCGATTTTGAAAAAGCCTTACAAGAATTTGCTGAAGAATAATTAAGTAGTTGAAGAAGACTGGGGAAAATATTTTCTCGGTCTTTTTTTAATATTTCTTGAATTTTTGGCAAAAAAATGTATGATTGTAAAAATTAACTATTTTGGGAGGAATTCGTCATGGGAATGCATGAATATTTAAAAAGTTTAAGTGATCTTGAAATGATCAATCGGGCTCCTGGATATTTTAAGTTTGAGGAGCATAACGTGGCTGCCCATTCATTTAAGGTAACTCAAGCAGCACAAATGCTTGGTGATATTGAAGAGCAGGCAGGAAATGAAATTGATTGGCGTTCCCTATATGAAAAGGCCCTTAATCATGATTACACAGAACGTTTTATTGGTGATATTAAAACACCGGTAAAATATGCGACACCAGAATTACGGTCAATGCTTGCACGTGTTGATAAGTCTTTAACAGAAAACTTTATTCAATCTGAAATACCGGCAGAATTTCGTGAGGCTTATGAACGACGATTTGCAGAGGGAAAAGATGACACGTTAGAAGGAAAAATTTTAGCGGTTGCCGATAAAATTGATTTAATGTACGAGTCATTTGGTGAAATTCAAAAGGGAAATCCAGAGCCGGTTTACATGGATATTTACAAATCGAGTTTGACCGCAATCATGGACTTTCGGGATATGGCAAGCGTGCAATATTTTCTTAAAAAGATTTTGCCCGAGTTATTGAAAGATAATGCTGATGGTAACGCTAAGAACCAGTTAGCAATTGTAACTACCCAAATTATTCAGCAATAAGTGATTAAAACTGCCTGTTTTTGCTTACTAGTTGATTTTTGCAAACGCTTTCTTATAATAGAAGTAGAAGGTAAAAGTTATCAAAGTAAAAGGAGGCGGCAAAAATGACACCTAGTATGTTTACGGGTACGTTTGCAATCTTGGTATTATGGTTAGTAGTCGATATTTTTTGGGAGTTAAGTCGGCCAAGGGATATTGTAATGCGGCGAATCTGTGCTTGGTTGAATCTAATTGCAATTATTGGCGGATTTACCGTATTTTATGGTGTAACTCATTTTGGAAATGACGGCATTGTCCCGTGGTTTATTTGCTTAAATTGGATTAACGTCATTGCCGCAGGTTTACAATTCTACTTTGGATATGCACGTCGCGGATAAATATTAAATTGATACATTAAGTGGGAAATAATCGCTTTACGGAGGAGGTTATTTTCCACTTCCTTTTTTGTAGTAATTTATAGACGAATACATGTTTGGGTGATAAACTAATATCAGTAAATAATAGATAAATAATTATAAGTGGGACGCGGTGACTTTAAGGCTCGCGATTCCACTTTCTTTTGCTTAAGTCTAGTGTAAAGGAGGAACTTTTTTGTGATTTACCGGCAACCAGATAAAAAATTTGAATTAGTATCAGACTATCAGCCAACTGGTGATCAGCCCCAAGCGATTAGCCAACTGACAAAAGGAATAGAGGATGGCGAAAAAGCTCAAATCTTGTTAGGAGCGACTGGAACAGGAAAAACGTTTACGATTTCAAATGTTATTGCTAATGTTAATAAGCCCACGTTGATTCTTTCACATAACAAGACGCTAGCGGGACAGCTTTATGGAGAAATGAAGAAGTTCTTCCCCCATAACGCGGTTGAATATTTTGTTTCGTACTACGACTACTATCAGCCAGAAGCATATGTTCCTTCGAGTGATACATATATTGAAAAGGATGCTTCGATTAATGATGAGATTGATAAGCTGCGACACTCTGCCACTACATCTTTACTGGAACGTAATGATGTGATTGTTGTTGCTTCGGTTTCAAGCATCTTTGGTTTGGGTGATCCGCGAGAATATCAAAACAGTGTTCTTTCATTGCGGGTTGGTCAGGAGATTGAACGTGACCGACTTTTAACAGACCTTGTTAATATTCAGTTTGACCGTAATGATATTGACTTCCAGCGGGGAAGGTTCCGTGTTCGCGGCGATGTTGTGGAGATTTTCCCAGCGTCACGTGATGAGCGGGCACTGAGGATCGAATTTTTTGGTGATGAAATTGACCGGATTCGTGAAGTAGATGCCCTTACCGGAGAAGTGATTGGCGATCGTGACCATGTTTCGATCTTCCCGGCAACACACTTTATGACCAATGAAGAGGTAATGGATAGAGCATTGCCGCAAATTGAAGCCGACATGAAAAAACAGGTTAAAAAGTTTACGGATAAAGGGAAACTACTGGAAGCTGAGCGGATTCAACAACGGACAACTTATGACATTGAAATGATGCGCGAGATGGGCTACACCAATGGGATTGAGAATTATTCCCGGTATATGGACGGCCGTAAGCCGGGAGAACCGCCTTATACCTTGCTGGATTTCTTCCCCAAAGATTTTTTGCTAGTGGTTGACGAGTCTCACCAAACAATGCCCCAAGTGCGCGGAATGTATAATGGGGACCGTGCGCGAAAACAAATGTTAATTGATTATGGGTTCCGTCTACCGAGTGCCCTTGATAATCGGCCTTTAAAATTACCGGAATTTGAAAAGCATGTTAATCAAGTTGTATATATGTCGGCAACTCCCGGTCCATATGAAATGGAACAGACTGATCATGTTGCTCAACAGATTATTCGACCGACAGGCTTGCTTGATCCAACTGTAGAAGTACGCCCGGTTATGGGACAAATTGATGACTTGGTTGGTGAAATTAATAAACGGATTGAAAAGAATGAACGGGTCTTTGTCACAACATTAACCAAGAAGATGTCAGAAGATTTGACGGATTATTTGAAGGATATGGGCTTAAAAGTTAAATACCTTCATAGTGATATTAAGACCCTTGAGCGGACCCAAATAATTCGTGACCTCCGTCTTGGAAAATTTGACGTGCTTGTTGGAATTAATCTTTTGCGGGAAGGACTAGATGTACCTGAAGTATCGTTAGTTGCAATTCTTGACGCGGATAAGGAAGGGTTCTTACGAAATGAACGCTCACTTATTCAGACGATAGGGCGGGCGGCTCGTAACGAAAATGGGGCCGTAATTATGTATGCCGATACTATCACTGATTCGATGCAAAAAGCGATTGATGAAACTAAGCGGCGGCGGACGATTCAGATGAAATATAATGAAGAGCATCACATTACACCGCGTACAATTATTAAGCCAATTCAAGAAGCAATTACGGTTACTAAGAAAGTAACTGATGAAACGGAAACAGATAATAGCGCTGAATTTACCGATAAGGACTTTGCAATGCTGGATAAAGAAGCGCAAAGCAAGATGCTGGATGAATTAACCGAACAAATGCGGTCTGCGGCTAAACGGCTTGACTTTGAGCAAGCGGCAACACTGCGGGATACGATTATGGAGTTAAAAACAAAATTAAAGAAATAAGGAGGGATTAATTCGTGGCAAATGATAAGATTGTAATTCATGGCGCACGGGCACATAACCTAAAAAATATTGATATAACGATTCCCAAAAATAAATTAGTAGTTGTTACCGGGCTGTCTGGATCAGGTAAAAGTTCCTTAGCTTTTGATACTTTATATGCTGAAGGACAGCGGCGATATGTTGAGAGTTTGTCCGCATATGCCCGCCAGTTTTTGGGACAGATGGACAAACCGGATGTTGATTCGATTGATGGGCTATCTCCTGCTATCTCGATTGACCAAAAAACAACGTCGCATAACCCGCGCTCAACTGTTGGAACAGTAACCGAAATTAATGACTTTTTACGGTTATTGTGGGCACGAGTAGGAACGCCGATTTGTCCTAATGATAATATCCCTATTACTAGTCAGTCACCGGAACAGATGGTGGATAGGGTGCTTGAGTTGCCTGAACGAACTCGTTTACAGATTCTTTCACCTGTTGTGCGGGATAAAAAAGGAACACAGAAGAAAGTTTTTGAAACGATTAAACGAGAAGGATTTGTTCGAGTCCAAGTTGATGGCGAAACCTACGACCTTGATTCAGTCCCAGAACTAGATAAAAATAAAAAACACACAGTTAATGTGGTAATTGATCGGATTATTATCAAGGAAGGTGTTCGTTCGCGGTTATTTGATTCGTTTGAAGCAGCATTGCGATTAAGCAATGGATATGCGATTGCTGATGTAATTGGCGGAGACCCGATCCCATTTTCTGAACAATACGCGTGTCCAATTTGTGGTTTTACGGTTGGCGAATTGGAACCCCGGTTATTTTCGTTCAATGCCCCAACTGGCGCTTGCCCGGAATGTGAAGGGTTAGGGTTAAAGTTAGAAGTAGATATTGATTTGGTAGTGCCTGATCCAACAAAGACCTTAAAAGAAGGGGCAATTGTGCCGTGGAACCCAATCTCTTCTCAATATTACCCGCAATTGCTTGAACAATTCTGTAAATCGGTTGGCATTGATATGGATACCCCATTCAATAAGCTGCCTAAAAAACAACAGCAGCAAGTCCTATATGGTAACGGTGACACCACATTCCACTTCCATTATGAAAATGACTTTGGCGGGATTAGGGATGTTGACGTTCCGTTTGAAGGGGTTATTAACAACATTAGCCGTCGTTACCGGGAAACTAATTCTGACTTTACAAGAGAACAGATGAGGAAATACATGACAGAACTGCCTTGTCCGCTTTGCCACGGTTATCGGTTAAATCAGCGGGCACTAGCAGTTAAGATCGATGGTCAAAATATTGGAGAAGTTTCTGATTTGCCGATTAGTGAATCGCTTGAATTCTTTAAGAATGTTAAACTTTCCGACCAAAACGCTAAGATTGCCCAGCCAATTCTGAAAGAAATTATCGACCGTCTTACCTTCATGAAGAATGTGGGAGTTGAATACCTGACACTTAGCCGCTCTGCAAGAACTCTTTCTGGTGGGGAGGCTCAGCGAATTCGGTTAGCCACTCAAATCGGTTCAAATTTATCTGGCGTAATGTATGTTTTAGATGAGCCATCAATCGGTCTTCATCAGCGTGACAATGACCGGCTTATTGCATCTCTAAAATCGATGCGGGATCTTGGTAACACACTGATTGTGGTTGAACATGATGAAGATACAATGCGGGCGGCTGACTATATTATTGATATTGGACCAGGAGCCGGCGAAAATGGCGGGCAGGTAATGGCAGCCGGAACTCCTAAGCAAATTATGCGTTCACGGAAGTCCTTGACTGGTCAATATCTGTCTGGTAAAAAATTTATTCCGGTACCGCAAGAACGCCGAACTGGTAATGGTAAAAAAATTACTATAAAGGGAGCAGCTATAAATAATCTAAAGAATATTACGGTTGATTTCCCGCTTGGCGAATTTATTTGTGTGACAGGAGTTTCTGGCTCTGGAAAATCAACGTTAGTAAACATAATTTTAAAACGGGTATTAGCCCAAAAGTTAAACAATAATTCTGCTAAACCCGGTAAGTATAAGTCAATCAGCGGGGTTGAAAATATTGAAAAGGTTATTAATATTGACCAATCCCCAATCGGGCGGACTCCACGAAGTAATCCGGCTACTTATACTGGTGTATTTGATGATATTCGCGAATTATTTGCGCAAACTAACCAGGCCAAAATGCGTGGTTATACAAAGGGAAGGTTCAGTTTTAATGTAAAAGGCGGTCGCTGTGAGGCATGTCATGGTGATGGAATCCTTAAGATTGAGATGAACTTCTTACCAGACGTATATGTACCGTGTGAAGTTTGTCATGGTACGCGGTATAATTCAGAAACCCTTGAAGTTGAATACAAAGGTAAGAATATTGCGGAAGTCCTTAATATGACTGTCTCTGAGGCGCTTGAATTTTTTAATGCAATTCCTAAAATCAAGCGCAAGTTGCAAACCATTGAAGATGTCGGTCTTGGTTATGTTCATCTTGGACAACCAGCAACAACGCTTTCGGGTGGTGAAGCGCAGCGGATGAAACTAGCCGCTGAACTTCATCGTCAGTCTCATGGTAAGAGCTTCTATATCTTAGATGAGCCGACAACAGGATTACACATGGATGATATTAAACGCCTATTAGCTGTCCTCCAGCGGTTAGTTGATGCTGGAAATACTGTTTTGGTGATTGAACACGATTTGGATGTTGTAAAGTCAGCAGACTGGTTAATTGATCTTGGCCCAGAGGGAGGAGCTAATGGTGGCAATATTGTGGCGACCGGAACTCCTGAACAGGTAGCTGAAGTAAAGGGCAGCTATACTGGTAAGTACCTAAAAGAGATGCTGGACCGTGATCAAAAATGGGCAGAAGAGCGAGCAACTAAGAAGAAAAAATAAAAAAGTAGTTGCAATCAAAAAGTTCTAATGGTATTCTAATAAAAATCAAAGTACACGAAATGAGGGAAATATAATGTTACGATTTAATAAACAAAATCAACAACTTTCTTCCTCCTCAGCCTCTAACTCTATTAAGGCTGAGTGATTTTGGTGTACCCAATCAATAGGTGTTAAACAAACTCGGGTTCTCTATTAATCATTTGGCATGTCCGAAGTGTATTAATAGATGAAGTTCCGGGTTTTTTATTTTGCCTAATATTAAGAATGGAGGAATGATGATGAATCAACAACCAGCGGATGAATTAAAAAGGGCGCTTGGATTTTGGTCTGCCATTTCAATTGTAGTGGGGACCATTATTGGGTCGGGAATATTCTTTAAGCAAGGCTCTGTTCTTGATAGTGCTGGAACATCGACTCTTGCAATCGCTGCTTGGGTTTTCGGGGGAATTATTACCTTGACTGGTGGACTAACTGTTGCCGAAATCGGAGCGCAGATGCCATATACCGGTGGGCTTTATGTATATATTGAAAACATTTATGGCCGGATTCTCGGTTTCCTTGCCGGGTGGATGCAGGTAATTGTATACGGTCCTGCGATTATTGCTTCAGTTGCCGGTTTTATGAGTATTTTAATGGCTAACTTTTTTGGCCTGGGAGCACAATGGCGAATACCATTGGCAGTAATTACAGTTGTTGCAATTGGAATAATGAATTTATTTGAAAATAAAGTCGGTGCAATTTTTTCTATCATTACAACAGCAGGAAAAATGATTCCGATTGCTGCTATCATTATTTTTGGCCTTTTCTGGGGTCAGCAAGACGCGTTTGGACAGACTGTTACAGAAATTCATCAATCAACTGGTGGCTTTGGGGTAGCGGTTTTAGCAACATTATTTGGTTATGATGGCTGGATTTTAATTGCTAACCTTGGTGGTGAAATGAAAAATCCGCAAAAGTTGCTTCCTCGCGCTATTATTTTAGGAATTACGGCGGTACTAATTATCTATACCTTAATTACTATTGGAATCCTTAAATTTCTTCCTGTTAATACAATTCATCGATTAGGTGAAAATGCAACAGCTTATCTAGCCGTTAAAGCTTTTGGGGCAATTGGCGGTAAGTTGCTATCAGCTGGGATTATTATTTCGATGATGGGGACATTAAATGGAAAAATGATTACGTTCCCGCGGATTGTCTATGCCATGGCTCGTCGACGCGACTTACCGTTTTCACGGTATCTCTCGTATATTACACCTAAAGGGAAGTCACCGGTTGTTGCAACAATGTTTATTATCGTATTAGCAACAATCATGATGTGCTTCTTTGATCCTGATCATTTATCAGATTTATGTGTGTTTACTGTATATTGTTTCTATTTACTAGCATTTTTTGGTATCTTCATTTTAAGAAGAAAAAATAAGGGACCACGGCCGTTTAGCACGCCGCTTTACCCCCTCGTTCCGATTATTGCGATTGCTGGTGGGATTTTTGTCCTCGTAAGTGAAGTTATGAATGATCCGGCTGGTGTAATTCTTTTTATAGGGATTGTTATTGTCGGATTGCCAATTTTATATATTGTTAAGCGGATGGATCAACGGCGGATGCATTAGCGTTTGAGGAGGAGCCTAACAAAATGTTCTCCGCAAGTACAGATAGGCCTCTAGAGTTCAGTAAAATTGAACGCTAGGGGCCTTTTTCTTTTGTAGTTAGCTTTTTCTTGCTTGGGTAAGACACGCCCGGCTTGATGTGATAAAATGGGTGAGTAGCTGTAAGGAAGAAAGGAAACTATTAATGGCAGATGAAAAACTAAAAGTAGTAATAATTACGGGGATGAGCGGGGCAGGTAAAACTGTTGCCGTTCATAGCTTAGAAGATTTAGGATACTTTGTAATTGATAATATGCTTCCGGGATTAGCAGAACGGTTTGTAGATGTAATTGAAGAGTCCGATGAATTCAATAAAATCGCTATGGTGATGGATATGCGTTCGCGGGGCTTTTACGATGAAGTTCTACCAAATTTTGAAAAGCTAAAGCAACGTTCTGATTTAGATGTTAAGTTATTATTCCTTGATGCAAATGACGTTACGTTAATTTCCCGTTATAAAGAAACTCGTCGGTCACATCCATTGTCACCGCATGGTCGAATTTTAGATGGGGTTGAATTAGAACGAAAGCTATCTGCTGACCTCAAGAGTCAAGCTGATATTGTAATTGACACAACGAATATAACGCCTCGTAACCTGAAATTACGGCTAAATAAGCTTTTTGGTCATGGTGAAGGCAGTGATTTTTATGTTGAGATAATGTCATTTGGCTTTAAGTACGGGTTACCGCTTGATGCTGATATTGTAATGGATGTTCGCTTTTTGCCTAACCCATTTTATATCCCGGAATTAAAGCACCTAACCGGGAATGATAAGGTGGTTCAAGAATATGTAATGCAGAGTCCGCTTGCTAAAGAATTTTATCAACACTTGCGTTCACTCTTAGAAATATCTCTGCCAGGGTATATTCGTGAAGGCAAGAGTAGTTTAACAATTGCAATTGGGTGTACCGGTGGTCAACATCGGTCAGTGACAATTGCTAATAAAATATCTGCTGATTTAAAAACTGATGGGTATAAGGTTAATACTTACCATCGGGACGTTGAAAAGGCGAAGTAAAGAGGAGTTTTGATTATGTTGCATAAACCAAAGATTGTAGTAATCGGTGGTGGAACTGGACTCCCAGTTGTTTTGCGCGGATTACGAGATCAAGATGCTGATGTTACAGCGGTTGTGACCGTTGCTGACGATGGCGGTTCATCAGGAATATTACGTAATTATATTAATGTTGTGCCACCTGGTGATATTCGCAATGTTTTAGTTGCACTATCGGAATTGCCGGATCTTGAACTTGATATTTTCCAATACCGCTTTAAGAGTAGTGATCAATTCTTTGCCGGCCATGCAATCGGTAATTTGATTATTTCAGCTTTATCTGAAATGAAAGGCGGTATTTTTACAGCAGTTCAAGAACTATCTGAAATGATGAAAATTAATGGTCACATTTATCCAGTCGCTAATGAACCGTTAACATTAAATGCTGAATTTACAGATGGAACAAAATTAAGCGGTGAATCAGAGATAACGGCAGCTCATAAACAGATTAAACGAGTATGGGTAACCCCTTCTGCCGATAATGATGGTCATCCTGCACGACCTGTTTCTGAGGTTTTGACCGCAATTAAAAATGCTGATCAAATTGTTATCGGTCCTGGTAGTTTATTTACAAGTATTCTTCCCAACCTTATGATTTCTGAGGTAGGACAAGCGGTATGTGAGAGCAAAGCTGAAGTAATATATATTTGTAATATTATGACGCAGAAAGGCGAAACTGATAATTTTACTGATGCTGATCATGTCCGTGTCCTAAATCAACATCTTGGGAAAAACTTTATTGATACGGTCTTAGTTAATATTCAACCAGTTCCTGCTAATTATCTTGACTTCCAAGAATGGAACGAAATTTCTCAACCGGTTAAGCATGATTTTCGCGGATTACGTGCGCAAGGCTGCCGGGTAATTAGTTCTAATTTCTTACGCCTTAAAGATAACGGGGCATTTCATGATCGAGATAAGGTAGTGGCAGAATTAATGAACCGGCTTCATCAGGTCCACGATTAATAAGGAGGCAGATGCTAAGTGTCATACGCGAGCGAGGTAAAAAAAGAATTAACAGGAATAAAAGTTCATCGTGACAATGCAAAAGCTGAGCTAATGGCGCTTATTCGGATGAATGGATCAATTGGGATTGCTGATCGGCAATTGATACTTAACGTGCAGACTGAAAATCCTGCTATTGCACGTCGAATCTATTCACTGCTAAAACAGTTTTACGGGGTAGAAAGTGAAATTGTAGTACGGCGAAAGATGAAATTAAAGAAAAATAATCAGTATATTGTCCGTTTGCGTTACCATGCCCAGCATGTTTTAGATGATTTAGGAATTCTACAAAACTTCCAGATTAAAGAACAGGTACCAGTCGAGCTGCTTAAAGATGAATGGATGGTGCGGTCTTATTTGCGGGGGGCCTTTCTTGCGGGAGGATCGGTTAATAATCCTGAAACTTCACGTTACCATTTGGAAATCTATTCTTTATATGAAGAACACAACGAAATGATTGCCCAAATGATAAACAAATTTGGCTTAAATGCGCAGACAACGGCACGACGAAGCGGATTCATTGTTTATCTAAAAGAAGCAGAAAAAATTGCAAATTTTATGTCACTAATCGGGGCAACAAATTCCATGCTACAATTTGAAAATGTACGAATTGTACGCGATATGCGAAACTCTGTTAATCGATTGGTGAACTGTGAAAATGCTAACCTAAACAAAATTGCCAATGCTTCTACCCGGCAGATTGAAAATATTGAATTTATTGATTCACGTGTCGGACTTAGCAGTTTGCCTGATAAATTAAGAGAAATAGCTGAAACGCGGCTTGCCCATCAAGAAGTAAGCTTAAAAGAACTAGGCGAATTAGTACCAGGGGGGCCAATTTCAAAGTCAGGGGTTAACCATCGTCTACGCAAATTAAATGCATACGCTGATGAATTGCGTGCTTCACAAGTAAAATAATAAAAGCCTTTAGCATATCTTCATCCTTGAATGACAGGGTATGCTAAAGGCCTTTTTATAAAAAAGAAAACCTATTTTTTATTAATGCTTTCACTAATCAATGCTAATTCTGTAGCGGCACATTCTTGATCTAATTCATTCCAATTTGTGGTAACGTTAAAAATGTTTAAGGTATTTACTGACATAGTTATATCCTCCTCGGTCTTACACCATTACTTTATTTCTCATGTCTATACTCTGTATCATACCCTAATTGGTCTAAAATGTAAATCTTTTAATTGTAACGTTTGGTAGGCGTTGATTAAAATTGGTATAGGTCAATTGGCTGAAAAGCTAAGGCAATAGTAAAGATAATCGTTTAACAATTCCAATAAAATATTTCTTAATTTTTTCTTGAGAAGACTTATTTTTTGAAATTTAGAGAGACTTGCTTTTTAAAACGATGCCCGGTATAATTGGAACGTTAATTAATTTACGTTTAATATAAAAGGAGGCAAATACACATGCGTAAAGCACACCCATACGGCGTACAAGGCCGTCGCCCAATCGCTTCAAAGTACAAGCGAGCATTAAAAGAAAAGAAGATTGAAGCTATTCGTAAGTGGGCTAAGGAAAAGCCAGCTGAAGAAAAGTAATTCATAAAAAAGATCATGCAGCTTAATGCATGGTCTTTATTTTTACAAAAATATTAAATAAAGGTTAAAACATTTGACCTTTTTTGACCAATCGAGTATAGTATTATTATCCGTTAGCATACAAGACTAACGAGTGCTAATTAACTTAAGGAGGCCATATTATGAATTTAGTTCCTACTGTCATTGAGCAATCATCACGTGGTGAACGTGCTTATGACATTTACTCACGGCTTCTGAAGGACCGCATTATTATGCTTTCCGGTCCAATTGAAGACGAAATGGCAAATTCAATTGTTGCGCAGCTTCTATTCCTTGATGCGCAAGATTCAACTAAAGACATTTATTTATACATT
Source organism: Limosilactobacillus albertensis (assembly GCF_014145555.1). Taxonomy (NCBI): domain Bacteria; kingdom Bacillati; phylum Bacillota; class Bacilli; order Lactobacillales; family Lactobacillaceae; genus Limosilactobacillus; species Limosilactobacillus albertensis. Next base: position 68,318 of record NZ_JACIVD010000044.1, read on the forward strand.
AATTCACCTGGTGGAGTTGTTACCTCAGGAATGGCAATTTACGACACCATGAACTTTATTAAGGCTGATGTTCAAACTATCGTCATCGGAATGGCTGCTTCTATGGCCAGTGTGTTAGTATCATCTGGTGCTAAGGGGAAGCGTTTTGGGTTACCGCACTCACAAGTTCTGATTCACCAGCCATCTGGTGGAGCACAAGGTCAGCAAACTGAAATTGAAATTGCTGCTACTGAAATTTTGAAGACTAGAAAGATGCTTAATGGCATTTTAGCTAAGAATTCTGGTCAGCCAATTGAAAAGATTCAGGCTGATACTGAACGTGACCATTACTTAACGGCACAGGAAGCGGTAGATTACGGTTTGCTTGATGGCGTAATGGAAAATAATTCAAAATTAAAGTAATACTTAATAAGTTTAATTAAACATAAATCCCTATATTTAGGCTTTTTCCTAGATATAGGGATTATTTTTATATATAAAATTTAAAAATAAAAAAGAGGCTATAGCAGCCTCACAGAATGCGCCCCCCGAGAGTCGAACTCGGATCTCGAGAACCGGAATCTCACGTGCGATCCATTACACTAAGGGCGCGTCAACAAATATTATACTATCTTAAATTATAATGGATTGCAAGGATTATTTGAAAAATTTAATCAAAATAACGCTTACATCAGAAAAATGTTGTGATTGAATAGACAATTTTTTTGAAGATGGTATCATAAGTATCGTAGGAGTTGTATATTGCTTAGACCTTACCACTGCGTCACTTACAATGGTTGACAGTTGCGATGCTGATGTAATGTGATAAACTAAGCAAGTACACTAATTTATGTTTTTCCTAAAGGAGGAATTTGCAGTATGACTGTAAAAATTGGTATTAACGGTTTTGGCCGTATTGGTCGTTTAGCATTTCGTCGGATTCACGAACTCAACACAAATGATATTGAAGTTGTTGCAATCAACGATTTGACTACTCCTTCCATGTTGGCATACTTACTTAAGTATGACTCAACTCATGGTAAGTTCCCTGGTGAAGTTTCAGCTACTGATACTGGTATTGTTGTTGATGGTAAGGAATACCCTGTATATGCTGAACGTGATGCTCGTAACATTCCTTGGGTAAAGAACGATGGCGTTGACTTTGTCCTTGAATGTACTGGTTTCTACACTTCTGCTGAAAAGTCACAAGCACACATTGACGCTGGTGCAAAGCGTGTATTGATTTCAGCACCTGCTGGTAACATCCCAACTGTTGTTCCTGGTGTTAACCTTGACACCTTGACTAAGGATGATGTTATCGTTTCAGCTGGTTCATGTACTACTAACTGTCTTGCACCAATGGCTAAGGTCTTAAATGACGAATTTGGTGTTAAGGTTGGTACTATGACTACTGTTCACGCATTTACTTCAACTCAAGCTATCCTTGACGGCCCTCGTGGTAAGAAGATGCGTAACAACCGTACTGCAAGTGTTAACACTATTCCTCACTCAAGTGGTGCTGCTAAGGCTATTGGTTTAGTTATCCCTGAATTAAACGGTAAGCTTTCAGGTCACGCACAACGTGTTGGTGTTGTTGATGGTTCATTAACTGAACTTGTTTCAATCTTGGACAAGAAGGTTACTGTTGACCAAATTAACGATGCAATGAAGAAGGCTACTGAAGGTAACGATGCTTACGGTTACACTGAAGACGAAATTGTTTCAACTGATATTATCGGTTCAACATTCGGTTCAGTATTCGATCCTTCCCAAACTGAAATTATGGAAGGTGAAGATGGCTCACAATTAGTTAAGACTGTTGCTTGGTACGACAACGAATACGGTTTCACTAGCAACATGATCCGTACTTTACTTCACTTTGCTACTCTTTAATTTGAAGTAAAATTAAACTAATTGATTAAGGTGGGAGGAGGAAAACTCCGCTCACCTTTTTTGATAAAAGAGGAGGAAAATATACATGGCTAAATTAACTGTTGAAGACCTTCCTTTAGAAGGCAAGAAAGTATTAATGCGTGTCGACTTTAATGTACCAATTAAAGACGGCGTAGTTGGTGATGACAACCGAATCGTTGCCGCTTTACCAACTATTAAGTATGTAATTGATAATGGTGGCCGGGCAATCTTATTCTCACACCTTGGCCGGATTAAGAAAGAAGAAGATAAGCCAGGCCTTTCTCTTCGTCCAGTTGCTGAGCGCCTTTCAAACTTGCTTAACAAGCCAGTAACATTTGTTCCGGTTACTGAAGGCAAGCAATTAGAAGATGCCATTGATAACATGAAGAACGGTGATGTTTTGCTTGTTCAAAACACTCGTTACGAAGATGTTAAGGATGGCGAATATGTAAAGCGTGAATCTGGTAATGATCCAGAATTAGGCAAGTACTGGGCATCACTCGGCGATGTATTCGTAAATGATGCTTTTGGTACTGCACACCGTAAACATGCATCAAATGTTGGAATTGCTACAAACATGCCTGGTAAGGCCGCTGCCGGTTACTTAATGGAAAAGGAAATTAAATTCTTAGGTGACGCTGTGGATAACCCTGAACGACCATTTGTTGCTATCCTTGGTGGTGCTAAAGTTTCTGACAAGATTGGTGTTATTGACAACCTTCTTGATAAGGCAGATAAGATTATCATTGGTGGTGGAATGGCTTATACATTCTACGCTGCTAAGGGAATCAAAGTTGGTAACTCTCTTGTTGAAAAAGATAAGATTGATGTTGCTAAGCAAATCCTAGACAAGGCTGGCGACAAGTTAGTATTGCCAATTGATAACGTAGTGGCTGATAAGTTTAACAACGACGCTGACACTAAGGTAGTTGAAGGCGACATTGACGATGGCTGGATGGCTCTTGATATCGGTCCTAAGTCTGTAAAGGAATTTGAGAACGTATTAAAAGATGCTAAGACTGTTGTTTGGAATGGACCAATGGGTGTATTTGAAATGCCTAACTTTGCTAAGGGTACGCTTGAAATTGGTAAGTTCCTTGGTACTTTAACAGATGCTACGACAATTGTCGGTGGTGGTGACTCAACTGCTGCTGTTAAGGAATTGGGTGTTGCTGATAAGCTTACTCATATCTCAACTGGTGGTGGAGCATCATTAACATACCTTGAAGGTAAAGAATTGCCTGGAATTGCTGCAATTTCTGATAAGTAATTCGTTACTATTTCATGATTAGGGGGCTGAGAAAAATTCGTGTTTTTCTCAGCCCTTTATCCTTTATTGGGGGTGCACGAAATGAGAGTACCAATTATTGCAGGAAACTGGAAAATGAATAAGGATGTTCAAGAGGCAGTTTCTTTTGTGAAACAAGTAAAAGATGAGCTGCCACCAGCAAATCAGCTTGAAACGGCGATTGCGGGACCAACGCTTTGTTTAGTGCCAATGGTAAAAGAGGCTGGCAAGTCGCCCTTAAAAATAATGGCTGAAAACTGTTACTATAAGGATGATGGTGCATATACCGGTGAAACAAGCCCATATGCCTTATACCAAGCAGGAATTCATCATGTAATCTTAGGACATTCTGAGCGGCGAACATACTTTAATGAAAGTGACGACATGATTAATAAAAAAGTTAAAGCTGCCTTGAAAAACGGATTGTGTCCAATTGTTTGTTGCGATGATACAATGGGCCGTCGTGTTACAGGGAAAAAGGTTCATTGGGTAGTAAGCAGGATTCTAGCTGATGTGCATGGCCTTACTGATGACGAAATCTGTCATGTTACTATTGCTTACGAACCAAGCTGGGCAATTGGAACTGGCGAAAGTGCCGATCCTGATCAAGCGGCAGAGGGATGTTACTTGATTCGCCAAACAATCAGCGACATGTACGGTGATAATGTTGCTAACGATGTTCGTATTCTTTATGGCGGGAGTGTTACAACTGCTAATATTAATGCGTTGATGGAAAAGCAAGACATTGACGGAGTGTTGGTTGGTGCTGCTAGTTTAAATCCCGCAACATTTTTACAATTAGTTCACCATTAACCTGTTAAATGCTTGTTTTTAATTGTGTAAAATAATACAATGTTAAGTGGAATTGCTTTCCAAATAAATGACAGAGGAGAGATTCATCAAATGTCACTCATTACAGATATTTATGCACGTGAAGTCCTTGATTCACGTGGTAACCCAACAGTTGAAGCAGAAGTTTACACAGAAGCTGGCGGTGTAGGCCGCGGTATTGTTCCTTCTGGTGCTTCAACTGGTGAACACGAAGCTGTTGAATTACGTGACGGCGACAAGAACCGTTTTGGCGGTAAGGGTGTTTTAAAGGCTGTTTCAAACGTAAACAACATTATTGCTAAAGAAATCGTAGGGATGGAAGTTACTGACCAAATCGCTATCGATAAGGCAATGATTAAGTTAGACGGTACTCCAAACAAGGGTAAGTTAGGTGCTAACGCTATTTTAGCTGTTTCATTAGCTGCTGCTCGGGCTGCTGCTGACGAATTACAAGTACCTCTTTACAACTACCTTGGTGGTTTTAACGCTCACGTATTGCCAACACCAATGATGAACGTTATTAACGGTGGTGCTCACTCAGATAACAAGGTTGATTTCCAAGAATTTATGATCATGCCAGTTGGTGCACCAACTGTTCGTGAAGCTATTCGTTGGGGCTCAGAAACTTTCCACGCTTTGAAGAAAGAATTGGAAGCTGCTGGTAAGGTAACCTCTGTTGGTGACGAAGGTGGATTTGCTCCTGACTTTGCTAACAACGAAGAACCATTCGAATACTTAATCAAGGCTATTGAAGACGCTGGTTACAAGCCAGGTAAAGACATTGCAATTGCCTTTGACGTTGCTGCTTCAGAATTATGGAATGATGAAGACAAGAAGTACAAGCTTCGTTGGTCAACTGGTGAAGAATACACTACTGAAGAATGGATTAATTACTTATCCGGTATTATTGAAAAGTACCCAGTAGTATCTGTTGAAGACCCAATTGATGAAAATAACTGGGATGACTGGGTAACTATTACTAATAAGTTAGGTAAGAAAGTTCAACTTGTTGGTGATGACTTCTTTGTAACTAATACTGATTACTTGAAGAAGGGTATCCAAATGGGTGCTGCTAACTCAATCTTAATCAAGCTTAACCAAATTGGTACTTTAACTGAGACTGTTGAAGCTATCGAAATGGCTAAGGAAGCTGGTTACACTGCTATCGTTTCACACCGTTCTGGTGAAACTGAAGATACCACTATTGCCGACTTAGTTGTTGCTACAAACGCCGGACAAATCAAGACTGGTTCAATGAGCCGGACTGACCGTCTTGCTAAGTACAACCAATTAATGCGGATTGAAGATCAACTTGGTGATGTTGCTCAATACAAGGGTATTCACTCATTCTACAACTTGAGCCAACAAGCTCGCCAAGACATCGAAAACCGTTAATTTGCGGGATTAATAAAAACGGAAGATGAGCGTGACATAAGCTGTTTATAGTTTTATCCTTACGCTTCATCGGCCTAATAAAAATATAAGTAGGGTTCCAAGGTTCGATTTTTACCGAGCATTGGAACCCTATTTGTGTACTGTACAGTTTATATTTTATCTAAGTAAGCTCCTTTATTGAAAATCTATTTAACTAGGCTTGAAAATGGTTATATTGATTCTATTAAAAAATAATGAGAAAGAAATATTGGAATTTTTTGTGAAATATAATATAATTTTTAAGAGTTAAATTCAATGAAAGGACAATGATACAAATGAAAAAATCAGCACCGGAGCTTAACCGTTCGATGACTGCTGGTCAGATGGAAATGATCTCTCTTGGTGGAGCAATTGGGGTCGGTCTGTTTATGGGATCGACGTCAACCATTAAGTGGACGGGTCCATCGGTAATTCTTGCATATGCATTTGTTGGTTTAATTTTATATATTGTAATGAGGGCCTTGGGAGAGATGATCTATATTAATCCCGGCACCGGTTCTTTCGCAGATTATGCAACAGAATATGTTCATCCAGTAGCCGGATACCTTGCTAAATGGGCTAACGTATTTGAATATATCGTTGTTGGGATGTCTGAAGTGGTTGCTGCTACTGAATATCTTAAATATTGGTGGCCGCATATGCATACGTGGGTGGCTGGAATTGTAATCATAATTTTCCTAGTCTTAGCCAACTTAGCGAGTGCGAAGGCATACGGGTCACTTGAATTTTGGTTTGCGATGATTAAAGTTATTACTATTATTTTCATGATCCTCCTTGGGTTTATGATTATCTTCTTTGGATTTGGTAATGGTGGTCACCCAACTGGTTTTAACAATCTGTGGTCCCATGGTGGATTCTTCACTGGTGGTTGGAGCGGTTTCTTCTTCTCAATGTCAATTATTGTTGGTTCTTATGAGGGAATTGAATTGCTGGGAATTTCCGCTGGTGAAGTAGCAAATCCGCAAAAAGCAATTGTTAAATCAGTTAAGTCCGTCCTATTCCGAATTTTAATCTTCTATGTTGGAGCAATTTTTGTAATTGTAACGATTTATCCTTGGAATGAATTAAGTAGTGTCGGTTCGCCGTTTGTTTCTACATTTGCCAAAGTTGGAATTACGGCAGCAGCGTCAATTATTAACTTTGTTGTTTTAACGGCAGCATTATCAGGCGCTAATTCTGGTATTTACAGTTCAAGCCGAATGCTATTTAAGTTATCACATGAGGGGGATGCGCCTAAGATTTTTGGACGCCTCTCAAAACGAATTGTTCCCGATGCAGCTATTCTTGGTATCTCTGGTGGTATTTTAATTGGCTTCATTATTGATATGATTTCCACAATTTATAGCCACTCGACAGCCGATATGTTTGTAGTTGTCTTTAGTTCATCGGTTCTACCCGGAATGATTCCATGGTTTGTAATTTTATTAGCAGAATTGCGATTCCGTCGTAACAATAAAGATTTAATGACTGACCATCCCTTTAAGCTGCCGCTGTACCCATTCTCAAATTACTTCGCATTCATTATGCTGATTGTGATCGTCATCTTCATGTTTATTAATCCTGATACGCGAATTTCGGTCATTGTTGGTGCAGCAGTATTAATTCTGGCAGTCGTTATATACATTATTCGTCATGGCCTTAGTAAAGAAAAAGCATCGTAATCTTTTTGCAGGAGTTAGCAGAGCTAGATAAACTGGTTCTGGTTAACTCCTATTTTTATTTTAAAATTAATTTCGCCTTGGTAAACTCATGTAGTAAAATGGCATGTAGACTTTTAATAAATTGGAGAATAGATAATGGAAAGCAGAAAAGAGGCATTTCACCGATATAATCAGCTTAATCAAATAGTTCGCGCGATTATTATCGGAATATTAACCGGGCTGGTAGTAAGTTTATTTCGCCTTATCATTCAGTGCTTTTTACAACTAGTAACAACATGCTTTGGATACTTTCACTCCCATCCATTGTGGTTAGTACCGTGGACGATTGGATCAATTATTTTAGCGTTATTATTAGGGTGGCTGGCCCAGACTTATCCAGATATAAAAGGATCAGGAATTCCGCAGGTTGAGGGGCAATTGACTAACCAGTTTGATGAAAAGTGGTGGCCGGTACTATGGCGGAAGTTTCTTGGTGGAATATTTGCAATTGGTTCGGGGTTATATTTAGGACGAGAAGGACCATCAATCCAACTTGGTGCGACAATCGGCCAAGGGGTTGAAGAAATAGCAAAATTAGGGCAGCTTAACCGACAAATCGGAATTGCGAGTGGCGCGGCCGCCGGGTTGGCTGCTGCCTTTAATGCACCAATTGCTGCTACTATCTTTATTTTGGAAGAAGTGTATCATAATTTTTCACCGGTAATTTGGTTAGCGACGTTTGTCAGTTCACTATGTTCTAATATGGTGTCAATGCAATTTTTTGGATTACGGCCGGTATTAAACGTTCCGTACGATCATATGCTGCCTAATAACCTTTATTGGCATTTAATTGCGTTGGGAATTTTATTAGGTGTTTTAGGCCGGTTTTATCAGGTTATTATTTTGCACTTAAATGGTTGGACAGCAAGGATTCCTAAGTTATCCCCAATTGCTTATCCCGTTATTCCGTTTTTACTAGTAATCCCGATTGCCTGGTATTTTCCAATCACACTTGGGGGCGGGAATGAGCTAATTATTGTTTTGCGTTCTTCGCCGTTTTCTCTAGCGTTATTTGTTGGTCTCTTTGTTCTTCGCTTTGTATTTTCAATGATTAGCTATGGTTCGCAATTACCAGGAGGGATTTTTTTACCAATCTTAACTCTTGGTGCTATCCTAGGGGCGGTTTATTGTGCTTTAATGGTTAGATTAGGGCTGATGCCGGTTCGTTATCTGCCTAACTTTATTATTTATGGGATGGCGGGTTATTTTGCATGTATCAGTAAGGCGCCTTTTACTGCTATCTTGTTAATTACGGAAATGGTCGGATCGCTTGCTCATTTAATGCCCCTAGCGTTAGTAGCAGTGGTTGCCTACCTAGTTGTAGACGCATTACATGGTGAGCCGGTATATACAGCAATGTTTAATGCTTTTATTGGCAATAATCCACAATCCGCCCGGCGTAAAGAGGACGTTACGATGTCGATTACTATTTACGCTGGAGCGCGATTGGCTGGTTGTAAGGTAAAAGATTATCCGTGGCCGACTGATTGTATTGTAATGGTTATTTATAGGGGAGAAGAAAAAATTATCCCGAATGGTCAAACAGAGTTACAAGCAGGTGATACATTGATTTTACGTGCTAATTCCGCTACGACGCGGCAAGCGTATCATGAGATAAGTCGAGCAGCTCATTATGCGCAAGGATAGCAATAGAATAATAAATATGATATGATAGTTAAGATAAAAGCGTGAAAGTATTAGGAGGAAAATTCCTTGTATAACACATTAATGACTTTATTCTTAATTGATTGCGTTGTATTAATTGCTTGTGTAATGATGCAGCCAGCAAAAAATGATAATGATGCGATGTCAGCTTTAACTGGTGGTGCTGGCGACTTGTTCTCACGTCGTAAAGCGCGGGGATTTGAAGCTGTTATGCAGATTGTTACAACAATTTGTGGAGCACTCTTCTTTATTCTGGCATTAGCTATGATTTATGTTTCGTCACATTAAATTTAAAGTGCCTCCTGAAATTATTGTGGTTCCAGGAGGCTTTTTTGTCACTACTGTTAGAGTGTAGGGGATGATTTAGTGAAAACGTATACTGGTGACTCTTTTTTCTTTCCCCATAGTGGACGGCGCGGAGTTATCTTACTCCATGCATATACAGGAAATACGAATGATGTTCGCATGTTGGGACGTCAGCTTAATTGGCAGGGATATACGGTTTTCGCTCCGCTCTTAAGTGGTCATGGCGGCGATCCAAAAAAAGTGTTGGAAAGCAATGGGCCAGATGATTGGTGGGACGATACGCGGATGGCGATTTTTCGCTTGCGAGACGCGGGGATTGATCAGATTGCTATCTTTGGCTTGTCGTTAGGAGGCTTATTAGCAACAAGGGCTCTTGAAAATGACCCGCGATTATTAGGCGGTGGTGTTTTTGCATCCCCGATTACTACTTGGGGGCAGTCTAATGTTCCAGAATACTTTCCTAAAATTGCTGCAAAATATTATCGTCAGCAGAAGTTGAATCCATTAATCACTAAAGAAAAAGTGGCTAAGTTAACAGAACGGCTCCCTAAGCAATTGACCCAAATTCAAAGTATGGCACACCAGCTTTGTGACCACTTAGACCAGATTCACCAACCTTTTTTCATTGCACAAGGTGGTGCTGATGAAATGATTGATCCTGCTTCAGGCCTTCAATTAGAAAAACGGTTACAAGCAAGTGGGGTCGCAGTTGATTATCATTATTACCCTACTGCTACACATCTTCTAACAGTTAATACCGCCCATCGACAATTATTTACCGATGTAGGAAAATATCTACAAAATTTATTCGAGGTGTCTTCTAAATGACAACAAATGATTTAAAAGAAAAAATATTAACACATTTAACTGATAATGCAGGCATCAGTTATTCTGCAGAAAAACTTGCCCACCAATTAGGGATGGATGATGCTAATCAATTTACACCGATCGTTCAGTCACTTGCTCAGTTGGAACGCGAGAAAAAAGTTCAAGTAACCGATCGTGGTGAATTTGAAGCGGTTATTAAGCAACAGCCGCTTATTGGTACATTCCATGGTAATGATAAAGGATTCGGTTTTGTCGACTATGATCCGGACCTTCCAGATATGTATATCAATCCTGACCATACCCGCTATGCGCTAAACGGGGACCAGGTAGAGGTTAAAGTGTTACGGCCTGCAAAACCAGGTAGCGATCAAGGTCCAGAAGGGCAAGTAACGCGAATTGTTGAACATAAATATGAACAAGTAGTTGGCGAATTTAAGCAAGAAACTGTTGGTAATTATATTGGTGAAATCTTACTTAAAGATAAAAAATTATCGCGGTATCATTTTTACGTAACTGATAAGGGCTTAAAGCCGCTTGATGGTCAGGTCGTAACGGCCACTGTTGAAACTTATCCGAGCGATGAGGCACCGGAAGTATTAACAGGAGCAGTTACTGAAGTTATTGGTGACAAAGATGAACCGGGCATTGATATTATGTCAGTAATTTATGCCCACGATGTTCCTCATGAATTTCCTAAAGAAGTGATGGAACAGGCTAATAAGATTCCGCTTAAGGTTCTTCCTGAAGAAAAAAAGGGTCGTAAAGATATTACAGACCAACCACTTGTTACAATCGATGCAATTGAATCAAAAGACTTAGATGATGCGGTTGTAGCATGGAAAATGGATAACGGTCACTACCATCTAGGGGTTCACATTGCTGATGTTTCTCACTATGTAAAACCAGGAACGCCTCTTGATCAGGAAGCGTTTAAGCGCGGAACATCTGTCTACTTAACAGACCGGGTAGTGCCAATGCTTCCTAAACGCCTTTCTAATGGGATTTGTTCCTTGAACCCTGGTGAAGAACGGCTAGCGATGAGTTGTGAAATGGAAATTGACGAACAAGGGAAAATCGTTAACCACCGCATCTTCCAAAGTGTAATGAAATCTCATGCCCGGATGACTTATAAGGCGGTTAATAAAATTCTTGAGTCTCATGACGCCAAAACGATAAAGCAATACGAAGACTTAGTTCCAATGTTTGAAACAATGAGTGAAATTCACAAATTATTGCTAAAAAACCGGAAGAAACGTGGAGCAATTGACTTTGAAGCGCCTGAAGCAAAGATTATTGTGGATGAAAAGGGACATCCGACCGACATTCAGTTACGGGATCGGGGCCTTTCTGAGCGAATGATTGAATCATTTATGCTGGCAGCAAATGAAACGGTAGCTGAGCATTACTTTAAAGAGCATGTTCCATTTCTTTATCGGATCCACGAAACACCAGATAGTGACCGAATTAAAGCTTTTGCGGAGTTCTTAAGCGTATTCGGTATTGATGTTCACGGCGATATTAAAAATGTTAAGCCAAGGATGCTTCAACAAGTATTAAAAGATGTCGCCGGTACTCCAGAAGAGCAAATGGTTCAAGTTATGATGTTGCGTAGTATGCAACAAGCCAAATATTCAGATGAAGAACTTGGTCATTTTGGTTTGGGTGCAAAATACTACACTCACTTTACTTCACCAATTCGTCGATATCCTGATGATACAGTGCATCGTTTAATCAAATGGTATGAAAAGCACGGAAAGAATGAACCAGCTAAGGATCATTGGCGTGATAAGCTTCCAGAAATTGCCGAGCATACGTCTGTTACAGAACGTCGCGGAATTGATACAGAACGTGATGTTGACAGTATGAAGAAGGCCGAATACATGGAAGACCATGTTGGGGAAACGTTCGATGCAGTTGTTAGTTCAGTAATGAAGTTTGGTTTGTTTGTAGAATTACCAAATACGGTTGAAGGATTAGTTCATATTAGTGTCATGAATGATGACTATTATGAATATTCAGAAAAGCATATGGCCCTAATTGGTCGGAAGTCACATCGGATCTTCCAAATGGGACAGCCGATTAAGGTTAAGCTAGTACGGGCAGATAAAGATCTTCGTGAAGTAGACTTTGAAATTGTTAACCCTGAAGAGGCGCCAAAGACAAAGATTCGGGTTCCGCATAATGATCAATACAATGGTCGTGGCCGTGGTCGTAAAGGCCGTGCTAACAATAAGTCTCAGCGTGAGAACAATAATGGTAATCACTATCGGAATACGCAAGGAAAGTGGCGGCGGAGTAACCAAGAAAATGGTCGGCAAAACAATCGGCAAATAAATCGTGGCCAAACTCGTCACCACAACAATTCACGCGATCATGAAAGCGTTCGTCGTCACCATTAAGAGCGGGGAGGGATATTATGGCAAAAAAATCCCATCAAGAAAATAATGACAATTTAATTGCACAAAACAAAAAAGCCCGTCATGACTATTTTGTAACAGATACGGTTGAGGCTGGATTAGTTTTAACAGGGACTGAGATTAAATCGGTTCGTGCTCACCGGGTTAATTTGAAGGATGGATTTGCGCAGATCCGTAATGGTGAAGCTTGGTTAATGAATGTGCACATTAGTGAATATGACAACGGGACTTACTTTAATCAAGACCCGTTAAGGAATCGCAAATTATTATTGCATAAAAAAGAAATTAATAAGCTTGCAGGAGCCTTACAGGATAAGGGAGTTACGCTTGTCCCGTTAAAGATGTACATTAAACATGGTTATGCAAAAGTACTACTAGGATTAGCTAAAGGTAAACACCAGTACGATAAGCGTGAAGCAATTAAACGTCGTGAACAAAACCGTGAAATCGAACGGGTTATGAAACATTACTAAATATAAAAGGAAGAGGTCAAGAAATGATGTTTCTCGGTCTCTTCCTTTTGTATATTACTTATTTTTATGACTTTTACAGGTAAGGTTTAATTGATTGCTGATAGAAAATGACATGCTAGTACTGAGCTTAGGAGAACGTTTCATCAACCGGGCTAATAGTGGTTCTTGCTCGCTTCTCCGTGCCCAGTGGTTAAGAATGCTAGCAATTAGGATTGCTAAGGGTTCATCTTCTTTTTTGTTTACTTTTAATTCATGACAATATCCGCTTGAAAGTTTAACCGGTTGAATTGAAAAGACTAAGTGACTACCGGAAAAGACACGGTAGCGACTTGTTAAAGGGGAACCAACAATGATCCAGTTAATCCCGCGGATATAAATAACCTGTTGAACAAAACCAAACCCTTTACCAATTGTACCGACTCGTTGACGATTGACGTATAATGCAAACTTTGGTAATAATCCAAGGGTTAACTGCTTTACCTCGGCTAATAAAGCTCCATCAATTGCATACAATGATAGGGCATCGTACCTCATTCCCCATTTACCGACAAGAAGATAGCACGATTTACCGTCCTTATCGCGAATGACGGTCGTTCCATGTAAATCAGTCGAACGATCGCGAATAAATAATTGTCGCACTTTGCCACCACCATTCTTTGATAATCTACCTTTTATTTTACCAGCTTCTTGGAAAAATTGGTGAAGAAACTTCCTAGATAAAAAACGCTTCCAATTTATCCCATTATGATGTTTAATTATGCTAAAATAATAGGCGAGGTGCTAATAATCGTGAAACAGTTAATTCATAACGACTGGTGGGAAGTCTTAAAGCCCCAGTTTGAAAGTACGTATTATGCTCAACTGCATAATTTCCTAAAAGAAGAATATACCCATCAAACAATCTACCCAGAAATGCATCACATTTTTGAAGCGTTTGAATGGACGCCTTTTAGTAAGGTGAAGGTTGTTATTCTTGGTCAAGATCCTTATCATGGACCTAATCAAGCGCATGGGTGCAGTTTTTCAGTACTGCCTGGGGTACCGGTCCCGCCTTCATTACAGAATATTTATAAAGAATTGCAGAGTGATTTGGGCTGTACGCCAGTAAATCATGGCTATTTAAAAAAATGGGCTGATCAAGGTGTCCTTTTACTAAATTCGGTTTTAACAGTACGTGCGGGACAAGCATATTCACACCGTGGACATGGCTGGGAACAGTTAACAGACGCGGCAATTCACGCTTTGTCTGAACGTCCTAAACCAGTTGTATTTATTTTGTGGGGACGTGCTGCACGCAACAAAAAACAATTGATTAATACAAATACCAATATAGTTCTTGAGTCGGCCCACCCGAGTCCATTATCTGCTAATCGCGGGTTCTTTGGCTCGCGGCCATTTTCTAAAACCAACGAAGCACTTCAGGCGATGGGAGAACAGCCAATTGATTGGCAGCTTCCTGCCGAACCAAATTATCGTTAAAGATGTGATCATCAGTCACAACTTTAAAATGTTTAGTAACCATAAGGAGGTACTTGCATTATGGAATTATTTGATGAGATTGCTGCAAAGATTAAAGGACAAAACAAGACAATTGTTTTTCCTGAAGGTGAGGATAAGCGGATTTTAGGCGCTGCTGTTCGCTTAAAGAAGGATGACTTAGTAGACCCAATCTTGCTTGGGGATGAAGAAGCAATTAAAAAAGTTGCTAGTGAAAATAACTTTGACCTTACTGACCTTCAAATCATTGATCCAGCAACTTATCCAGAAGACGATAAGCAAGCAATGTTTGACTCATTAATGGAACGGCGAAAGGGAAAGAACACCCCTGAAGAAATTCAAAAGATGCTTGAAGATGTTAGTTACTTTGGGACAATGCTTGTCTACATGGGGAAGGCTGACGGAATGGTTTCTGGTGCTGTTCACTCAACCGGCTCAACAGTTCGTCCTGCACTACAAATCATTAAGACTAAGCCGGGTGCTCACCGAATTAGTGGAGCATTTCTTATGATTAAAGGCGATCAGCGTTATATTTTTGCTGATTGTGCAATTAATATTGAATTAGATGCACCAACGATGGCTGAAGTTGCAATTCAAAGTGCTGAAACAGCGCGTCTTTTTGAAATTGATCCGAAGGTGGCATTACTTAGTTTTTCAACTAAGGGTTCAGCTAAGGGCGAAATGGTTACTAAGGTTGCGGACGCTGCTAAGTTAGTTCATGACTTGGATCCTGACTTGCCAGCCGATGGTGAACTACAATTTGATGCGGCAGTTGTACCATCAGTAGGTGAACTTAAGGCTCCTGATTCTAAAGTTGCTGGTCATGCCAATGTCTTCATTTTCCCAAGTCTTGAAGCAGGTAATATTGGTTACAAGATTGCCCAACGATTTGGTGGATTTACTGCAGTTGGTCCTATTCTTCAAGGACTTAATGCCCCAATCGCTGACCTTTCACGGGGATGCAGTGAAGACGATGCTTATAAGGTAGCAATGATCACCGCTGCCCAATCATTGTAAGATTATTTTAATAAATTAGCTAAAAGAGAGTACAAATATGAAGCTGTGTTGATATGCTCCTATTAGGGTATGTGATGCTTTTAAAGTACTCTTTTTGCTTTTTAAAAAAGACATATGTACAATAAGACTAGTTATTTTAGAGTAGGAGAGAGTGCTATGGAAAGCTTAACTTTGACGAACCGTGATGCAACGATTAATCTCGGAAAAGTAATTGGTCAACAATTAGTGGCGGGTGATGTCCTTGTCTTAGATGGTGACTTAGGAGCCGGCAAAACGACTTTTACTAAGGGCCTTGCTGTTGGCTTAGATATTCCAGACATTATTAAGAGTCCTACGTTTACAATCATCCACGAGTATCAAGACGGGCGGTTACCTCTCTACCATATGGATGCATATCGGCTTGAAAATGGTGGAGCAGCTGATTTAGGTCTTGAAGAGTATTTTGACGGCGATGGAGTTTCAGTTGTCGAATGGGCTAAATTTGTAGAAGATGAACTTCCAGCTAATTTTTTAGCAATTCATTTTAAGCGAACAGACGATGATGAAACAAGAATCCTTGAATTTGAACCTCATGGAGAACATTTTGAACAAATCGTTAGAAATGTGGTGAAATAATGGCAGATGAAATTTCTGTAAAACTTGCGACTAGTGATGATGCTGAAAAGGTTCTAAGTTTTTTACGGGCAACTGCTACAGAAAGCAATGCTGTTTTAGTTCCGCACTTAAATGAAATTAGTGAAAAAACGGAAGCTAGAAATATTGACATGATTAATCAATTTGATGATTGCGTGATTTTGCTGGCAATGCTGGGAGAAGAAGTCGTTGGAATGGTGACCGTAATGGTATTAGAGCATCAACCGACGACAGGAGAATTGGGAGTAGTAGTCCGTAAAAAATATTGGCGGAATGGTATTGGCCGCCTTTTAGTTGATGAGGCTGAATATTGGTTTAATACATACAGCAGCTTGGAGAATTTAGTTCTGACCGTTTTTGAAGATAATTTTCCAGCAATTAGTTTATATCAACAATTAGATTTCGTTAAAACAGGAACAGCTATTGAACAAGGACGCAAGGTTATTCAAATGAAGTATTCACCAAAAGAAGCAAAATAAAGGAGCAGGATAGGAAGTACCGTAAATAACTTCTATCTTGCTCCTTATTTATACATGTAAGAATCTTATTTTTTATGAAAAATTTGTTTGATGTTGCGCCAGACAGATCCTCGCTGTTGATGATTGCTAACGTCTTGAGTAACCTCTACACAGCCTATATATTTACCATTATCATCACGTAGAGCGTAAAAGGCAATATTTACTGGTTGGTTATGATGTTTAATCATAATATTGATCGAATCGCGGTCGCCGCTGTGCATATCGTGAAGGACTTGTTTAACATGACCCTGACTGTGACCGGGGTGGACTTCTAAAACGTGTTTACCTAAGTCATTGTCAGTTCGTTTGAATAAGCGGTGACGGTTGGCAGATGACCAACGTACGATATCATTTTCATCGATAAAGTCAAATTCAACGGGGATTGTTGAAAAAATAGCATTAAGCTGTTCGAGAGTTAAGTTGCCGCCATTAAGGTTAATATTAGTCATAGTAGAATTCTCCTTTAGCCAATTAATTTGATAAATGGTTGAATTTGTTGTGGGGTAAAATGTTGACTTTGATACAGCAAGATATTAGCACAAGCTTGAGCATCGTCAAGAGCATTATGGTGGTGATGCAGGTCAATATTCAAGGCGTCACAAACAGTATTTAGCTTATAATTTGTTAATCCTGGTATTAATTGACGACTGCTTGCAAGTGTATCCAGCGTTTGGTATGCAGGAGGTTCAATTTGATAATGCTCTAACGTATTTTTTAAAACGTTATTATCAAAGCGGTTATTATGAGCAATTACTAACTTATCAGGGGTATAAAATTGCTTGATATGATCCCATACTTCAGGGAAATCCGGTGCATTTTGAACGTCTTGTTCGTGAATTCCATGAATCTGTGTATTACGCCAGAAAAACTTGGTGTGGGGATTAATTAAAGTATAAAATTCATCAGCAATCTGATTATCACGGACGATCGTAAGAGCTAATGAACAAGCACTATAGCGTTTGCCGCTAGCTGTTTCAAAGTCCATCGCAATAAAATTCATTTAGCATCCTCCTTGCAAAAGTCGATAATTTTATTTTACAATCAACTAATCATTTTTCAAAACTTTTAATTTTGAAAAATGATACAATAGCATTTGTAAGTATATGCAAAAAAGGAAGAAATAAAGAATGGCTAATTTGATGAATGAATTTCCTAACATTGAGATTAAACAAGATGAACCATTAATGAACTATACCTATACCCATACAGGTGGTCCTGCTGATTGGCTAGCCTTTCCTGAAACGGTTGATCAGGTAAGAGAGTTAGTCAATTATGTTCATGAACATAATATGTCACTAACCGTTTTAGGCAATGCCAGTAATTTAATTGTTGGTGATGGTGGAATTGATGATTTAACAATTATTCTGACCCGTCTTAATAAGGTTGAAGTCCACGACAATAAAGTTATTGCACAAGCGGGGGCATCATATGTTGAAACTACTAAAGCAGCTCGTGACAATAAATTAACTGGTCTAGAGTTTGCTGCGGGAATTCCCGGGAGTATTGGCGGAGCAATTTTCATGAATGCTGGTGCTTATGGCGGTGAGACCAAAAATGTTGTTTCCGAAGCGACCGTGATGCTACCAGATGGCACAATCAAACACCTTTCAAATGAAGAATTAGATTTTGGCTATCGACACAGTAGCGTTCAAGACAATAATGGAATTGTGCTCGATGCTACCTTTACCCTTGAACCAGGAAATTATGATGATATTAAAGCGGAAATGGATGATTTGAATGAGCGCCGTGCAGCTAAACAACCGCTTGATCTGCCATCTTGCGGTAGTGTATTTAAGCGTCCCAAGGGCTATTATGCTGGAAAATTGATTCATGATGCGGGCTTACA
Source organism: Limosilactobacillus albertensis (assembly GCF_014145555.1). Lineage (NCBI taxonomy): Bacteria > Bacillati > Bacillota > Bacilli > Lactobacillales > Lactobacillaceae > Limosilactobacillus > Limosilactobacillus albertensis. Next base: position 86,664 of record NZ_JACIVD010000044.1, read on the forward strand.
GGGATATACTTATGGTGGCGCACAGGTATCAACAAAACATGCAGGATTTATTGTTAATATTGACCATGGGACTGCGGCAGATTATGTCAATGTTATTCATCATGTTCAAAAAACAGTAAAAGAAAAATTTGGTGTTACTTTAGAGACAGAAGTTAGAATTATTGGTCGCCAAGATTAATATTATGAAGCGTAGATTTGTTAAAAGCTTATTAATAAATCTGCGCTTTTATTATTTTAAAGATTGTGAAATGATTTTAGGGCCTAATAAATAACGTCATCTATTGCGTTGTAGCGATCAATTTATGATGCATCAAGGATAATTTTTACTCATTTATTTGTAATTTATGAAAAAATCTCACAAATTGCTCATTGAAAAATTATTTTTATGGCTGAAAAGCGATTTCAAGGGATTCTTAAGTATATCGGTACACTGAATGGTAAAAGTAACTTTGTAATCACTTTCAAAATATGATAGGATAGCTAGGTCTCATTCTTGAAAAAATTCACAAAGTAAGGAGTATAGTTATGAGCAATAATGTAGTTGTTTTAGGAAGTATTAACGTCGATACTACTTATCACGTTGATCGTTTTCCACAGCCTGGTGAAACAATTTCAGCAGTAAGTAAAAGTTCTGCGCCAGGTGGTAAAGGTGCTAATCAAGCAGTTGCTGCGGCTCGTTCTGGCGCAAAGACTGCTTTTATTGGTGCTGTTGGTTCTGACAAAGAAGGAACCTACATGCTTGAATCATTAGCTGATGATCACATTGATACTCACCACATCATGACTGACAAGTTGCATGGTACTGGAAGTGCAGCAATTACTTTAGATGCTAATGGTCAAAATGACATCATGGTATACGGTGGTGCTAATCAGTCAATGACCACGGATGTTCTTGCAGGAATTGATGATGTCTTAAAAGATGCGGACTTTTTAATTAGTCAATTTGAAACACCACAAGAAGTTGCATTGGCTGCATTTAAGCAAGCTAAGGAACACGGTGTTACGACATTGTTAAACCCAGCACCTGCTCATGAAATTTTACCCGAATTATTAAAGTACACCGATGTTATCACTCCTAATGAGAGCGAGTGTGCATTGTTAACCGGCATCGAGATCACTGATGAAGCTTCAATGCTAAAGAGTGCTGAATATTTCCGTGAACGCGGGGTTAAGCACCTCCTGATTACATTGGGATCAAAAGGAGTATTTTACGCTACCCCAACGTCTCATGGATTAGTACCGGCATTTAAAGTAAAAGCCGTCGATACAACTGCCGCCGGTGATACATTCCTTGGTGCATTGAGTTCACAGTTGGAAAAGGATTTGTCAAATGTTGATAAGGCGCTTGTTTACGCGCAACGGGCATCTAGTTTAACCGTTCAACAAATGGGGGCAATGCCTTCAATTCCAGATCATGATGCAGTTATGAAAGCATTAGCAGAAAATTAAGGGGAATTATCATGAAAAAAACAGGAATTATTAATTCAGAAGTTTCAGCTGTTGTTGCTAATATGGGGCATATGGATTGGTTATCAATTGGTGATGCAGGAATGCCGGTTCCATTTGGTACTAAGAAGATTGATTTGGCCGTGGACAAAGAACTGCCAAGTTTTATGGACGTGTTAAATAATGTTCTTAAAGAAATGAAAGTTCAAAAGATTTACTTAGCTGAAGAAATTAAAGACCAAAATCCAGAACAGCTAGAAAACATAAAAAAGGCATTACCTGATGTTGAAGTTGCATTCATGCCTCACAGCGAATTAAAGAAGAGTCTCACTAAGACCCACGCATTTATTCGGACAGGGGAAATGACGCCGTACTCAAACATCATTTTGGAATCAGGAGTTACATTCTAATATTAGGAGTTTAAATTATGGATAGTAAAGTAAAAAAAGATCGGGAACAGAGTTGGGTTCAGCTTCCTGACGGCTACCTTAGCCGGACGCCAATGTTCCAGTTTGTTATTCTATGTTTGATTTTCCCATTATGGGGAGCTGCTGCGAGTCTTAATGATATTTTAATTACACAATTTAAGACCGTCTTTACCTTAAACGACACAGCAACCGCCTTTGTGCAAAGCGCCTTTTACGGTGGCTATTTCTTAATGGCGATTCCAGCATCGATTCTTATTAAAAAGACTTCATATAAGTTAGCAATTCTTATTGGGCTATTATTTTATATTATTGGTTGTGGATTATTCTTCCCGGCTTCACATGTTGCTACTTATAGTATGTTTCTAGTGGCTATTTTTGCTATTGCAATCGGGCTGAGTTTTCTTGAAACCAGTTGTGATACCTATGCCACAATGTTTGGTCCTAAAGATACTGCGAATAAACGATTAAATGTCGCAAATGTATTAATTCCGCTTGGTGACATTATGGGAATCGTACTCGGTAAGTACCTTATCTTTGGTGAAGGCGGAAATATTGCTGACAAAGTTGCTAAGATGTCTAAAGCCGAAGCCGAGGTTTATAACCAACACTTACTTCAATTAACTTTGCGGCCTTACAAGTACATTTTAATTGTTTTAATTATTATCTTTATTGTTTTAGCAATAACTAAGATGCCCCGTGCAAAGGCATTTTCAACCGCATCTGAGTCAAAAGAAGCTCAACCATCTCTTGGAGAAACTTTTAATTACCTATTCCACAATAAGCGGTACATGAAAGGGGTGCTTTGCCAGTTTATTTATGCTGGTATGCAAACCACTGTATGGTCATTTACTATTCGGTTGGCACTACGGTTAGATTCACATATTTCAGATGCTGCTGCTTCGACTTTTATGATTTACAGTTATATTGCATGGTTCTTTGGTAAGCTAGTTGCTAACTGGTTCCTTGATCGGTATTCAATTACTAAGGTTTTAACCTGGTTCTCATTGCTAGGAACGATTTCATTAGTGATTACATTTACTGTTCCAAATATCGTCGCTGTTATTGCGGCAATTGCTACTAGTTTCTTCTTTGGTCCTGAATGGCCAACCATCTATGCTCATACTCTTGATCAAATTCACGAAAAGAAATACACCGAAACCGGTGGAGCATTTATTGTTATGTCATTGATTGGTGGGGCAATTGTTCCAACTATCCAGGGACGGGTGTCTGATTTAACCGGTTCAATGCAATTATCATTTATCGTTCCGGCAATCTGTTTTGCCCTTATTACCCTTTACTTCTGGACTGAACACCGCTGGGAAAAAGCACACCCAGAAGAAGTTCAAGAACACTAAAATTTCCCAGGAAATAATTTGAAATTAATTTGGAGAGGACAAAATAAAAATTATTTGCTTCTCTATAAAATAAATTAGCTCCCAGTATTCGGTTTAGCTGAATTTTGGGAGCTATTTTGTATTATTTCCGTGAAAACTTTGCAGTATTTCCTTTTTGAATTGAGCGAAACATAAAATGAAATGATATAATATGAACGTGATTTAGAGGATGGTGAATGCGATGCAATTTATAATTTCGCTTTTAACATGGCAAAATCTGATTCACTTAATAGATATCTTAGTAATTTGGTTTTTGATTTACGAATTGTTAATGCTGATTCGTGGGACACGGGCTGTTCAGTTATTCCGCGGAATCTTAATTATTATTTTAGTTAAGATTGTTAGCTGGTATGTTGGCTTAAGCACCGTGTCATGGGTAATGGATCAAATTATCAACTGGGGTGTTATCGCAATTGTTATTATATTCCAGCCAGAGATTCGGCGGGGCTTAGAGCACCTTGGTCGCGGAACATTCTTTACCCATAATCAAACAGCTAATGAAAAAGAAGAAGATACGATTAAGCAATTGGATCAGGCAATTCAATACATGTCGAAGCGAAGAATTGGTGCTTTAATGAGTATTCAAATGAAAACAGGACTAGAAGAATATATCGAAACTGGTATTCCGCTGGACGCAGATATATCGGGTGCGTTACTCATAAATACGTTTATTCCTAATACTCCTTTACATGATGGCGCAGTAATTATTAAGGATAACCGAATTGCTGTTGCGGCGGCTTACTTACCTCTTTCTGATAGCAAGTTGATCCCAAAAGAATTGGGGACGCGGCACCGGGCAGCTGTTGGAATTAGTGAAGTGACTGATGCGTTAACAATTGTTATTTCTGAAGAGACTGGTGAAGTTTCAATTACAAAGGATAATGAATTAATTAGGAATATGTCACGTGATGAGTATCTCAAATTCTTGCGTGCCCAGTTATATACGCATGAACCTCAACACGAAAACTTAGTAACAGAACTATATGCTAAGTTTCAACGTAAAGGAGGTGGTCGCCATGGGCAAAGACACTAAAGGATTCTTTCGTCGGAAATGGTTTTTAAGGATTATTTCGTTAATTCTTGCTCTTTTCCTTTTTATGTATGTTAATGGGAGTAAAAGCGGTTTCCTTCGTCAAAATACGCGAAACAATAATCAAAGCAGTGCATTAATGTCTGACAAGTCAGCGACGATTAAGATGCCTCTTGATGTGACGATTGATAATTCTAAATATATTGTTAGCGGATACCCACAATACGTCAAAGTGAGGGTAACCGGGCCATCTGCCTTGGTAACAACGACATCGAATACGCAAAATTTTAAGATTTATGCCGATCTCTCTGATTTAACACCAGGGAGACATCGGGTAAAATTAAAAACAAGTGGTTTGAACTCGGAATTAACGTCGAAAATTGAGCCGAACTATATCAACGTTAATATCCAACCACGAAAAACAATCACAATGAAAGTTACTATTCGGTTGAGCACTAAAGATTTGGATAATGGATACAAGCTTGGACGACCGCATAGTGATATTCAAACAGTTCAAGTAACTGGTTCAAAAAATGAAGTAAATCAGGTCGATAAAATTGTTGCTTTTGTTGCCATTCCGCATAATGCTAAAGACAATGTTAGTCGGCAGGTAACATTGCAAGCACTTGATCGTAATGGTCAAACGCTTAATGTGGTTATTTCACCAACGACCACTAATGTCTCAATTCCAATTTCTGCTGGAGCGGAGAGCAGTAGTTCAAACAGCAGCTTATCCAGTAGTGAAAGTAAAGATGATACAAGTAGCAGTGCAAGGGGAACATCTAAAAGTACTTCTTCTGAATCATCTGTTGAGACATCGCAATCTTCAAGTAGTATAAATAGTAGTGAAAATTCAAGCTCAAGCAATACAAATTAATATTTTTAATATAAATAGAGGAGAAGTGAAATGAAGTTAAAATATTTTGGAACTGATGGTGTTCGCGGCGTTGCAAATCAGGATTTAAGTCCTGAGTTAGCTTTTCGTGTTGGACGTGCTGGTGGATATGTACTTACTCGTCACTCAGAGCGAAAGCAGCCACAAGTGTTAGTTTCACGTGATACGCGAATTTCTGGACAAATGTTAGAAAATGCATTGATTGCAGGACTGTTATCAGTAGGAATTGAAGTTTTGCGGCTCGGCGTTGTTACTACTCCAGGGGTAGCCTACCTTGTTCGCGCGCAAGAGGCTGATGCTGGGGTAATGATAACCGCTAGCCATAATCCGATTAAGTACAACGGGATTAAGTATTTTGGCGGAAATGGATTTAAACTATCTGATGAGCTTGAGTACGAAATTGAACAGCTGCTTGATGCAGAAGAAGATACGTTACCACGTCCATCCGATGCAGGTTTAGGAACTGTTGCAGACTATCATGAGGGTGCATTAAAATACACTTCTTTCCTTGAACAGACAGTTTCTAATGATCTGGAGGGATTGAAAATAGTCGTTGATGCTGCTAATGGTGCTACTAGCGGTTTTATTTCTAACTTATTTGCTGATATGAATGTTGAGTTTATCCCAATCAATGATCAGCCGGATGGACTAAACACAAACCTTAACTGCGGATCGACTCATCCAGAGAGCCTTCAAAAAGCGGTTGTTGAAAACAATGCTGATTTAGGTGTCGCTTTTGATGGTGACGGTGACCGTTGTATTGCTGTTGATAATGAAGGTAATATTGTTGATGGCGATAAGATTATGTATATTTGCGGTAAGTACATGGATAAAAAGGGCTTACTCAAAAAAGATACAGTGGTAACAACAGTAATGAGTAATCTTGGAATGTATAAGGCACTTGAAGCCCACAACTTAAAGAGTGTTAAGACCAAGGTTGGTGACCGTTACGTTGTTGAAGAAATGCTCAAGAATGGTTATAACCTTGGTGGAGAACAATCTGGTCATATCATTTTCTTAGATCACAATACAACCGGTGATGGAATGCTGACTGCACTTCAACTCCTGTCTGTTGTTAAAGATTCTGGAAAGACACTTGCAGAACTTGCAAACGATGTCACTACTTATCCACAAGAATTGCTAAATATCAAAGTTGCGGATAAAGCAAGTGCAATGGAAAATGAAAAGCTAAAAGAAGTCATTGCTGAAGTTGAAAAAGAAATGAACGGTGATGGCCGCGTACTAGTACGTCCTAGTGGTACAGAACCGCTATTACGGATTATGGCTGAGGCTGCTACACCGGAGTTAGTTCATGAATATGTTGAACGAATCGGTGATGTAGCACGAGCTGAATTAGAAGTAGAATAGTTAAAATGAAGGGACTAGGGAATTTAATATTTCTTAGTCCTTTTTGTGATAATCCTGTTAGTAAATTCAAACTATATAGACCAATCTGATAAAATAATTGACAAGATAACCTAAAAACTGTACTATACAATACAGTTGATTAGAGCTAGTAGTAGTTACTAGTTATCTATACCAATTTTATTTAAAGGATGGAATTTAATTATGTGTGGAATTGTTGGAGTTACTGGAACTGACAAGAGTTTGTCAATTCTAATTGATGGATTAAAGCGCCTTGAATACCGTGGATATGACTCTGCCGGTGTTTATGTTAATGATCAGCAGGGACATGATTACCTAGTTAAGCGTCCGGGCCGGATTGCCAATTTGGAAGCTGCGCTTGGCGATGAAGTACACGGTTTAGCAGGTATCGGTCATACACGGTGGGCTACTCATGGTGAACCCAATGAGGCTAATGCTCACCCGCAGTATTCACAAGACGAGCGATTCTACTTAGTTCACAACGGTGTGATCGAAAATTATGCTGATTTAAAGAAAGAATACTTATCCGATGTAAAATTTGTTAGTCAAACTGATACAGAAGTAATTGTTCAGTTAGTTGATAAATTTGTTGTTGAATCTGGAATGACTACTGAAGCAGCTTTGCTTAAGGTATTACGTTTAATTAGTCCTGATTCATCTTATGCATTTGTATTAATGGATAAGGAACAACCGGATACATTATTTGTTGCTAAAAATAAGAGTCCATTGTTGGTTGGTATTGCTGACGGTTACAATATGGTTGGTTCAGATGCAATGTCGATGATTAAGGAAACTAATACTTTCATGGAAATTGGCGATCATGAGCTGGTAATCGTTAAGCCGGACCATGTTACTGTTAAAGACTTTGATGGCAATGAGATCGATCGGCCGACATTTAAGGTTGATATGGATGCTAATGCAGCTGATAAAGGTACCTACCCATACTACATGCTTAAGGAAATCGATGAACAACCAGCTGTTATGCGGAAATTAGTTCAAGAATACTTTGGTGATAATGATGTAGCAAAAATTGATGAGAAGATGCTTAAGGACATGGCCGAAGCTGACCACTTATACATTGTCGGCGCAGGGACAAGTTATCATGCAGGACTTGTTGGTGCGCGGATTTTTGAAAAGCTTTGCGGTATTCCTACTTCTGTTCATATTTCATCAGAATTTGCTTACGAACAACCACTTCTTTCTAAGAAGCCGTTCTTTATCTTCTTAAGTCAAAGTGGTGAAACAGCAGATAGTCGGGAAGTACTTGTTAACGTAAATAAGCATAATTGGCCAAGTTTAACTATTACTAACGTTGATAAATCAACACTTTCTCGTGAAGCAACTTATACTGAATTGCTTTATGCGGGTCCAGAAATTGCCGTGGCTTCAACTAAGGCATATACTGCGCAAATTGCGGTTGAAGCAATTCTTGCACAAGCATTAGGAGTATACATGGGCAAGCAGGCTGCTAAGGACTTTGACGTTAAACATCAATTAGGATTAGTGGCTAATGGTATGCAATCAATCACTGATAGTAAGAAGAAGATTGAAGAAATTGCTTCTCGTTATCTTTCAAAGGTACCTAACGCCTTCTACATTGGTCGCGGAATGGATTGGTCAGTTTCACTCGAAGCAGCATTGAAGTTAAAGGAAATTTCATATGTTCAGGCTGAAGGATTTGCTTCTGGAGAATTAAAGCATGGAACAATTGCATTAATTGAAGACCACACTCCGGTTATTGCTATTATTACTCAAGACAGGACTGCAGGGTTGACTCGTAGCAATCTTGAAGAAACACAAGCTCGTGGTGCAAGTGCTATTACAATTGTTTCTCGGCACCTTGCACAAGAAGATGATACTTTCATTCTTCCAGATGTTGATGAAGTGCTGACCCCATTATTGAGTGTTATTCCTGCACAATTATTGGCTTACTACACTAGTCTTGGCAAGGGCCTTGATGTTGATAAGCCACGAAACCTAGCTAAGTCTGTTACAGTTCAATAAAAATTATGAGTGAGTGGAAAATAATCAGAGAATTGTTACCACTTGCTTTTTTTATCCATAATTTACAAGTAATTTGATATATTTTTGTCAATTGTTCATTATAAGGGGTTGACTTATAATATTGAAACCGCTATCATAATAAGTGCAAGGTATTAAGTAATTACCTTCTAATCAATTCTCTTTCTCTCTTATGCCAATCATCGTCGTTTAGACGGTGATTTTTTTGTTTAAACTCGCTATAATGGTAGGGTTGAAAGGGGAAGAAGAACGTGGAAGAGCAACACGAAACGTTAACATTAATTGAGGAAATTACCCGTAATGATGGCTCAAAATATTATGAAATTGGTAATATGGTGCAAAATGGACGAGCTGAATTAGCAGCTGAGCGTCACTTTATTAAAGAAGTACGAATTCTAGAGTTAAATATTCCTCATTCAAAAAATGTTATTAAATACGAACACTTTATAAACACCCATTACAAGATGCAGGACGAATCAATGGATCACTGGGAAGAGTGGAAACGACCACCCGAAATTGAGGAAATTGTTCAGGTAATCTTAAAAGAAAATCATGTTGGATAATAGACTTAATCTTGAGACTAAGAGACTAGTCTTAGGTTCTTTAATTTTTGAGCGATGCTTTGGTATGAATAAATAGTGGAGGTTAGGCAATGAAGCCGAATTTTAATCCATCGCAGGGAATGCAGACGCACTATTTTGTGACAGGAATAGATGGGCTAAGAACATTAGCTGTTTTAGGAGTTATTATTTATCACCTATTGCCCAATGTTTTAACAGGTGGATACCTCGGAGTTCCGCTTTTCTTATTAGTTTCAGGATACTTTGTGACGTACCAGTTTAGCCGCCAGCTTAAGTATGGTTACCGAATAAATCTTGGTCGCTTTTACCTTAAACGCTTTCGGCGATTATACCCGACACTGATTGCAATGTTGTTACTTACAACAGCGTATATTACATTGTTTGCTCATGAATTGCTTCATAATATTCGAGCAACAATTATTACAAATTTAACTTGGGTTTATAATTGGTGGGAAATTGGTCATGGCCAATCGTACTTTGATCAGTTTGGCGGCGTATCGCCCTTTACCCATCTTTGGACTTTAGGTGTTGAAGCACAATTTTACCTCCTATGGCCGCTAATTATTACGCTGCTCTTTAGGGTTTTTAAGGACTTAAAGAATGTACGGCGAGTAGTTTTCGGCTTGGCAATTTTGTCAGCAATTGAAATGGCTGTCTTGTACGACCCTGCAAATATCAATCGGGTATATTACGGGACAGATACCCGTGCCTTTTCGCTTTTTCTCGGTTCATGGTTAGGATTAGCGTGGCCGTTGAATCGTTTGCGACCTAATTTGCAGGCAAATAGTCGAAACCTGCTTAACGTTATTGGTATTTTAATGACCATTTTAACCATTGTCGGCTTTTGTTCGTTAAATGGTCAATCAGCCTTTACTTATCGTGGTGGCATGTTTCTTTACAGCCTTGTCGGGATGCTTCTTATGGCGACAATTCTGCATCCTGGTGCAAGTATGAATAAATGGTTTTCTAACCCTGTTTTTCACTGGGTTGGTCAACGTTCATACGGGATCTATGTTTACCAATATCCGATAATGATCTTTTATGAACGAGTAATCAACGTGGGGAATCATCCGCTAATTAATGCTTTAATTGAAATTACAATTATTTTGGTAATAAGTGAAATTTCATATCGGTTAATTGAACAACCAATTGCGCATTACCAATGGTCTAAGCTACCAGCAGACTTACAGCATGTAATAGAAACACACCAGTTTAGCTGGCAAAGCGGGTCTAAGTTATTAGCAAGCGTGTTGGTCTTTATCATTGCTTTTATTGGTTTTTGCCAGCCCAATCGTGCTCCTAAAAAGACTGCGGTTCAACAGCGAATTGAGCAAAACCATCAAGCTGCTGAGGAACATAATAAAAAAATTGCTAAAGGAGAAAATGTTGCTGAGGCGAGTGGCAATACCGCTAAATTGCAAAAACAGTATGATTTGACTCCCGCACAAGTAAAAGCGGCACAAAAACTAAAAGTAACGGCGATTGGTGATTCGGTGATGGCTGATGCAGCTGACAGCATTCAAAAGTTAATGCCGAATGCTTATGTTGATGCGCAAGTAGGAAGACAAGGTTCAGCAGCACCGGGAGTAATTAAACAATTAAAAGCTGATGGTCATTTGAATAAGATTGTAGTCCTAAATCTTGGTACTAACGGTCCGATGACACAGGATACGCTTGATAATATCCTAAGTGCGATTGGGCCTGGTCATCAAATCTATTGGGTTACAGCACATGTTCCAACTAAGCCATGGCAGCAAACAGTTAATAATGAAATTAAGGATATGGCAAAGAAACATAAGAACATTCATGTAGTGGATTGGTATAAAGCTAGTCAAGGACATACTGAATGGTTTGCAAATGATAATGTTCATATGGGGCCAAGCGGTAATGATCACTTTGCACGATTAATTGCGAAAACGATATTGACTAAATAATTAGGGGGATATGATGGCAAATGAAGACCAGCTGCTGGATAAGGCAATAAACATCTATTTAACCGGCTTGAAGGGGTTGGAAAGTTTTATTTCCGAACCAGCAAGTGAATATAATTTATCCTTTGAACAATTTTTAATTCTAAGAAAAATTATTAATCACCCTAATATTAAGCTGATGGACATTGCTGAGCAGCGGCAAGTGACAAGAAGTGCTGTTTCCCGTCAGTTAAGAGTTCTGTTTCAGCAAAAGTATGTTGAACAAAAAGCTGATCCGGCAGATCGTCGTCGAATGTTTCTTGTTGCAACCAATAAGGGAAAAGATGTCGAGACTAAGATATGGCAGAAAATCAATCAGCGATTTGCAAAGTGGGTGCAAATATATGGAGAGAAACGTGCCAGTCAATTTTTAGCACTTTTTGAAGACTTTAACCAACAAATAATTCAAGGAAATATTAGGAAGAAGGAAAGAGAAAATGATTAAAATGATTGCCCTCGACCTCGATAATACGTTGCTAAATAGTGATAAAGAGATTAGTAAGCGTAATGAACAGGTTTTAAAGCAATTACACGAACAAGGAATTCGGGTAGTGCTATGCACAGGACGACCAATCAACGCAATCTGGCCATACATTGAACAACTTGGTTTAACTCAAGATGAAGATTATACCATCACATTTAACGGTGGCTTAGTTATTAACAACAATTCGCGCGAGCATCTCTTTGAATTGGGAATGAAGAAAAGTGATTTATCGCACTTGTTTGATTACGTTAGAAGTGAAAAGATTCCATTAGACGTTTTAGATTTTGAACGAGTTTATGAACTGAGTGACAATCCTGGATCCATTTACCGCACTGTTTTAAGAAATATTGAATTTAATGATCTAGCAATGAATGATTTGCCGGAAACTACCTATAGTAAGGCGGTAATGGCAATTGAGCCGGAAAAGCTGACTAAAATTATTAGTAACCTTCCTGCTGAACTTAAAGCTCATTATCATGCTGTACAGTCGCAACCAATGATAATGGAATTTTTGCCTAAGAATTTAAACAAGGCGGTTGGACTAAAGGCATTATTGGACCATTTTGGTGATGACTTTAGTAATTTAATGTCATTTGGGGATGCAGATAATGACCTTGAAATGATTAAGGCGGCAGCTCAAGGAATTGTAATGGAAAATGGGTTACCAAATGTAAAAGCAGTTGCCACGGCAATTACTGATACTAATGATAATGATGGTGTCGCAAAGTATTGTGAACGTTATTTTGCAACACTTTTGTAATAAAGATAGTTATAAAGCTAAAATAAAGGGCGGTTTTGGAGCAAATATGAAATTTTTGCGAAGAAATCAGCTTTTTTTATTTATTTTTTTATAAATTGCCTGCAAAAGTTATGCAAACCGAAAACGCAACCAGCACAAGGACTTAGCTGGTTATGGCTATAATATTTTAAAAGCTATATTACAAAAAGCAAACGGAGAGTAGTAAATAGAAATGGTGCTGTTACAGCTTTGTAATATTAAGAGTGTAGTATATAGGGTGTTGAAACGGAAAAGATAATTTGCTAAATAATAAAGGATGGTTATTTAATTTATGATTTCTAAGAAAAACTTTGCTAAAGTATCTGCTACTCTTGGTGCAGTGGCCTTAGGTGTTAGTGCAACGGCTACTGCTGCTAATGCTGACACTATCTACACCGTACAAAGTGGTGACACACTTTCAGGTATTTCTTACAAATTTGCTAAAGACAACAGTATGATCAATGATCTTGCTAAGAAGAACAATATTCAAGATATTAACAAGATTTTTGTTGGTCAAAAGTTAATCATCAAGAGCGATGGTGAAATTCAAGAATACAATGCTCAAAATGCAGCTAATGCAAATGTAGCAAACAACAATACTCAAGCTACACAACAACAAACTACTCAAGCACAACCTCAACAAGCACAAAGTCAAGCTAACCAAAGCTACACTTCAAATGCTTCAGGTTCAGAAGCTGCTGCTAAAGCTTGGATTGCTGGTCGTGAATCAGGTGGTAACTACAACGCCACAAACGGTCAATACATTGGTAAGTACCAATTATCTGCATCATACCTTGGTGGTGACTACTCACCAGCTAACCAAGAACGTGTTGCTGACCAATACGTTGCAAGTCGTTACGGTTCTTGGACTGCTGCCCAACAATTCTGGCAAGCAAACGGTTGGTACTAAAATAAATAAGACTAATCAATTTTATTGCGAGACTGATGGAATATTATTTCCTTCAGTCTCGCTTTTTTAGGCTAATATGTTATAATAGTAGTACTTCTTATGGGGATGTTTATGGATTCGACAGGTATAGGTCGAGTTTCAATTGCGTTTCGAAGGTTGCGTCTTCGTAAAAACGCTCAGTTTTAAATTATAACTGCAAACAATAATTCAAACGCATACGCATACGCTGCCTAACAAGTAGCGCGCGTAGATCCATTCCGGGTTCGTCCATGATGCGGTAATGGGTTTTATACTTAGTGGACTACGCTTATTACTCCCGTTTGAAGTAATAAGAAGAGATTAATCAAACTAGCTAATCATGGTTGCCCTGATCAACGGCGTTTTGGTTAGTGAAGTTTAAATAGTTGAGATATGAACGTAGAGGTTGAAATGGCGATATGCTTGGACACGGGTTCGACTCCCGTCATCTCCATTGCTAGCTTGCAGCTAATTGCAAACAACATTAAAAGCCCGAAATAATGGGATTTAGGAAAATGTAAAATTTAATGAAAAGCATTGAATTGCATTTAAATGTTGTATGCATGTTGTATAGAAAAAACTAGATATCATTTGGGCATGGCTACCACATCTTATTGTGGTGGTTTTTTCTTTGTTATTAGATTATTTGACATCTATGAAATACAACAGGTAAGGATTAATTTTTTGCTTTTGTACCATTATAATTTTTTCTACTCTTCCTGATAGCGGAGAACTATATGTACAGTGAATTATGATAATAAAGATTATTACAAACCTCAATATTAATCGATTGAAATTGTGTGTTATTTGTCATACAATATAAATGAGGTGATAAGTATGGATTCAAGAGTAGATAGTAGGGTACCAGTTGATGTTAAGGAACGAGCTAGTAAAGAGTTAGCGGCACACGGATTATCTATTTCTAGTTTTATTCGTATGATGTTATCATCCGTAGCAAATGATGGTCTTCCTAAGTATTGGGGGATCCCGAACGCTGAAACAATGTCATCAATTGATGAAGCTATTGATGACATGAAAAAGCCGCATTTAAAAGGTGCTTCTTCGTATGATGAGTTGGAGAAGTTGCTAGATGAGTAAAATAATTCCTACAGGTCGATTCAAGAAGCAACGGAAAAAGGTTAAGAAAAATCCCCGTTGGCATAATATTTTCTATGGTGAAGTACCTTTTGAAAATGATCATCGTTCACCTTGGAAACATGTTATTGAGTGTTTCTTGAATGACCAAGAAATTCCTGATTATTTTTATGAACATCCAATTAATTTAACTAAACAGCAGCGTCAAGAGATAAAAAATCGATTTGGCAGTTTAGCAGATCTTAAAATAAGAGGTTTAGACTTACATTTTGACGGCCATAACGGGGATCACTTATTGCTATATATTCGGACAAATAAAGACATGATTTATTTAACAGGAATTGGTACTCATTCAGATTTGTTCTAATTTAATTGTATTGTGTGTGAAAGTAATATTTTGTAAATACTAGATAAGATTTGGTTGTTGTATTGAGAGTAAGTAAATTAATATGGCAAGAATAAGAATACGCCACCAAGTAAATCGAATGTAAATGTGCAGAAATATAAATTGCGGTAGCTTTATCAATTACCACTAAAGAAGGCCTTTCCTAATTACATGGGAAAGCTTTTTTGTTTTAAAAATGATATCAGGTTGATCCTCTATGCAATGTAGTTATACAGATGTATATTCTATAGCAATAATAGTAACGCACTTATTTTTACTTTTTTCTCGCGGGCGAGCCGCCCTGAACAAGTAATAGCTTTAGTTTAATCTTGTAGAAAGAAGTTGAGAATAATGCGTAATGAATTAAAATGGCTAGGAAATAAGCAACGGTATAGTTTTATTGGTCAATTTGAAAGAGTAGGGTATAAAAATAGCTATAGGACATTATTATTAAAGAATGTGAAATTAGCTGATACCGGACAGCTGATTACTATAAATGCTATATCTCAGCCAATAAACATGGCTACAAGTTATCGTACCCGACTAAAATTAAGTTTGCTAAACAACCTAAAAGTTAATGCCAGCAGAAAATGCAGATATTATCGGTTATATTATGGAAAAGAACAAAGACTTTTATATCACACAATCGGCCATATAATTCATGGTATGTTAGCAGCTATAATTCTTGGTTAAAGAGAAATAAAATATAATAATTAATCTTCAAACTGATCGTACAACATCCCTTAGAGTTCATACTTTCATTATTTAAAGTGTGAATTTTAAGAGGCATATTGGACGGTAAATAAGATAATGATAATTACAAAAGATTCAGTACTTAAAATTGATGTATAATCTTGTTAGGATTATAATATGATCATGAGGTGATTATAATGATGAATTCAGTCGCACGGAAAAATAAAAAAGTTCAAGTAAATGTTGAACGCAATTTAGCAAATGAAGCAGAAGATATTATGAATGAAATCGGGCTTAACCCCACCGTTGTTATCAATGCTCTTTACAAGGAAATCGTTGCAACGGGACGAATTCCACTCAGTTTTAGCCTAACTCCAGAACAACAAACTGCTTTAAGAATACGTCTGTTGTCAAAGGATAAGCCGGAAAAAGAAATCAATAGTGAAGAAGAAATGAAGGAGTTCTTTGATGAAGACTAATGATATTTCAATAGCTTATATTTCTTGGAATGGCGGTGGAAAAAAAAGACCAATTTATATTATTTCTGATAGTGATAATAAGGTTCGCTTCTATAAAATTACCTCCAAATATGAAAACAAATCATTTGAGATTAGGAAAAATTACTTCAAAATAGACCATTGGAAAGAGGCTGGTCTTAATAAGCAGTCTTATATTGATACAATAACTGTAGGTAAAATTGATAAGAGGAAATTTAACTTGAAGATTATCGGTAGATTGAGTAAACAAGACGCTGAGGAATTAGTAATGTTTTTAAATAATCAAGATTAACAAAGAATAATGTACAATTTAATAATTAAGTCGCTTAGCAAAAATCAACATTGCTAAAGATAACGATCCGGCTAATACAAAAACTTAGAACTGGATCATTGAGCAATTACAACGAATTTATCGATTGGGCGCGTCCATCACAGTAAAACGTGGTGGTTTTTTATTGCCTCATTTTAATCTAACAGTAATAAAAAATTTATCTACTGCTAACTAATTATAGAATCAAGATTATGATTTAAATTAAAAATATACTATGATACTATGTGAATTGGGGATATTTTATTTATAGGAGGATAATTGCAAATGGCAAAGGAAGAAAATGGTCCCAACGAAGCAATAAAGGAAAATAGTTCACAGTCATGGTTTAATTCCCATAAGACTCTTTCAATTATTGGCGGAGTTATTATCATATTGGTGGTTATTGCTGGCATTTGGGGAGTCGTTCATCCACGAGTTTATGGTACATATTATGGTTATATTGATGGTAAAAAGAACGTTAAGCTAGTTATCGATAAAGATGGTAAAAACAAAAAGCTTGGTTATATTCAATTTGTATCATCATCTGATACCGGAAAGGCAATGAAAGATTTTACAACCGCTTTTGACAAGAATGAACGTTCAATTAGGGAGTTTGCAGAGTACGATAAATCCGTTTCTGAATTAAAAAAATTAATGGATAGTAGTCTTTATAAAAATTACCTCAGTGAGGCTAAGGTTCCGGTACAGGTAGTTAAGCATGATGACAATTGGTATCTTCAATATCGATCACAATTATATGAAGATGCAGGCTACTCGAGAAGTGACCTCAAGGATCTTACTACAGATCTTTTTGGAGAAAAAACCTATACTAAGGATAATAAAGTTACATATGGCTTTAAGAAATTTATTGTAGGGCCTAAAGACAAGAACCTGCTTTTCTATCGGGGAGATAAAAAGCCAAATGATCCAGAAGACTGGGCTTCAAAGGGTGAGCAAAAGAAACTAGTCAAAGAACTAAATGAAGCTACTGACGAATTAAATGACTTTGCTGATATGATGAAGACAATGAAAAATTTGAGTAATCTTGATGCAATTATCGATGCGATGGATAATGGGACGGCTTCTGAAAATTCAATGTCAGATGATAGCGATGATCTTGAAGATGCAAGCACGGAAGATGTCAGTTTTAACCCGGTGACGATGAAGGGTCAATTTGTTTTTGAATAATTACTAAGGTTTGGGAATGATTGTTCTCAAACTTTTTTATTTTGGCTGAGAAATGATATTATTAAGTGAACATTGTGAATATGTTAAAATTAAGCGAGACAATACTAAATCAGATTTGATATTAGGGGAATGACAAAAATGCAAATTTTAATGATTGAAGATAACCATTCCGTCTGTGAAATGATGGCAATGTTTTTTAAAAAAGAAAAATGGCAATATGATTTTGCATACGATGGAATAGAAGCAGAGGAAAAATTTAATGCTGATCCACATAAATGGGATATTATTTTATTGGACCTCAACCTCCCTAAAAAAGATGGGATGCAGGTAGCAGCTGATATTCGGCGGGTATCACCAACTGTCCCATTAATAATGCTGACCGCCCGTGATACGGAAAGTGATCAGGTTTTAGGGCTTGAGATTGGGGCAGATGATTATGTAACGAAACCATTTAGTACGATTACGTTAATTGCCCGAATCAAAGCCTTGTATCGGCGAACTCACTTGAATAAATTAGAAGATGTTCATGACGATGAAAATGATGATACGTTTGATATTCAAACAAAGCATTTCAAGATGAATACTAAAACAAGGGAAGTATTCCTATACGATAAACCGGTAAATGATCTAACACCTAAGGAATTTGACCTATTAAAGACTCTGGCATCAAAGCCTCGCCAAGTTTTCACCCGGTCCCAATTGCTACAATTAGTGTGGGACTACGAATATTATGGCGATGAGCGGACAGTTGACGCGCACATCAAGAAGCTGCGGCAAAAGCTTGAAGATATCGGGCCACAGGTTATTAAAACTGTCTGGGGTGTTGGATATAAATTCGACGATGAAGGTAACGACTAATGAAATTAATGTATCGGCTAATGCTGTCATTTTTTGCAGTGATTATGATTTTAATGGCGATTGTTAGTATTTCATTTATTAATGTTACTAATAACACCCTATATCACAATACTTGGCAACAGCTGAAAAGTTATTCTGATAGTTTAATTCAAGATTCGATTCGTTATAATATGGCAACGCAGAGTTTTGAAGGTTTTGCGACTGAGTCATTGAATAGCAATGCTAACTTGTTGACCCGTCAAAATGTTCATTTTGCGATTTATGATACAACTCATCGTAAGATCTTTGCTAGTAATGGTTTTACTCCTAATATGAGTAAAGATGATTGGAAAAAGTTAAAAAAAGGAGAAACGGTCTATACAAAGCTAATTACTCCCAAAATCAATGCCCGGGTTTCCAATGGGACATCACCCCGAATGACAGAAGTATCACGTCCATACTTTTATAAGGGGAAAATGATTGCAGTAGTATCGATTGCAACGTTTGTATCAACGATTGAGCAAAATATGCATCAGATAAAAACAAACTTGATAATGGCGTTGCTTACTGCCAGTCTTGTTACATTAGCCGTTAGTTACTTCTTAGCGCGGTCAATTACTAAGCGGATTGATCGGCTGCGTTTGGCAACCCACCAAATTGCGCGTGGAAACTATAACGTTGAGGTTGATGATGATGGTCGTGATGAAGTTGCTGATTTGGGGCGTAGTTTTAACCAGATGACGGCATCATTGCGTGAATCACAACAAGAAATTCGGCGGCAGGAAGAACGGCGCCGGCAATTTATGGCTGATGCAGCCCATGAGATGCGGACACCGTTGACAACAATCAATGGAATCTTAGAGGGGTTACAGTATGATGCAATTCCCGAGGAAGATAAAAAGCATAGTATTCAACTAATGCAAAATGACACGCGGCGGCTAATTCGGTTGGTAAATGATAATTTAGACTACGAAAAAATCCGCACTAACCAGATCGCAATGGAACGGAAAGTATTTGATGCATCAGCTGTTCTCGAAAATCTAAAGGAGCAGCTATCTAAGAAGGCTAAAGAAAAGAAAGACACGTTGCGGTTAGATGTTGAAAAAGATTTACGCGTTTACGCCGACTACGACCGCTTTGTCCAGATTATGTTTAATATTATTCAAAATGCAATTCAATTTACTGACCAAGGAATAATTGATATTCGCGGGTACCGGGTTGAAAAAGGGAGTCAATTTGAAGTTCAGGATAATGGAATCGGAATGACCCCAGAACAATTAGATAACATTTGGGAACGTTATTATAAAGCAGATCGTTCAAGAATGAGTACTAAGTATGGCGAATCCGGACTTGGATTAGCAATTGTACACCAATTAGTTTTATTGCATGGTGGTAAGATTAACGTGAAAAGCCAACATGGAAAGGGGACCACTTTTACGATTTTCTTCCCTGACCGTGATTATGCACCCCATAATAATCAACAAACAAATAATAAAGATAAAAAGTAAGCCATTTTTTTACGTATAACGCTTTAACCTTGTAGTTAAGGCGTTTTTGTTTTTATAGACCAATTCATTTACGATGAATAATTTAAAGAAAGCGCTTGTGTAAGCGTTTACCTTGTGCTAAACTTATATCCTGTAATCATACAACGGATTGATAGGAGAGAATTTTTAATGAATTATTTACTTGCTTTAATCCCAGCGATTGGTTGGGGACTTATGCCACTAATTACTGGTAAGATTGGTGGATCAACCATTAACCAAATGTTTGGAATCGGTGCCGGTGCAACACTTGTCGGCTTAGTTGCATTTATTTTTGGTCATCCAACGGTAAGTATGGCTGGCTTCTGGTTCTCAGTACTATGTGGTGCTTTATGGACGATTGGTCAAATTGGTCAATTTATTTCATTCAAGCGAATGGGTGTTTCAAACACAATTCCGTTATCAACAATGTTCCAGTTAATTGGTAACTCTTTAATTGGGGTTATTATCTTTGGTGAATGGCATAGTGCCCACGCTCTTACAGTAGGATTCATCGCATTAGCAATTGTTATTGTTGGGGCATTGATGACATCAGTATCTGATGAGAGCACTGGAAAGAAAGTTACTGTCCAAAACTTCTTCTTCCTTCTTATTACAACTATTGGTTACTGGGTATACTCAGCATTCCCTAAGATGCCAATGATTGCTAATGACAGTTCGCTTGGAATTTTCCTTCCAGAAATGCTTGGTATTTTACTTGGATCTGTTATCTATGCGATTTGTTCAGGAAACATTGACTCATTTAAGCAAAAGAAACAATACCTTAATATCTGGGGAGGAATTTCCTGGGGTATCGCGGCGCTTGCCTACATCTTTGCAGGACGGGCACTCGGAATCAATGTTGCCTTTGTCTTCACGCAGATGAATGTTATTATCGCGACTATTGGTGGTGTGCTTATCCTTCATGAGCACAAGACCCGTCGAGAAATGTCATTCACAATTGCCGGGATCATCTTTATTGTTGCCGGAAGTATTTTAACAATTTTTGCATAAAAAATAGGCGCCTGCATGATGCAAGCGTCTTTTATTTTTAGTAAGGATAGTTTGATAAACGATCTTTTTCAGTGATGGTACGAATGACTTTACCTGGGACGCCAAGGACGAGCGAATTGTCAGGAATATCTTTAGTAACTACAGCACCTGCGCCAATAACACAGCCATTGCCAATCGTTACGCCAGGGCAAATAGTTACATTGCTTGCAAACCAACAATTATTACCGATTGTGACGGGTTTGCCATACTCAATATCATCAAATTGTCCATCAGCCTGTTTGCGGATATTTCGTTGCTGGTACATAAGGGGATGCATTGCCGTAATAATAGAAACATTTGGTCCGCACATTACATTATCGCCAATTATAACTGGGCATGTGTCGAGAACAGTAAAATTAAAATTAGCGTAGAAATTCTTGCCAAGTTTAGTAAAACGACCATAATCAATATGAATAGGTCCTTGAAGATAGACCCCATCGGCATGATCCGAAAATAGACGGTTAATAATCGCTTTTCGTTCAACCGTATCTTCATCTGCTGTTAAATTATAATCACGGCAAAGACGATGCGCAAGCTGTGAGAATTTATTAAGCTCAGGAGTACCAGGGCGGTAAGGTTTTCCTGCAAGCATATTTTCTGTATTTTGGTCCATAATTATTTTTCCTTTCTGTGATGTAAGCGGATACTTACTATGTTCAAAGTATGCCTAATTATATTTGGATTGTCAATTCTGTATTTATAAGAAAAATTTTTTAGTTCTGATTGAAACCGACTTCATTATCCGCTATGATTTAAATGTCTAAAAAATAAAAAAGAAAGAAGCTATTGGAATGACACACATTAAATTTGACAGTAGCGCATTAAAGCAATTTGTTCACGATAACGAACTTGGTGAAATGCAAGCAATGGTTAACGCCGCTAATGATGAATTACGGAATGGAACAGGCGCTGGCGCCGACTTCCGTGATTGGCTGCATTTACCAACTGAATATGATAAAGAAGAATTTTCACGGATTAAGAAAGCCGCTGATAAGATTCAACGTGATTCTGATGTTTTAGTAGTCATTGGAATTGGGGGTTCCTACTTGGGAGCACAAATGGCGATTGACTTCTTGCATAACACTTTCTACCAAGCACAAAAGGCTAAGGATCGCCAAGCACCATTAGTAGTTTTTGCTGGTAATTCCTTAAGTTCGACTTATGTTCATGATTTGATTCAATTAATCGGCGATAAGGACTTCTCAATTAATGTTGTTTCAAAGTCAGGAACAACAACTGAGCCGTCAATTGCTTTCCGAATTTTCAAGGATCTTTTAATTAAGAAGTATGGAGAAACGGAAGCAAATAAGCGGATTTATGCCACAACTGATAAGGAAAAAGGAGCTTTAAAGACCGAGGCTGATGCTAATGGATACGAGACCTTTGTTATTCCTGATGGGGTTGGTGGACGTTACTCGGTTCTTTCTGCTGTTGGTCTTTTGCCGATCGCCGCATCCGGTGCTGACATCGATAAACTGATGGAAGGAGCAGCCCAGGCAGAAAAAGACTATGTTGACCCTGATTTGACTAAGAACGAAGCTTATCAATATGCGGCATACCGGAATATCCTTTACCGTAAGGGTTATGAAACAGAGCTATTGGAAAACTACGAACCAAATATGCGGATGTTTGCGGAATGGTGGAAACAATTAGCTGGTGAATCAGAAGGTAAGGATCAAAAGGGCATTTACCCATCATCGGCTAACTTCACCACAGACCTGCACTCTCTTGGTCAATACATCCAAGAAGGTCGTCGTTTCTTGATGGAAACTGTTGTTAAGCTTGATAAGCCAAACTATGACATGGAAATCCCAACTGAACCGGATAATCTTGATGGCTTAGGCTACTTGGAAGGTAAGACAATGGATTACGTTAACACCAAGGCCTACGAAGCGGTTGTTGCTGCTCATACTGATGGCGGCGTTCCGGTTATGACGGTTCATATCCCGCAAGAAGACGAGTACACGCTAGGCTACTTGATTTACTTCTTTGAGGTTGCCATGGGAATTTCCGGCTACTTAAACGGCATTAACCCATTTAACCAACCAGGAGTGGAAGCTTACAAGACAAATATGTTTGGATTGCTTGGTAAGCCTGGCTATGAAGAAATCGGTAAAGAATTACGGGATAAGATGGCAAAGAACGATTAATTAGCTCATTAAGAGGGTGAAGGGGTAACTAACTCATTTCAGCCCTCTTTTTGTATGGAGAATGATTATGAAAAAAGATGAACTAATTGAACACCGTGACCGAGTTAAAGATCACTTAGTAGTATGGATTGTTTTAACAATTTGTCTGCAAATCCTCACTGTATTTCACATTTTAGCTTTTTTGAAATATGTAGTCTGGCTTTCGGCTGCTTACAGCGTACTGTTAATTATTTTATGGTGTTATTTAGAAATCAAACTATTGCGACTAAAACGTTAAACTAGTTAAGCCTTCTTTCGTGCTATAATAAAGCTAATTGTGCTGTAGTACAGGCATTACCGATATAAAATATTTTATTAATCAGAGGTAGCTAAAAATGATAAATGACCACCGTAATCTTTCACGAATCCAAAATAAAAAACTCGTTTTGCAACAGCTATTTAATAATACTGAAACATCACGAGCAGAGATAGCACGGCAGCTAAAATTGAATAAATCAACGGTTTCGTCAATATATGATGAATTAAATGAAGAAGGCTTTATTGAGGGCATTCGTCAGGGAGAATCGACTAGTAGCGGTGGCCGAAAACCACATCTTGTTAGTATGAACCATAACTATGGGTATGTTGCAAGTTTTAATATTGGAACAACATATATGGCAGCGATGTTTAATTATCTCAATGGAGAAATTATTCAATATAGCCGTGAACCAATTGAAAAGTTTGATATTTTAAGCATTATGCAAATGATAAAAAAGGAGATAAAGAAACTCCAAGGTGTTGATTCAACCCAACATGGTCTACTAGCGATTGCATTCTCAATTCATGGGATTGTGTATGACAATAAGGTAATTGACTCACCATTTCTTGAATTGCAGGGTATTGACCTTGAAGAATATTTTAGTAAGGAATTTGACGTACCGGTTGTCTTAGAAAATGAAGCTAATTTATCGGCAGTTTTTGAGCAAGACTTTGGTGTTAACCAAGATATTCGTGATTTAATAACTATTAGTATCCATCGGGGAATTGGTGTTGGTATTATCACAAATCACAGCTTATATCGTGGCTTTCGCGGAATGGCAGGTGAAATTGGCAGGAGCTTAATGTCTAATGACTTAGATAGCGGATCACGACAACTTGTAAAAGTCGAATCCTTATGTTCTGAAGAGGCAATTATGCGCCAGATAATGGATGCTAAGAACTTAACCTCATTAACAAGTACCGAATTAGTTAAACTTTATCGTGAAGATGACCAGGTGCAACAGATTTTAAATCATGCCGCTAATCTAATTGCAGAGGTCTCCTATAATGCGGTTGTGTCGTATGGACCAGAAAAAGTCTATTTTAATTCAACCTTGTTTGAAGATTTACCAGAAATATATGTCATGGTGCGGGATCGACTAGTAGAATTAGGGATATTTTCACCTATTCAGATGATTAAAGGATCACGAATGACATCATTATTAGGAGCAAGTTCGTTGGCAATTCACCGCGCTTTAGGATTAGATGATTATTTATTACATTTCAAGTGGCCTAAAGAAGTAAAAAATGTCGATTAGAGACTGAAGATTAGCACGGTCTCGTTACTATTTTAAATATAAAGCAGCCTCTAGTGTTCAGATGTGCCGAATACTAGAGGCTTTTTCATTCTGTGTTAGAAAATTGTCATGTCCGTAATTGTTAGATGAGGCCGAAACGATTTTTTACAGCTGTATTAATGCAGTTAGCTAACTTTTCTTTTACCATTTTCTCTGTTTCTGGGTCGTCCGCTTTATCCTTTTGATAGGCATCGATTACGATTGAAGCCATTATATGCTTAGGTTCGGAAAGAATCTTAACATCCATGTAATCAGAATTTTCGGCAGGAACATCGCTAAAAGTGAGAACGATTTTCTTATCGTTGACAGTAATTGTTAGGTTACCGCCTTTACCAATCGTGTAATCTAGCTCGTCAGGAGTACAATCTTTATATGATATCATTGTCATTCTCCTTCCTATTGCTTATAACGACTTCATTATATCATAATTTGATTTATATTAGATTTAAAAAGCCGGCTTTGCAATTTTGTCGTGCCGGCTAAATATCATGTATTTAATTTTCTTTTTGGACAGTAGTAGTTTCAGAAGATGTGCCCTTTTGCTTCTTTGTTGCTTGATCGCGTAACCATTGTTCGATTGATTCAAGTGATTTACCTTGTGTTTCAAAGACTTTGGAATGAACGAACCAAATAGCTAGAAGGCAGAAGATTCCATAACCAATAAATAGTGTACCTTTGCCGAAGAAACTAAGTAGTGGTGGGAAAGTCAATGAAACAATTGCATTTGCAGTCCAGTTAACACCAGCAGCAAAAGAATTTCCAAGGCCCCGAATGTTAAGCGGGAACATTTCGCCAATCATTGTCCACATGATAGGGCCCCAAGTACCAGAGAATGAGGCAATATAAATAACCATTGAAATGACAGCAATATCAGCAGCTAGTTTTGAGTCACTAGAATGCATTAATCCCCAACACATAACGAAGAGGGTAATGCCCATTAGCCAGCCCCCAACGATTAACATTTTACGCCGGCTAACTTTGTTCATAAGGTAGATTCCAATGAAAGTTACGATGACATTGAAGATACCGATCCAAATATGTGAAAGTAAGGCAAAGTGAACACCAAATCCAGCATCAGTAAAGATGGTTGGTGCATAGTAAAGAACCGTATTACAGCCCATTACCTGTTGGAAAATAGCTAAACCAATTGCAGCTATTAGTGCGGGACGAACCATTAGACCAAATAATTCTTTCCAACCACCAGAGACGATTTCCGCTTGTTTCTTAATTTTAGCGATATCGCCATTAACAACGTCTTCATCATTATTGTTCATTGTCATTAAGACTTCGCGAGCAACATTTTCTTTATCATTACGAACTAAGTAACGTGGCGATTCTGGAAGAATAATTGCACCGATAAATAAAATTGCAGCAGGTAAAGCCGCAAAACCAAGCATCCAGCGCCAGCCTGTATAGATTCCTTGTAGGTAATAGTTAAGAATATAAGCTAAGAGTAAACCAGACATAATCATGAGTTGGAACATTCCGGACATCATTCCGCGCTTGGCAACTGGTGCTAGTTCAGCTAAATAGGTAGGAATTAAAGATGAAGCGGCCCCAACAGCTAATCCAAGGATAATTCGTGTAAGAATTAAGGTCCAAAATTCAGGAGCTAACCCAGAACCTAAAGCCCCGATAAAAAAGAGAACAGATGTTAATAATAGCAGCTTTCGACGACCAAAGCGATCTGAGAAAGGACCAATCGTAATGGCGCCAATAATAGCACCGACAAGAACTGCTGAAACAACCCATCCTTGTTGCCAGGAATTCAATGCTAATTGCTTTTCAATAAAAAGAATGGCTCCAGAAATTGATCCGGTATCATATCCGAAGAGTAATCCGCCTAAGGCAGCAAAGAAATATATCCACCCTGATGATAATTTATGTTTCATGTTAAGTCTCCTAACTTATATACAAACAGTAATAAAAAGGTGTAAGTTAGTTGCTTGTATTAGTTAGTTTAAATAAATGACTAACTTTTGTGATAAAGTATAGCACTTTTTTTGTTTTTTGAAAGCGGTTCCTTAAAATGGATATAATAAATTATGGTCAGAATATAACAAATATTTAGATAAAAGATAAGTTACGAATTAACAAATTTAGGTTATAAATAGACCTAAACACGCAGTACTTTTTGACAGATAATATTAATGATGGAACAAAAAGTTAAAAGAAAGGAGTAATAAAGGTGCAGAGCTTCATATCATTTCCGACAATTGAATCAGGATTATATATGTTTGGTGGTCATAAGCATACGGTAAATGGCGGGTGGACTTTTTTTGAACAGAGCCATCAAGTAATTGAATTAATGATTGTGACAAAAGGGCATCAACTTACGGAGATTAAGGACTCACGTGTAATTGATCTTGGACCAGGAGATGCTATTTTAATTGCACCGGGTACGTTGCATACAAATAGGAATGCAGATGATTATAAAAAGATGACGTATATGTGTTTGCATTTTGATTTTGAAGATGTTGAATTACGTTCAAAAATTATAGGCCTTTTAGCTAATAAATTGATACCAGCACATTCGGACTTAGCGCATATATCTGGGAAAATATTGAATGATATTGTTAATTTATGTAAGGATAAAGCTCGTCGAAATGACTTTGAAGTTCAAGTAGATATTGAAATTATACTCTTACAATATCTAAAGCAATTAAGTATTTTAGTACAGAAAATAAAAGGATATAATTTGCCATTTACCGATAAGGAAGCTAAAGTTGGACGAGATATTTCAGTCACAATTGAAGATTGGGTTAATAATGATGATGTGAATTCAGCTTTTACTTTTAGTGATATTTGTTCAAGTTTGCATATAAGTAGTGGATATGGTCACCGAGTTTTTAAGCCCGAAATGTCAATTTAAATTAGAAAAATGTTGAAAGCTGTTCATCTGTGACGTGACTTAGGAATACTTCAAGTGGTGTGCGGTAGTGAAGTGACTTCCGTGGAATAGTATTTCGTTTGTGCATCAGCTGGGTGATTAGTTCATCTGGTAAATTACGGAAGTCTAATCGTTTACTGAGACCGTCACGACGTAAGATACCATTATTGTTTTCATTCAGGCCGCGTTGATTGGGCGCTCCAACCTCCGCAAAATAAGTATGAAGATCATGTTTATTGGCAATCTCACGCCAGCCCGCGAATTCCTTACCATTATCAAAGGTAATCGACTTAACGAAATGACGAGGTATTTTAGAAAGCCATTTATCCAAGTGATAGTTAACTGCTTCATCAGTTTTACGATGAACGTTAAGCACAATCATCACCTTAGATTGACGTTCCACCAAGGTCATGACCGCACCACGATGAGCTTTTCCTTGAACAGTATCAGCTTCAAAGTGACCAAACTCGTGTTGGTAGTGAGGAAAATCATGGTATCGCTGGTAAATACTCCGACCGAGATGCCCCGCCTTACCACGTCGTTCGACATAGCCATTGGGGTGTCGCTTGCCTTTCATCGGTAATTGCTGGACGGCAAAATTGTACTGTCCACGAGCAAACATCCGATAAAGTGTCCGCATACTACAGCTAATTGTCCGTTCTGCTCGACCAATGATCGTATCAGGTGTCCAGCCCGCTTTAACCTGCTCATTGATGTAGCTGATCTCATCCTTGGCTAGCTGAGCCTGCTTACGACCACAACGCTGCTTATTCCGTTGGTAAGCCTTAAGATACTGTGCAATGGTCTTACCGCTATCAAGAAATCGATAGACTCGGTAAATAGTTTCTTGGCTTCGTTTAAGCAGTTTAGCAGCTTGATAAGCCTTCGTACCTTGGTGCCAAAAATTAGCTATGAGGGTTAGTTCACGTGTGGTAAGATGTTTATAAGTCATTTGTGATGTTCCTTTACTTTTGTTTGTGGTTATTCAAAAGTCTATCACAAATGGCTTTTTTATTTTTCTAACTTAATTTTACAAACGGCG
>NZ_JACIVD010000045.1:0-83973 GCF_014145555.1 Limosilactobacillus albertensis
CGCCGTTTGTAAAATTAAGTTAGAAAAATAAAAAAGCCATTTGTGATAGACTTTTGAATAACCACAAACAAAAGTAAAGGAACATCACAAATGACTTATAAACATCTTACCACACGTGAACTAACCCTCATAGCTAATTTTTGGCACCAAGGTACGAAGGCTTATCAAGCTGCTAAACTGCTTAAACGAAGCCAAGAAACTATTTACCGAGTCTATCGATTTCTTGATAGCGGTAAGACCATTGCACAGTATCTTAAGGCTTACCAACGGAATAAGCAGCGTTGTGGTCGTAAGCAGGCTCAGCTAGCCAAGGATGAGATCAGCTACATCAATGAGCAGGTTAAAGCGGGCTGGACACCTGATACGATCATTGGTCGAGCAGAACGGACAATTAGCTGTAGTATGCGGACACTTTATCGGATGTTTGCTCGTGGACAGTACAATTTTGCCGTCCAGCAATTACCGATGAAAGGCAAGCGACACCCCAATGGCTATGTCGAACGACGTGGTAAGGCGGGGCATCTCGGTCGGAGTATTTACCAGCGATACCATGATTTTCCTCACTACCAACACGAGTTTGGTCACTTTGAAGCTGATACTGTTCAAGGAAAAGCTCATCGTGGTGCGGTCATGACCTTGGTGGAACGTCAATCTAAGGTGATGATTGTGCTTAACGTTCATCGTAAAACTGATGAAGCAGTTAACTATCACTTGGATAAATGGCTTTCTAAAATACCTCGTCATTTCGTTAAGTCGATTACCTTTGATAATGGTAAGGAATTCGCGGGCTGGCGTGAGATTGCCAATAAACATGATCTTCATACTTATTTTGCGGAGGTTGGAGCGCCCAATCAACGCGGCCTGAATGAAAACAATAATGGTATCTTACGTCGTGACGGTCTCAGTAAACGATTAGACTTCCGTAATTTACCAGATGAACTAATCACCCAGCTGATGCACAAACGAAATACTATTCCACGGAAGTCACTTCACTACCGCACACCACTTGAAGTATTCCTAAGTCACGTCACAGATGAACAGCTTTCAACATTTTTCTAATTTAAATTGACATTTCGGGATTTTAAAAATGCAAATTCAAAATTTCCTCGTATATATATTATAGGACGTTATGAAGGAGTGTTTTATTGTGTTAAAACGACGTGTCATCACTAGCACATTAATAATATTAACGGGTCTTAGCGGGACCGCTCAAGCTGATAGTACTCAACAGGCTCACTATGATGCATGTGAAGATGTTAAAAATTTAAAACCGATTGATGAAGGACAATTAGCCGGCCATGATGAAGAATATATCAATACATATTTAGCCGAATATGAAAGTGCGGTTGACAATATTGATAGGGATTCTATTCCATCAGAAAATAAAGCGGAAGAAGGCGTACGATCAATTCCAGAATCGGATTTGCGCACTTATTTACCCCAGCTTCCCTCCGTGATACAAGCAAAGTTTATTAATCGAATTGCGCCAGTTGCCCAGCAAATTGGTAAAGAGTATGATTTATACCCCTCAGTTATTATTGCCCAAGCGGCTTTAGAAAGTGATTGGGGCTGTAGTACGCTAGGAAAATCACCATATAATAACTTATTTGGCGTTAAGGGTTATTTTGATCAGCAAACTGTGTCACAACCAACAACTGAATATAATTCACAAGGGCAGAAACTACAGGTTTTTAGTAATTTCCGTCGATATCCTAATGAATATGCGGCATTAAAGGATTATGCCAAAACGCTAGATGATCCGCTTTACCATGATGTTCATCGGCAGAATACCAGTGGCTATCGTGACGCTACTCGTGCATTACGGGGACGTTATGCTACAGACCCGCGATATGACCAGAAGCTAAATCGTTTAATCGATACCTACCAACTTACTAGGTACGATGAGCAGGTTTATAGTGGAAACGAAAATATGAAGCCGCTTCCGCTTGCGGAGAAAGAAATGGCAAGTAGTTCTACACCTACAGTAATTGATAAGCATCCTGTTCAAGCAAGTAAAACTGATCTCGATATTCCCCAATATATTCCGTTACTTGGTGGGGTTGGGACGGTGGGATTGATTAAAATCATACGGCAACATTGGAAGAAAAAGAAAAAAGCATAAATATGTTGAAAATAAATCTAAACATATTTATGCTCCTTCGTTACTTATCGCAATGACTTTAGGCGTTCGTCGATCATTGCTAAAACTGCATCAACATTTTTAGGATCTTCAAGGTCGTAACGCTCCAAATCAATTTTCATTTTTGGACTAGCATCATAATCTTTATACCATTGCTTATAGGCACTCCACATTTTGTAGTAGTAATCCTTTAATTCTGGATTAGTATCAATTTGCTCATAATCGCGCCCGCGTTTTTTGATTCGATATAGAATTGTTTCAAAGTCGGTCTCAGAATAGACCATTAAATCTGGTGCGCGCTTTGGTAATTGCTGGAGATCATTCATCATATTATCGAGAAGTTTTAGATATACTTCAAGTTCAGTATCTGTAATGTTGCCTTCAGCGTTATTTTCTCGCGTAAACAATGCATCTTCATAGATTGAGCGGTCAAGCACGTTATTGTCGTCAGCGAGTGCTTGCTTAATCATTGAAAATCGTTTGTTTAAAAAATAAATTTGGAGTAAAAAGCCGTATTGTTTTGGATTTTTATAATACAGTGGTAAAACTGGATTTTCTCCGACTGGTTCAAAAAATGCTTTTGTATGTAAGTGTTCGGCAATCTTTCCAGTTAAAGTTGTTTTACCGACACCAATCATCCCTGCTGTAATAATCACCATAATGGCCCCTCTTTACTTTTTTGTCACAGAAAACATCTTACTACAAAATATTGTGGAATGACACACCTAATTTTACAATATTTGGTGGTTGTTGGATTTAGCTTATCGTAGTAAAAGTTATTACATCTACATTGTTAGCGATTATAATAGGAGATGGAATGCGATCAAATTTTTAAAATTTAATCATTTGAAAAATCAATTTTAAGGAAGTAAAGATGAAAACAGAGAATGAAAATGAAAACCGAGTTCAATTAACGCTTGCCAAGCAGCAGGGGACGCTGATTGAGGTTCATAACCTACCCAATGATGAATATTTTAATGTAGGATTTGTCGTTGCCTTAGATCCAGTATTTTGTTTAATGATTAGTATTGACTGGGACGGTAAAATTAACGGGTTGATTGTGATTCGGATTAAAAGTATTTTTTATACAGAGCGTCATAGTGATTACCTAGTGAATATTTCTGAGAAAACAAAAGTAGCACATACTCATAATTATTTTGATATTTGGCAAGTACAGAAATTTATTGATGAACATCCAGCAATTACGCGCGGAGACTTATTATCGAACCTTTTAAACGATTCGTATGTAAACCGCCTTCCTGTTGTTATTGGAACTAAAAAGTATAAGGGGAGCGATGATTTTACAGGAATAATTACTGCGTTAACTCCAATTAATGTTACGCTTCGCTATTTTAACGATCACGATTTATCTTCATTATGGGAATATGATATTTTACGCGCCCAAATTGATTATATTCGCGTTCGCGGGACCCAAATGGCAACGGGAAAACAAATTCTTAAAGATATTTTTAATGAAATGTGATTGCAAAATAGGTCATTTTAGTTTAAATTAGTTAAATGCAATTTAGTTGATAAAACTGTTTACTAAAGAGGTTGGACGGCGATGAAAAAGAAAATAACAATTCGCGATTTGGCAAGAGAAGCAGGAGTTTCTGTTACAACAGTTTCTCAAATCCTAAATAATAAGGGTGACCGTTTTAGCGCAGCAACACAGGAAAAGGTACTTGCGTTACGTGATAAATATAAATACGTACCTGATTTTAATGCGCGGAACTTGATTCTAAAAAGTGCAAAAACTATTGGGGTACTTGTTCCTAATATTGCTAACCCGTTTTTTGGTACCTTTATTGAAGGTGTTCAAAGTATCGCTCGGGAAGCGGAGTTTATTCCGCTTGTATTTAGTGCTAATCGTGATCCTAAACTTGAAAAGTACTATCTTTCGCAGATGATTGAACGGTCAATTAGCGGATTAGTAATCGCTAGCGCAACTATGACAACCGAAACAATTAAAGAGGTCATCTCATTCAATGATATTCCATACATTTTGTTTGATCAGAATCATACGCAGGAGGGTGATCGTGTTCAAACGAATGATTATTTTGGTGGCCAAATTGCAGCCAGACATTTAATTGAATTAGGTCATAAACATATTGCGGTTCTTACATCTGATAATCCAACGGAAAATTTAAATCATCGGATGAATGGTTTTAAAAATGTGATTGATGAAAATAGATTAACGATTGATGCTCACCATGATGTTATTCGAGCACCCTTAACCAAAGATGGTGGTTATAAGGCAGCTAAAAAAGTCTGTGAAACAGGAGCATCTGCGGTTTTTGCAGCAAATGACGAGATGGCAATTGGACTATTACGCGGCTTGCATGAATTAGGAGTGCAAGTTCCTGATGATATTTCTGTAATTGGCTATGATAATATTTACTGGGATGATTATGTTTCTCCACGACTTACAACTGTTCAGCAGCCAATATTTGATTTAGGTGCGGGTGCCACTAAAATGCTAATTGAACAGATAGACCATAATAGTAATGGAGCACGTGTGCAAAACTTTCCAGTAAAATTAATTAAACGTAATAGCACAAGTTCCTATCGGCAAAAGTAATATGGTATGATGGTATTATCAATTAGATGCCGATTGTTTAAGGAGGAAATAATTAATGACAAACCATGTAACAATTGTAGGTAGTTTAAATGTTGATACGACAATGAAAGTTAAGCGGATGCCATTACCTGGTGAAACAATTGCTGCTTTAGATAAGACTAATGCTGCTGGGGGTAAAGGGGCAAACCAAGCAGTTTCTGCTGCACGTTCTGGTGCCGATACAGCTTTCGTTGGTCAAGTTGGTGAGGATGCCGGTGGTAAGATGATGATCCAAGCTTTAAAGGATAATAATATCAATACAACCGGAATTCATGTTGATGAAAATGCTGGAACAGGTTCAGCAGCTATCTTGTTAGATGAAAGTGGTCAAAACAGTATTTTGGTATATGGTGGTGCCAACCAACAATTAAGTGTTAAAGAAGTTGAAGATGCACGTGATCAAATTGCTGGTGCAGATTTTGTTATTGCCCAATTTGAAACACCACAAGATGCAACATTACGGGCATTTGAAATTGCTAAGGAAAATGGTGTTAAAACAATCTTAAATCCAGCTCCTGCGCATAAGATTAATCCCGACTTACTAAAACTTACTGACTTGATTATTCCAAATGAAACTGAAAGTGCTACTTTAACCGGTATTATTGTTACTGATGAAACCTCAATGTTAATGTCTGCTGCTAAGTTTGCACAAATGGGTGTTCGTAACTTAATTATTACTGTTGGTGCGAAGGGTGCTTTCTATTGTACTCAAGACGGTTATAACTTCATTCCGGCGTTTAAGGTAAATGCTGTTGATACAACGGCAGCTGGTGACACATTTATCGGTGCGCTTTCTTCCCAATTAAAGCCTGATATGAGTAACATTGAAAAGGCATTGGTATATGCTCAGCGTGCTAGTTCATTAGCCGTTCAAAAACTAGGAGCATTACCATCAATTCCTACACATGAGGAAGTTATGGCTGCTTCAAAGAATAACTAAATAAATTAATATAATTTAGTGATAAAGGAGGGTAAGGAAAACGGATTTCCTTACCTTTTATTATTTCAGATAATAACTTGCGATTTATTTTCTGATTTAGTAAACTGTGGATCAAATAATATGGAGGTTTTACTTGTGAAAGCAGAATTTATCCTTAAGGTAGTTATTCCGCCATTTATCATTTTTGCGATTTTAGTGTGGCTAACAATTGAGCACTATATCTCAGGGTGGGTTATGTACCTGTTGTGGGTAATCGGTTTTGTAGTGGCAAACATTATTGTGACTAAAATCTCAACCCGCTGGAGTATTCAACGTATGCGTGAAAAACGAGCAAAGGAAGAAAAACAAAAAAATGAAAATAATTAAGCAATCTTGGATTTTTAGAGTGATTTTAATTGCTGTAATGTTGATTGCAATTGAAATTCCCCCTATTGCCGTAAGATTTGCATTGCATTATGCAAAAACCAATCAATTAGCTGTTTACGGTTTTATGGCCTTGTTTATTTGCCTCATGCTTGTAATTATTTGGTGGGCGCGACGAACTTATGAGTCGTATAACCAATTAGGAAAACCAGCAGGCATTAAGGTTGGCCAGATTATTGGCGGTTATTTAGCAATTATCATTGGAATGGACATATTGAGCTATTTCAATCGACTGCTTTATCATCAAACTGAAACTGCTAATAATGCAGCGCTTGGTAGTATGCTCGGTCATAATGAGGTTATTACAGTAGTATTTGTGTTTTCTGCGGTTATTCTGAGCCCGATTGCAGAAGAGCTTATTTTTAGAGGAACGCTTACAAATATGTTCTTTAAGCGTGGAAATATTTGGCCGAAAGTAATTCTTTCAGGAATTGTTTTTTCAGCAGGACATATGAGTAGCAATCCTATTAGTTTTTTGATGTATGCCTATATGGGAATGGTCCTTGCTTTTGTTTATTTACGAACAGCAGATATTCGTAATTCGATTGCAATTCATATAATTAACAATGCAATAGCAATGTATATTCTCTTAATGCAAGTTAGTTAAATTTAACTATTGTAATCGCTTTCAAAAGATGGTATATTATGGGTGTGGAAAGAACAGAAACAGAGATTAATATAAATTCTCGTTAATCAATTTAGCGCCGAAAGAAAATTGAGGAGTAGGCTAGAAGCAACATAAGTGTGACACGAAACCTCGAATTAAATATTTATGTAATGAATTGTCACCAGGGTGCACTAGATTGATAATATAATGCGACTTTGCGGAAGTTAGAATCAAAAGTGGATAATAAAGTTAGTTCCTTAGCAAAGTAGCAGATTCTTTCCGTAAAATAACAAAGAGGCTGGAAATATTCCAGTCTCTTTGTTATTTTAAAGTGGTAATGATTTTAGGAGGATGGCAGATGTTTTTATCAACTGAGGGGTTTCCACAGGCACATCGAATTTTAGGGATTGTTAATGCTACTAGTCATCTAGCAATGCCATCTGAAGCTATTGATTCCTTCGAGTCAATGGATCAGTTATTTAGTGATGTTCAAGAAAAATTAAAGCGACGTGCAAGTGAAAAAGGTGCAGATGGTGTTGTCGAGGTTCGCTTTACTACGAATGTGGCTAACATGCAAGTGGCACCTAAATTCTTAGTATTAACAGCATATGGTACGATGATTCAATTTATTAAATAATTGATGGAGAAATATTTGATAAATAGGAACGTAGTATTACTTGAGGTATAATACTGAAATTAATTATAAGTTTAACAAAAACTCCGATTATTGCAGATGATGCAGTGGTCGGGATTTTTTTGTGTACTAGAGTGACAAATTTATACTATTTCTGCGAATATAAAAAAGCGGACAAACACTGCTAAAACAATGTTTGTCCGCTTTTTACAATTCTTAAATAATGCCTCAGGCAGGATTCGAACCTGTACATGGATAACCATACAACGACCTGAACGTTGCGCGTCTGCCAGTTCCGCCACTGAGGCACTAAACTATTTTGTAACACTACTAAGTATACCGAACTCAATAAAAATTACAAGTGTTTTTTGCCGAGACATGATAACTAAGCTACAATAAATAGTATTTATAACCTAGAAGGAGAATATCCATGAAAGCTTTATCAATTCATCCCGAATACGCAATGGAAATACTTAATGGCAATAAAACAGAAGAATACCGAAGCTGGACAACCTCATACCGTGGTGACTTATTAATTTGTAATACAGCTAAGAAAACACGGGGAGCGGTAGCTGGATATGCCTTATGTGTTGCAAAAATAGTCGATATAGAAAAACGTTGTGATGGCGACCAATCTTACTATGCTTGGAAAATCGCACCATTTGAAACTGGAGGATCGTATTGGATTGAACCATTAAAAGTAAAGGGACAACGTAGATTATTCAATGTTGATGATGCTTTAATAAAGCCGGCACCTTTTTCCAATCCATTCTCAGCAGCGGGAGAAAATTGGTATCAAGAAAAGATTATCCCTTTAATTCATTAGTATATTTTCACAAAGAAACTTATGCGTTATGATAGAAAATAAAACGTGAAGGGGCAGTAGCTTATCGGAAAAATTAGAATTAATAATATGTCATTTAATACATATAATGGCGTGTTTGCGGAAGAAAAAAAGCTCGGTCAAAAAATAGAAGTTGATTGTGAAATGACTTACCCAATTGAAACTAAAGTAAGGACGGATAACTTAGAAGAAACGGTTAGCTATGCAGATGTCTATGACACAATTGCGCAATTTGTGACCCATCACAACTATAACTTAATTGAAAGTCTTGCTAATAACTTGCTTCATGAAATTTTACGGACTTATCCGATGTTAGACAACGTGCGGTTACGTATTCGTAAATATAGTGTGCCAATTGCCGGAATCTTTGACAATATTGAAATTGAGGTGCAGGGAGCAAACGACCATGAATGAAGCATATTTAAGTATTGGCAGTAATATTGGTGATCGGTTAGCAAATTTGCAAAAAGCAGTTCAGCTATTAGCAAGTTCATCTCAAATTGAACTTTTAGCGATTTCATCCGTTTATGAAACGGAACCAGTTGGTGGTGTAAAGCAGGACTCTTTTTATAATATTGCTGTAAAACTAAGAACAGATTTAACTGCCCAACAGCTCCTTGATTACTTGCATTGGATTGAACAGAGCCTTCACCGTAAGCGGCTTATCCACTGGGGACCGCGGACAATTGATTTAGATATCATTGACTTTGGCCACCAGCAAATCAAAACACCGACTTTAATAATCCCGCATTCAGAAATGGCGAACAGGCGCTTTGTACTAGTTCCAATGATTGAGATTTCAACTTCGGATGAACCTTATCACCAACGATTGACTGCTTTATTGAAAGCAACTTCAGATCATAACTGGCTAAAAAAGATATATGGACAAGAGGTGTTTTTATGGACCAACAAAAAATAGAAAAAGCTGTTAGGGATTTGTTAATTGCTATCGGTGAAAATCCGAGCCGTGAGGGATTGTTAGAAACTCCGCAACGGGTTGCTAAAATGTATCAAGAAGTTTTTTCATCTTTGAAACGTCAACCTGAAGATATGGCTAATTATAAAGTGTTTCATGTTAGTGATGTTCCGGAGATGGTATTAGTTCAGCACATTCCGTTTTATTCAATGTGTGAGCATCACCTGTTGCCGTTTTTTGGTTACGCTAATGTGGCATATGTTCCTAAAGATGGCCGGGTAATTGGTTTAAGCAAAATTCCGCGGTTAATTGATTTCGTGACTAAAAAGCCAGGAATGCAGGAGCAAGTAACAACGGACTTAGTAGCAGAATTACAGCGTATCCTTGATCCTGCCGGAATTGCGGTAACAATTAGCGCGCGCCACCTTTGTATGGAAATGCGCGGTGTTAATAAAGCAGGGCAGTACACCTATACTGATAAATTTACTGGTCGGTTTAAGGAAGATAAAGACTTAAAACGAGAATTTTTAATGCAAACGAGGAATAACCGTGCTGACTTATGAACAAATTATTGCGGGCTTTAACCGGCGAATGCTCGGTGGTGTAAAAGATCGTATTAAATTTTTAAAACCAATTCTTGCCAGTTTGGGAAATCCAGATCGTCAATTTAAGATTATTCACATCGCGGGTACTAATGGAAAAGGCTCAACTGGGATGATGTTGGAACAAAGCCTACAATATGCAGGATACAAGGTAGGCTATTTTAACAGTCCAGCGCTTGTTGATGATCGTGAACAGGTTAAAATTAATGATAAGTTAATAAGCAGACAAGCTTTTGTAGATACTTATCAAAAAATTGTTAGGCGATTACCAGTTAATATTACACCAGCTGATATCACGGTATTCGAATGGTGGACGTTAATAATGATTCAATATTTTGCCGATCAAAAAGTAGATTGGGCAGTGATTGAGTGTGGACTAGGCGGACGTGATGATGCGACTAATATAATTAACGCACCATTAATTGCAGTAATCACTCATATTGCCCTTGATCATACCCGTATTTTAGGACCTGAGATTACCGACGTTGCGTATGCAAAAGCTGGCATTATCAAGACGGGTACTCACCAGGTCTTTCTTGGACCGTGCCAGCAAGAAGCAGTAAGTGATATTATTCATGACTATGCTCAGAGTCAAAATGTAGAGCTGACTCTTGCTAAAGAGCAGAAAATCATTGATGGAAAAGCAGCCATTTTCTTTAATAATGCATTACATTCGGTCCCTTTTAGCTTGCTTGGGGAGTTTCAAAGCCAGAATCTTGGCACTGTTATTAGCGTATTTCGATATTTAATTCAGGAAGGTTTTATAAATTCATGGCAACCGTTATTAACGATGATGAAGACAATTTCTATTCCCGGACGAATGCAGGTGATTGCTCATCATCCAACTGTGGTTCTTGATGGGGCTCATAATCCTGATGCTGCTCATCAGCTTTATCATACTTTGCAATTTTACCCTAGCAATAAAATTATTATGGTCTTAGGGTTCCTTGCTGATAAAAACATTATAGAGATGTGTAAAACCTATCAACGATTAACAGATAGATTAATTATTACCATTCCTAATCACCTATCTCGGGCCTTCCCGGTTACTGAATTGGCAGCAATTCTTCCACAGGCGGTAGTTGCTAAAACACCAAATGAGGGACTGGCAAAGGCACGAGAGCTTGCGAATCCTGATGATCTAATCATTGTTACTGGCTCTTTTTATACCATTAAAGACATCGAGGCCAATCTAAATGAAAAATAATTTTGTTATTGCAACCCATAATACTTTTAAGGCAGATGAAATCCAAAAAATTTTGCGGTTTTACCACCAGTGGGGCGAAATCTATACGGACAAACTACCGCACCAGCATTTTCCATCAGAATCGACGACGAACTACCAAGAAAATGCGACTAAAAAGGCAATCTTTATTAGCCAGCAATTACCAGAAGCTAATGTTATTGCTGACGATTCTGGACTAGAACTAGCTGCGTTTCCTACAAAATATGGCGTTCAAACAGCACGTGAATTAGCGGTTGAAGTTCCCGACGGCCAGCTCAATCGGTATTTGATTCAATTAGTTAATGGGAAATCACGTAAATTTACGATGAAGACGACAATTGCTTTAGCAGTTAATGGACACGTCAGCAATATTGCTCGCGGTGAATTAACTGGAGTAATTGCATCTGAAGAACGCGGAACTAATTCAACCGGGTTTGATCGAATTCTAATACCGGATGGCGAAGATCAGACTCTTGCCGAAATGAGTCGTCCTAAACGTATTTCATATCTTCATCGTGCACGCGCTGTGAAAAATTTATTAGATCAGTTGGGAGAAGTAAAATGAAAATTACTGAAAAAACAATTACCAACAATACTTCTAAGTTAGAAACTGCTATTTTGGCTGATCAAATCAATCGGCATCAACAGTTATTATTAACTTGGGAATGTGAGAAAGTTGAAACTGCGGCGATGGTTGAACAGTTCGTTTGTCATTTTGATGTGCCAGTAGTCTGTATTGGCAGCCGTGTTGAATTTTTATTTCCATTGCAATCACTTAAAGCGTTGATGATTCATGTTCAAGAACGTTGGAATAATGACCGAGAGCTGCTTGCTTCTCTTAAACAAATTCAGGAACACCATCAAATCTTGTGGCGGGCCGGACGCTTTACATTTAAGCTTAATGAGCAGCCGGTTATTTATGGAATCCTTAATGTGACGCCGGACTCATTTTATGATGGCGGAAAATATCAATCAATTGCTGAAATTACTCGCCAAATCGATAAAATGGTCAAGGCAGGAGCAAATGTAATCGAAGTAGGCGGGCAAACTACTAAACCAGGTGGCTTTACTGAAGTTGACCCGCAAGAAGAAATTCATCGGATCATGCCCGCTATTGATATCCTCAAGCATGATTATCCGCAAATAGCAATTGCTGTTGATACATATAAATTACCGGTTATGGAAGCGGCAATAAAAGCAGGCGTTGATATTATTAATGATGTTCAAGCATTTGATACAAATCAAAAACTAGCTTTAATGGCTAAAAGTGCAGTGGGGATGGTTACGATGCATAGCAGCCGGACCCACGATTACGATAATTTAACAGTCGCAATTCAAAAGTTCTTTGAACATAATTTGGGAACGATCGCTGCTGCGGGTATTAATCTTGAACGAGTGGTTCTTGATCAGGGCATCGGTTATGCCAAAATTGCGGATGGATACCAGGATTATACGATGATGCGTAATATTGACCAGCTTAATTACCTGCATCGGCCAATTATGGTTGCAATTTCACGAAAGGGCTTTGGGCAAAAATTATTTAATTTAGCCAAAGAAGACCGCCTAGACGTAACATTAATTGCAGAAACGGCAATGTATTTACGCGGCGGTCGTGTCTTACGTGTTCATGATGTCGAAGAAACTAGTCAGCTAGTAAAAATGATTGATACAATTAATAATAGTTATTGGTTTAGATCCACCAACAACTAATTCCTAACGCTAAAACTAAGAAAATAAAGAGCAGGATTGTTAAATGTGGATTGCCAAATGTCTCACGTTTTAGGCGAAAAGCAGTTTCCATTAGCATATAGATAATAATCAAAAAAATAATCCATAATATATCGCTAAGGAATTGTGTTTTAAAATGCAAAAAGGCATGGACAATCGAAGCGGTTAATAAAAGAAAATAGAATAGGCGACTTAATTCAAGCCAATTAGTTACTTTTCGCTCAATTTTAGCGCGTAACCCGATGGTAGTGGTGATTAGTAATATCACGATCAGGATCGCCACTATTATTTTTAACATATGGGTAGGCTCCTTTCGGCTTTGATTTTAGCATTCTTGAAAGCAACTGACCACATACTTTTGGCTTGAAAATGTATAAAAAAAAGTGTAAGGTACGTATATTACTTCCATATATAATAAATAATATTTGAGGTGAAATTAAGTGGCAGATTTTGAAATTGGCGATATTGTAAAAGGTAAAAAGTTTGGTCCCTTAGAACATGATTTTTCGGGGGTTGTTGAAAAGGTTTATACCAATTCGATTATGGTATCAATCCAAGATTTTGATCCGTCTGACAAGAGTGGGGTTAATGAATTAA
Organism: Limosilactobacillus albertensis; assembly: GCF_014145555.1. Taxonomy (NCBI): domain Bacteria; kingdom Bacillati; phylum Bacillota; class Bacilli; order Lactobacillales; family Lactobacillaceae; genus Limosilactobacillus; species Limosilactobacillus albertensis. The sequence goes on from NZ_JACIVD010000045.1 coordinate 13,277, forward strand.
ATAGCCGTGCTGTCATTCGCCAAAAAGATGCTAAGATGATTAAGGCAGTTCCTCGTGAAGAAAAAGCTGATGATGAAGAGGAAGCCGATGATTCTAAGGCATCTAAGAAAGCAAAAAAATCTTCAAAAAAAGATGACAAATAATTAGAAGAGGTATATACTAACTAAGTGTTGAGCTTAGTTAGCAAATGCGGGTATAGTTTAGTGGTAAAACTCAACCTTCCCAAGGTTGCGTCGCGAGTTCGATTCTCGTTACCCGCTTAGTTAAAAATAAAGGCTGAGAAAATCTTATGTTTTTCTCAGCCTTTATTTTTATTATCAAAGTCGAGGGCATCTCTAGCAACTTTTGACTTCATTAATTGATTGTAATAATGAAAATGATGATTCAATCGCCTTATCATTAAATTAGTCAGGAACTAAAAACTCCTAATTCAACTCTTTTTGTGCATCCCAGTGATTGATGGGGCCAAATTTATGACCAACTGTTAATGGATTTGCAATTGCTGCATAGACGGCATCTTTGGCCCTTGTTACTGCTGCGCTGACATTATTTCCCTTAGCAAGTTCAGCAGCAATGATTGCCGAAAAACTATCTCCGGTTCCATTCAACCGGTCGGTCTTAACAAAGGGCTTTTTAAGCCAGAAGCTATCCCCGTTTTCAAGAAGAATAAAGTCATCAACTGTTGTTTGTGTGTCATCGTTATGGGCACCCTTGATTACAACGTTTTTGGCCCCTAAATCTTGAAGATAGTGGGCGGCTTTGACCCGTTCTTCATTCGTTGTCATTTCAATTCCGGTTAGTTTTTGCGCTTCATAGAAGTTAGGGGCGATGACGGTCGCAAGGGGAATAATTCGTTCGCGGAATAATTCGTAGGCCGATTGTTCGAGTAACATTGCCCCGTGCTTAGTAATGATTACCGGGTCAACGACTAATGGACCAAAATTTTGGGGAGAATAATTATCAGCGACGACATTGATGACATCATCATTGGCAAGCATTCCCGTTTTAGCTGCTCTTATATCGAAGTCTTCGCTTAATACTTTAAATTGTTCGGCGATAAACTCTTTGGGCATTACTTGGGAAGCAGTAATACCATAAGAATTTCCAGAAACAGCTGCAGTTAAAATACCGTGACCATATACGCCATCCGCAAAAAAAGCATGGAGATCAGCGGGCATTCCAGCACTTCCATCTGAATCATGCCCGGCAATCGTTACGGCTTGAATAGTAGGGTTTGTCATAAATAACTCATCAACCTTTCATTATTATTTAATGATTACCATTGTAACATATAATAAGTAAGAGAGAAGAGGAAACTCATATCTACAGATTGGTCCTTGTTTTTAAAGCTATATTTGTTATAATGATTGAGTATGAAAATAGGATTTGAGGAGTAGTAGCATTTTGAGATCTACAGCGACCCTTTGTTGATGAGAGTTAGGGGCTTTTTGATTTGTGAAAGCGTGCCTCAGATATTTTAATTAAATCAATAAATGAGTGGAATTCTAATTCAATTAGAGTGGTACCGCGGGTAAATCTCGTCTCTAGTAAGTTTAATACTTATTAGAGACGTTTTTTATTAATTAAGGAGGAATATATATGAGTGATAAGCAACAAGTTGCGGCTGCATTGGCACAAGCATTACCTGAGATGGATGTTAAAGAAATCGAAGCTAAGATTGAACGTCCAAAAGATTCTAGTAATGGGGACTATGCCTTCCCAACATTCTTTTTAGCTAAGACCTTACACAAGGCTCCGCAAATGATTGCAAGTGAATTAGTTGAAAAAGTTAACCAAGATGGTTTTGAAAAGGTTGTTGTTGCCGGTCCATATATCAACTTCTTCCTTGATAAGGCTCAAGTTGGTGCTAAGATTTTGCAAACAATCTTGACTGACCCTGAGCATTACGGTGAACTAGACCTTGGCCACCAAGCTAATGTTACGATCGACTATTCATCCCCTAACATTGCTAAGCCAATGGGGATGGGGCACCTTCGTTCAACGATGATTGGTGAGGCTGTTGCCCGGATTCTTGAAAAGGTTAACTATAACCTGATTCGGATTGACTACCTTGGTGATTGGGGTACCCAGTTTGGTAAACTGATGGCGGCTTACGAGATGTGGGGTGACGAAGCTGAAGTTAAGAAGGATCCAATTAATACACTGCTTAAGTACTATGTGCGGATTAATAATGAAGCTGACGAACATCCAGAATATACAGAAGCTGGTCGTAACTGGTTTGCTAAGCTTGAGCACGGTGATGAAGAAGCTTGGCGGCTTTGGCACTGGTTCCGTGAAGTTTCCCTTGAACGGTTCCAACGTGTTTACAAGATGTTAGACGTTAACTTCGATTCATTTAATGGTGAAGCTTTCTCTGCACAAAAGATGGAAGAACCGATCCAATTGTTACGTGATAAGAACCTCTTAAAGCCTAGCCGGGGTGCAGAAATTGTTGACCTGGACGAATACAACTTGCCACCATTGTTAATTATCAAGAGTAACGGAACCACTACTTACATTACCCGTGATTTGGCAACTGCCCTTTTCCGGAAGCGGATGTATGGTCATGCTAAGTCCCTTTACGTTGTCGGTGCTGAACAAGAAACTTACTTCAAACAATTGCGGGCAGCATTAAAAGAAATGGGCTTCAACTGGTGGAACCAAATTGAACACATCTCCTTTGGTCTTATGAACTTAAACGGTAAGAAGATGTCAACGCGGAAGGGGAATGTTGTTTCTCTTGAAGACGTATTGAATGATTCAATTGATTTAGCACGGAAGCAAATTGAGGAAAAGAACCCTGACCTTAAGAATGCCGATGAAGTTGCTAAAGAAGTCGGTGTTGGTGCCGTTATCTTCCATGACTTAAAGAACTACCGGCGGAATGCAGTTAACTTCAAACTTGAAGATGTCGTTAAGTTTGAAGGTGAAACCGGTCCTTACGTTCAATATGCTCGTGCTCGTGCTGAGAGTATCTTACGGAAGGGTGGTATCCGGGACTTTAGCAACGTTGATTTGACTATGGCTGGTGCTGAAGCTTGGGAATTAATTAGTTTCCTTGGTCAATACAGTGAAGCAATTAAGCGGGCTGCGGTAAATTATGACCCATCAGTAATTGCTAAATATGCTCTTGAAGTAGCTAAGAAGTTCAACCAATACTATGCTCACACGCGGATTCTTGAGGATAACGAAGCTCAACCAGCACGGTTAGCTCTTACTCAAGCAGTTAGTGATGTGCTTAAGTCTGCTCTTGATTTACTTGATATCAAGGCTCCTGATGAAATGTAGAATAGTTAAATATGTTACCAAAGAGACTTGGGAAAATTTCTTAAGCCTCTTTTTTTAACTTATGGTAAAAGTAACTGTGAAAATATCTTCTCGTTTATCAAAATGTGATAAAATAATTGTCAGCTTTTTGAAATGAAAATGGAGATTTGTTAATGAATCGTGAACCACAACCTAATTCAGATTTGAAAGAGCGAATCTTGCAGTGGTTAAAAAAGACTTGGTCATCATTCCGAGTTTGGTTTAAACACTATTGGCAGCTCTTTATTGCGATGCTGAAGAAGTTTTGGCATCGTTATCAATTAACGCGGTGGATTATTGTTATTTTTCTGGGAATATTTTTAATTGCCAGCATCCATCTGACGTTTGTTGCTAAAACAGCAGATGTTAAAAACCTTAAGAACCGTTTGCAACGGCCAACAATGATTTATGACCGCAGTAATCAATCAGCTGGGAGCTTGTATGCCCAAAAAGGAACTTACGTAGAATTAAAAAATATTTCGACAAATGTTCCTGCGGCGGTCCTCTCAACCGAAGACCGTAACTTTTATCACGAACATGGCTTTTCTGTCAAAGGCTTGGGGCGGGCTGGTTTCTTACTAGTGAAAAATAAGCTTCTGCATCGTGATTATATTTCTGGCGGGGGTAGTACTTTAACCCAGCAGTTAGTTAAGAATGCCTTCCTGACCCAGCAGCAGACTTTTTCGCGAAAAGCACGGGAAATCTTTATTGCCGTTGAGGTTGAAAATCAATATAGCAAGAATGAGATCCTAACGATGTACCTCAATAATGCCTACTTCGGGCACGGGGTATGGGGGGTTCAAGATGCGGCTAAACGCTACTTTAACGAGAACGCTAGTCAGTTGACAGTCCCACAAGCAGCAACGTTAGCGGGGATGCTGACCTCGCCAGGAATATATGATCCAATTGAACATCCTAGCGCAACTAAACAGCGCCGGAATATGGTTCTCCAACTGATGGTTGAAAATCACAAATTAAGCCAAAGTGCAGCGGACCAGTATAAGCAAACACCGTTGAATGTTACTAACGGTTACGTACCAAATGATAGTTATAAGTACCCGTACTTCTTTGATGCGGTAATTGCGGAAGCAGAGAGTCGGTACCATATTTCTGAAAAAGATATTATGAATAATGGTTATCGGATTTATACGACTCTCGACCAGAACCAGCAACGGTCAATGCAGCAGACTTATGACGATGATGATAACTTCCCTCAGGACTCAGCCGATGGGACAATGGTTCAATCAGCCTCAATCGCTATGAATCCGAAGAATGGCGGAGTTACTGCAGTTGTTGGTGGCCGTGGGAAACACGTTTTCCGTGGCTTTAACCGTTCTACGCAGATGCGGCGTCAACCAGGCTCAACGATAAAGCCAATCGTAGTTTACACCCCGGCCCTTGAGCATGGATATTTCTACGACTCAACCCTTCAAGATAAGAAACAATCTTATGGTACCAATAATTACACGCCAAAGAACTATGACGATACTTATAGCGGGACGGTGCCGATGTATAAAGCCCTTTATGAGAGCCTTAATGCTCCGGCAGTTTGGTTATTAAATAAGATTGGTGTTAATCGGGGATACGACATGGCTGAAAAATTCGGCCTGCCTGTTGAGAAGGGCGATAAAAACTTAGCACTTGCCCTTGGTGGAATGACTAAGGGGGTATCACCGCAACAAATGGCCCGTGCGTATGCCGTTTTTGCTAATGATGGGCTAATGCCGTCGCCACACTATATTACAAAAATTGAAGATGCATCTGGAAAAGTAATTGCTAAAAATGATGGTACTAAGAATAAGCGGATCATTTCTGGTAAAACCGCTAAAGAAATGACTAGTATGCTAATTGGCGTATTTGACCACGGAACTGGTGAGACTGCTAAGCCAAGTGGCTATACGCTAGCTGGTAAAACGGGAACAACTAACTCTGGGGTCAAGGGAGACGATTCTAATGACCGCGATAAATGGATCGTCGGTTACACGCCGGATGTGGTCGTTGCAACGTGGGAAGGTTACGATGATACGAACCAAAGCCACACCCTAAATGATATTTCGGAGCGGAGTATTAATTATCTTTATAAGAACGAAATGAGCGCAATCCTGCCAAATACTGCCGGAACTAAGTTTACCGTTGAAGACGCCCAAACACGGGCAAACGACAAGACAAAAGGTTCATCAAAGGGTTGGGGATCCTTCCTCAAAGATGGTGATAATTTTGTAAACAACTTCAACCAGTCGATTAATAACTTTGGTAATAAGGCTAGTCAGTGGTGGAGTAATGTTCGATCGCTTTTCTAGGATAATATGATACAATTAGATTTAAGAATGATATAAAGGAGACTTTCATATGGTTGTAAACATTTACGATACTGCAAACGAACTTAGTCGCCAATTGCGCGAAACTCAAGAATACCAAGGTCTGAAAACGGCTTTTGAAGCATTAAAGGCTGATAGTGAAACTTTTGATACTTTTAAGAAGTTCCAACAAGCGCAAGCGGATTCTCAACATAAGCAAATGACTGGTCAACAACCAACTGATGATGAAATTAAAAATATTCAAAACCTTGCCAAGGAAGTAAGTGGCAAAAAGGTTGTTCAAGATTTGATGAATCAAGAACGACAAGTTGATAGTATGCTTCAACAATTGAACAAGACAATCACAAGTCCAATTCAAGACCTTTATAGCGAAGTAATGCCAAAGATGCCAGGACAAGAATAATTAATCTCATTTAATGAGTGAGGGGCTGGGAGAAAACTTTCGTTTTTTCTCAGCCCCTTCAGTGTTTAAGCTATTATATCAATAACGGGGAAATAATTATGAGATTTATTCATACAGCAGATTTACACCTAGATAGTCCCTTCTTAGGGCTGACGGCGATGCCGACATCATTGTGGGAACGGGTGCATTCATCTACTTTTACGGCTTTTCAAAAGATTGTTGACGATGCAATTAACTTGCGAGTCGACTTTGTTTTAATTAGTGGTGATATTTACGACCGTGATCAGCAGAGCATTGCGGCCACTGACTTTTTTACCCAACAGTGTGAACGGCTTAATAGGGCGCGGATTCCCGTCTATTTACTTTATGGTAACCATGATTATTATGTTGTCCACGGAACAGATAGTCTGCCAGCTAATGTCTACGTTTTTGGTAATCGGGTAACAACGACTGTCCTTACGTTAGCAAACCACGAGACTGTTGCGATTTCTGGCTTTAGCTATGATCAACGCTGGATTGAAAGGGACCAGGTGAAAGACTATCCCCAAAAAGGAAATACTGTCTGGCATATTGGAATGCTACACGGTGCGGTTCAGCAAAGTACAGCTAACCACTATGCTCCTTTTACTATTTCTGAATTAGCAAGTAAAAATTATGATTATTGGGCACTAGGGCATATCCATAAGCATCAGTTGCTTGCCCAAAATCCGCCAATTGTGTATAGCGGTAATCCGCAGGGACGGCATAAAAATGAGTCTGGTCAGCACGGCTACTACCTTGTTGAGAGTCATGGCAAAAAACTTGTCCCGCACTTTAAACCGGTTGCCGGAATTGAATGGTCAATGGTAAATGTTACTGCAATTCCAGCTGTTAATCTCACAGAATTTGAGCGATCCTTATCTCAACAGATTGCTGCAAAAGCTAAAAAGACACCATTTCAACTTATTGCACTTACGATTGAGGGGAGTAACCACCTTCCATCAGCGTTTCGGCACTTGCTTACTAATGGGGATGTGCTTGAACACCTTCAAACTCAAAATAAGGCTAATAATAACTGGTGGATTTATGATTTACTAATTCATCAGCAGAGCTCATTGCCTTCAATGACTGATTTAGATGCGGACTATTGGCAACGGGCTGCTAAAGAGGTATTTACCCCTGCACGGATTGCCGAATTGACAAAAAGTTTAGCGCGGGAAGCGGATCTAGCAGATAAGCTAGCGACCCTCGACCTTGAGCAGTTAAAGCAAGCAACAACTCAATTGTTACGGCGGGAGGATTAGTAAATGAAAATAAAGAAAGCCCATATTGATGGCTTTGGTAAATGGTATGATCAGGATTTCGATTTTACAGCAAACCCGCAAATAATTTATGGCCCTAATGAAGCAGGCAAAACAACTTTAATGGCTTTTTTGGTTAGTATCCTGTTTGGCTTCGCGGATGGTCGGGGTAAGAATCGTTTTGTCCAATATATTCCTAAAGATACTTCTAGTTATGGTGGTAGTTTATTAGTCGAAGTTGATGCCCAAGATTATTTAATTAAACGTCAACGTGGTCGTAATGGGGGAAAAGTTATTGTAACGGATTCCCAGGGTCATCAAGGTGGCGAGCAAGAACTAAGAAAATTGATTGGCACGATGAATCGATCACTCTATCAAGCCCTGTTTAGTTTTGGTCAGCGCGATTTAACGGCGATTGATGAAATTAATCGCGAGGACTGGCAGCAATATTTGCAACAATTGGGAGCTGTGGGAAGCGCACAATGGGACCAGTTGATTGATCAGTACCAAAAAGATGCAGACTGCCTTTATAAGCCACGTGGGCGGAAATGGCCATTAAATCAAGACCTTCACCACTATACGGACTTAACAGATAAGATTAATCACGCTCGTGGTAAATTTCAGCGTTATCAGGATTTGCAAGCGGACTTAAAGAGCAATCAAAAAATATTGCAACAAGCCCGAACAGAATTGAAACATCAAAAACCGGTCTTACAACAACTAGAACATTTACGTCAGCTATGGCCGGTTTATGATGAATGGCGAAATAGTCAGCAAACAAGTACACCTGGGAACTACCTAACTGATCAGCAAGTCATAACAGCACAAGAGTTGCAGGCTAAGGAGAAAGAAATTCAGCGTCAACAGGAAAATTACCAACAACGGCTAGCGGTAATCGATGATTCTCATGTGCAACCGTCTCGCCAAACCGTGCAGAGTATTCAATCCCTGCAACGGCTCAAAGAACGGGTAGTTGAATTGCAAGCTGAGGAGGCTTTACAGCAACGCCAGCAGACCCGCGTCAATAATTGGCAGCGTGAATTAACCATGATTAAAGACCGTTATCATCATCCATTACCAGCACCATTAGATTCACGAGCAAAGGCAGAGCTCGCTCAGTTGCTTAATACTGATCCGGTTTCACGGACTAATGCTAACCAATTCTCAGGCGACCTTTCACGGACATCTATGTTTGGCATAGTGGGGGGCTTTGTTCTCTTTATTATCGGTTTACTGGCTAATGTCACTTTTCTTACGGTGCTTGGAGCAATTATGGCTTTTGCGACAGTCATGTACCTGTATTATCAGCGACAAGGATCACATAAAAATCCAACCGCGATAAAAGATAATTCGCAAGCATTAAACGCATTTGGACAAAAATATGGCTTACAAGATTTTCCCCCTACCCAGTGGCTATTAATGCAGGGGGATTTACAGCGGGCTGTTGAGTTAGTTTCCCAAATAAAGGCGGCTATGCAGGACCAGCAAAGGTATGATCATCAATTAGCGGTCTTTTTTCAGCAATTGCCGCCTGCCTTACAGAAGCTTCCCCTCAGTTCAGTTAAGGCTAAACTTGATGATTTGCTTGAACAGCGTCAGCAGGCACGACAAAATATCCAAGCGAATACGCGGGAAAAAGCAACGATTGCTAGTAATTTAGCCCGCCTCAATCAAGCGTATGATAAGGTTTATCGCCAAAAGATGATTCTTTATCAACAAGCTGGTGTTCATGATGACCAGCAGTTTACCCAGTACTTAGCCCAACGAGTGGCTGCCCAATCACAGGCGCTGGCGTCTGATGCTTATGGCCAACAGCTAACCGCCGCGGATCGCCAAGCATTATCGAAGTATGCGAATAAAGATGAATTGATGTCTTCCCTTGCAGATATACAAAAACAGATCGACCAGTTAAGCTTAACGATTACTAAGGCGCAAGAAAAAGTTCAGCAGGATAAGGTGGAAATTACAAGTCTTGTTGAGGACGGGACTTTAAGCAATTTTGAGCAGGAACGGGCCAACCTAGCAGCAAAGATTTGGCATGAAGTTCAAGAATGGTTACACTACCAATTAGCGGTTGAGTGGATCAATAAGGCTCTTACTGGTGCTTCAGCCGATCGGTACCCAGCAATTATTCGCCAAGCTGAACAGTATTTTGCCCTCTTAACTGACCACCGTTACACTAAGATTAATTTAACGGTGGATGGAATCAGGGTTGTCCGTACCGACCACGAAGTCTTTTTGGTTGAAGAATTATCCCAGGGCACGGCAGAACAGCTATATATTTCATTGCGTCTTGGATTTGTAACGGTAATGAGTGATCAAGCAAACTTCCCGATAATTATCGATGACGGCTTTGTTAATTTCGATAATGTTCGCCGGCAACGAATGCTGGCTTTATTAGAAAAAATTGCTGTAAAAAATCAGGTTATATATTTTACTGCTAATGAGCGAATTAAAGGACTAGGGATAAAGATTATCGACCTCCAAGCATTAAATCATGAATAAATTATGAAGATGATCTAAACATTTTTTTACTAGACTGGCACGAAAAAATAAGTGTGGTATATTGGATGAGTGAAGTTATCGAAAAAATATTTTGTTTAAGGATGTGTTTCTTACATGAAATCCAAAAAGTTAATTGCAATTATCGCCGGGGCTGCTTTGATGATGCCCCTAGCTGCTTGTGGAAATAAGGCAGTTGCTACAACTAGCGGCGGTAAGATCACGGAAAGCGAATACTATAGCAGCATGAAACAGACTAGTGCTGGTAAGCAGGTTCTCCAACAAATGATTTTGGATAAGGTCTTAGAAAAGCAATATGGCAAGGAAGTTAGCGATAAGCAGGTTAATGCCCAATATAATACTTACAAGAGCGAATATGGGGCTGACTTTAATTCATACTTACAAAGTCAAAACTTAACTGAAAAGTCCTTGAAACAGCAAATTCGGTCAAACTTACTCTTAACTGCTGCTGCCCGTCATTACTCGCATATTACTAACAAGCAGATTGATAAACAATGGACTAAGTACCAACCAAAAGTTCAGACAGCAACGATTCTTGTTGGTAGTAAGAGTGATGCAGAAGACATCATTAACCAGTTAAACGACTCCAGCAACAAGTACAAGACTTTTAAGAAACTTGCTAAGTCTAAATCAACTGACAGCCAAACGAAGAATAATGGCGGTAAGATTCCTGCCTTTGATAATACTGATAACCAATTAGACTCTGCTTACAAGAAGGCAGCCTTTAAGTTGAAGACTGGTGAATATACTACCACTCCTGTTAAGACTGATGATGGCTACCAAGTTATCTACATGATTGAACATCCGGCTAAGGGTAAGAAGAGCCAACACATTAATGATTTGAAGAACCAAATCGTTCAAGAAAATATGAATAACCAAAACTTTATGCGGAAGGTTGTTTCAAATGTCTTGAAGAAGGGGAATGTTTCAATCAAGGAAAATGATGTTAAGAATATTCTTGATGATTACCTTAACTCTAATGCTACTACCAGCAGTTCCAATAACAGCAGTAGCGCTAGTTCAAATAAATAAGTACCGCAAAAAAATAAAGCTAGGGAAAAATTTTCCCGTAGCCTTATTTTTTTTGTTCGTCTGAATCAATCTTCAACACATCAAGAATAATCTGGATGCGATTTAATCGTGGCTGGGTCTTAAACTGCCACTTCTTCACATCACGCTCAACTTCACTAACAAAATTAGCTACAGCAGGAAGGGCAGCTTGTAGATCACTGATGTTTTCCTGTAGCTGCGTCACATTATTGCTGAGTTTTCGTAAGCTGGTCTGGATTTCTTTTAGTCGTTGCATAAACTAGTCTTCTTTCATTTGATCAATGATTGCCCGTTGGATTTCCTTGTACTTTTCATCATTGTAGTTACCGGAATTATCCTTAAAGATCATCTTAAAATCGTCATCGCTAGTGTAGCGCGGAACCAAGTGGAAGTGAGAGTGGAAAACTGACTGGTAAGCAACTTCCCCGTTATTATTAACCACGTTCATTCCCTTAATAGCAGGGTTAGAAGCTTTAACAGCGCGAGCAATCTTTGGAATGCGGGCAAATACTTGTGCAGCTAAATCAGCATCATAAGCGAACAAGTCAGGAACGTGCTTCTTTGGAATAACGAGAGTGTGACCGGGTGTTCCTTGAGAAATATCGAGGAAAGCTTTGACAACATCATCTTCATAGACAGTGTAGCTAGGAATCTCACCTTTAATGATTTTACAGAAAATACAATTATTATCCATTTTTTTCACTCCTTTTAAGGTTTAAACTTACCCTAAGTATACCGAAAAAATTGATACTATGCATGATTTAGCGGAAGAAATAACCTATGATATAATTAAAAGATATGATTAAGCAATAATAAGAAGGGATGAATAATGGCTTTAGAGATAAATAAACTTGTCGGTGGGTATTCACAAATTCCCGTCCTTAAAGATGTCAGTTTTGACGTTCAACCGGGGGAACTTGTTGGTTTGATTGGGCTAAACGGTGCGGGAAAATCAACAACCCTTAATCATGTTATCGGTTTATTACGGCCGTTTTCTGGCTCAATAAAAATCAATGGACTCACTATCCAAGCCAATCCAGAAGAGTATAAAAAACAGATTGCCTATGTCCCGGAAACGCCAATTCTTTATGATGAATTGACCCTCCGTGAACATATCGACCTGACCATTATGGCTTATCAGCTTGACCATGATGCAGCTTGGCAACGGGCAACGAAGCTCCTTAAACTTTTTCGGCTTGATAATAAGTTAGACTGGTTTCCCGCTAACTTTTCTAAAGGGATGAAACAAAAGGTGATGATCTGCTGTGCCTTTATGACGAAGGCTAAGCTCCTGATCGTTGATGAACCGTTTTATGGGTTGGATCCCTTGGCTGTTCATGACCTGCTTGAGCTAATCGAGCAAAAGAAAAAAGAAGGGGTGGCGGTTTTAATGTCGACCCACGTTCTTGATACGGCGCAGCGCTATTGTGACCGGTTTGTCTTATTAGCAGATGGCAGGGTTCGTGCTCATGGGACCCTCGAAGAACTGCGGGCAGCTGGTGATCATGCTGGCGAGTCCCTTGATGAGATATACTTGCACCTCGCAAAGGGTGATCGCGATGAATAAGTTATTTAGCAAACGCCGTAGTCAACACTTCATGCTTTTACTGCGTTACTGGCGGTTAGTGTTCAATGACCACTTTGTAATTGCCCTGTTTTTCCTCTTTGGTGCCCTCGCGTATGGGTATTCGCAATGGCTGCCAACGCTCGGCCCTCATGAATGGTGGACGCGGTTAATATTGATTGGTTGGTTTACGGTCATTGCCCAGATCGGTCGGTTGGCAACGTTAATAAAAAAGCCTGATCCTGTTTTCCTATTGCCGCAGGTTGAAGGAATCCATCAGTACCTTAATCAGGCAACTTGGTATAGCTTGATTTTAGCTGAGATAATGACCGTGGTGGGGGCTTTTATTGCCTTGCCATTTGCCTTAACAACAGAAAAGTTAACTGGTCCTGAGATTGTGGCAATCTTTTTAGTGGCGATTATTAATAAGGCGGATTGGATGCATATTGCCCGTAAGTCGCTCAGTTTACGGTGGGGCGGACAGCAATGGCGGACGCGGTTAGAATACTGGGTAAATCCCTTATTAGCTTCAACTGTGATGTGGCTGGTTAACCCTTATACTGGCCTTGTTGTTGCCCTAATTTTGTACTTAGCAGTAATCGGCTACTATCGTGACTTAGCGGTTAATTGGCGGCTTGCCGTTAAAGCAGAACAAGACCGGATGTATAGTGTCTATCGTTTCTTTAACCTCTTTACCGATGTGCCAAGTGTCCAGGGAAATACGAAACGTCGCAAGTGGGCGGACGGCCTTGTACGGTGGTTAAGCAAGAATGGGCAGCCATGGTCATACCTTTATGCCCGTGCTTTTGTTCGTAGTACCGAGGTTAGTGGGATTGTAAGCCGACTGACTCTGTTGGGGATGATAATTGTCTTTTTATTGCCAGCAGGATGGCTTAGTACGGTGGTTGTTGTTTTATTTATCTACCTAATTGCGACTCAGCTAATGCCCCTTTATGACCAATACGAGGCAAACGTCTTTACTCATATCTACCCAATTCCCGCTAATCAACAACAGGCTGATTTTAAGCAATTGTTAGCGAAGGTGACGTCATTAGAGGCCTTACTAATTGCCCTTGCCAGTGTTGGTTGGCAGATTAATGTTGGTCAGATGGCAGTTAACTTAATTATTGCAGCAGTTGAAGTGTTCTTATTAATTCGCTTCTACTTTAATGTCAGAGTAAAAAAATTAATGAAATGAGGATTTTAAGTTATGCGTGTTAAACATAAAAAGTGGGCTGATCCATTAATTGCTGCCCACCCAGAAATAATGGTCGACAATGCCCCTGAGTTAAAGGGTAAGTGGCAGTCACGGTTTGCTAAAAAGCAGCCCCTCCATCTTGAAGTTGGGATGGGAAAGGGTCAATTTATCATTGGCATGGCAAAGGCTCATCCGGAGATTAACTTTATCGGTTTGGAGATTCAACGGACAGTTGCGGCAATCGCTCTAAAAAAGGCACTGGAAGAAGAGCTTCCTAACCTGCAACTGATCTGCGGTGATGGTGAAGACCTGCGAGAATACTTTGAAGATGGTGAAGTTACGAAGATGTACTTAAACTTTTCTGATCCATGGCCAAAGAAACGTCATGCAAAACGACGGCTGACTTATAAGACGTTCTTAGCAACTTATGAGAAGATTTTACAGGATCAGGGAGTTATTGAGTTAAAGACTGATAATATGGGATTGTTTGAATTCTCTCTGGAGAGTATGAACAATTATGGAATGATCTTTGACGGCGTATGGCTTGACCTTCATCATAGCGAAGAGAATGAGCATAATGTTGAAACGGAATATGAACAGAAATTCGCTGCTAAAGATCAACCAATCTATAAGTTAATCGCTAATTTTAAATAAAAGAAGGCCTCTAGAGTTCGGATTACCGAGTTTTAGAGGCTATTTGTATACTTTTTATATCAATAAATGCGGATGTTTACGATTTCTGGTGGTTAGCAATGAAGTAGTCATAGTAAAAGTTTTTTACTAATATTTAAAAATACTGAGCTTTAATTCCTTACTGATTAATTCAAGGAGGGCTAGGCCAGCAACGCTATTTCCTGTGTGGTCTAAGGCCGGGCTAAAGATACCGATTCCGTAATGATTTGGTGCAGCTGCTACTAAGCCGCCGCCAACGCCGCTTTTTGTTGGCACGCCAATTTTAACTGAATATGTTCCCGATTCATTATAAAGACCAGTTGTCATCATCACTGATTTTGTGTATGTTGCGGCTGCACTAGAGATGATCCGTTCTCCATTCCACGGTGCGATTCCGTCATTAGCAAGGACGGCACCGAGGTTAGCTAAGCTCTCGCAGGTAACCATCATTGAGCACTGTTTGAAGTAAGTATCGAGGCTGGTCGTAACGTCATTGTTTAAGGCTCCTTTTGCCTTGAGATAATAGGCTAAAGACCGGTTCATGTCACCAGTGCGTAACTCTGATTGGTAGATTCCGTCGTCAAGGGTAATTTCAGGATCATTACAAATTTCGCGGGTGAAATTAAGAATTTGTTCAAAAGGCGACTGACCGTCTTCCTCCTCGATTAAAGAAGAAATTAGAATGGCCCCGCTATTAATAAAAGCATTGAGTGGGTGGGTTTCCTTGGTGATCTCCATATTAAGGATTGTATCGAAGGGGAAACCGGTTTGCCGTGTGCCTACTTGTGCTTCCACCGCGGTCAGTCCTAATCGTTCAATTGCATAGAGTAAAGTGATAACCTTTGAAACACTTTCTATGGCAAAACGAACTCGTGATGCGCCAGCTTGACACCGCTTGTCATTAGCAACGTCAAATAAATAGACGCCAAGTTGGTAAGGGTCAACTTTTGCTAAACCCGGAATATAGGTTGCAACTTGTCCTTCATCGATTTTATCCCAGCATTCTTGAATTGCATCATTAAGGTTCATCATAATCGTCCTCCGTTCTAAAATTATTATTTCTTATTATAGCCGACCTTTGTAGAAACGATTACTGATTAGGCAGGATAAATTTTTGCATTTGTCGGGTACCAAATTATTATCTAGCAAAAAAATAAGGAAGCTGAGTTACTTCCCAGCTTCCTTTAAAAAATAATGCTTAATCATTTTCAATTCGTTTTAATTCTAATAAACTGCCGGTATATGCATCGGCGATAAATTCGTAGTTAACTTTTTCGCCGTCTTCTAATCTGGAAATTCCACCTTCGTAGGCCTTGCTTTTAACAGCGAACCGTTGAAAGGGAACCGCGGTATCATTAATCCAGCTATCGGTTACAGCACCTTCATCGGCAAAGTCATTTTTAACGAGTTTTAAAATTCGGTCAGCGGATATCTGCCGACTACCGAAAAGTTTGCCAGCGATAAAACCAGCAATGCCTGAAGCACCGAGTGTTACGGGAATTACCCATGGATTGAGGGAGTTATTACTTGCATTCATATGATTGCTTCCTTCACTATTTAAATTTAATTCGTTCCTAACTTTCTAGCCTATTTTATCATTTTTGATTCTTAAAAGCCAAATATCTAATCTTGATGAGCAAACTACTTACAATAGATAAGGAACATGGTATAATATTGCTAAAATGATATAGGGATGAGAATTATGGAAAGATTACCACAATTAAAAGAAGATCAATTAATTGCAACTATCGGCAATGGTCGGGTCGTCCTGTTTTTTACAGCTGATTGGTGCCCGGATTGCCGTTTCATAAAGCCTGCAATGCCTGAGATTGAACAGGACTTCGCTGATTATACTTTCTATGAGGTTGACCGTGATGAAAATATCGACCTTGCCGCTGAATTGAATGTATTTGGCATTCCAAGTTTCATTGTATATGATAATGGTAAAGAAATTGGTCGTTTTGTCAATAAGGATCGGAAAACTAAGCAACAAGTTGAAGATTTTTTAAGAAGTTTGTAAAATAATAGGGCTGTGAAAATTTTTGATAAAGGGACTGGTTTACTCAGCCTCCTTTATTAGCTTTAAATTAGATTTTCATAGCCTTCTTTTTGTGTAATAATATAAAATGGTAGATTATATTAGAGAGAGGAATATTTGATGTTAATTTCAAGTTACAATCCCAATGAATTAGGTGACATTTTAGTCGTTATCACCGCTCCTGATGCGGATGACCAAATTACTAAGATTGCTGATGATGTAGCTCAGATCACTGCTGAAAAAGATGGTGAATTACTAGGCTATAACTTTATGAACGCTAGCAAGATCTTACCAGAATTAACAAGCGAAAATGGACAGGTGTTTTTAGATGCCGCTCAAGTTGAAAAATTAAACAAAAAACTTAAGGAAGCTGGGTTCGATAAGCTCTTAACTGCCGATGAAGATCCTAAGTTTGTAGTTGGTTATGTAGAAAAGATTACTGACCATCCTAAGTCTGACCACTTAAAAGTGACCCAGACACGGATTGCTGACGATAAAACTGTTCAGATCGTGTGCGGTTCTCCTAATGTAGCAGAAGGCATTAAGGTCGTTGTTGCTCGCCCAGGGGCAATGATGCCAGATGGAAAGATCATTTGGCCGGGTCAATTAATGGGTGTTGATAGTGACGGAATGCTTTGTGGTTTCCGCGAACTACGGATTAAGAATGCCCCAGATGAAAAGGGCTTGTTTATTATTCCAGATGATTGGCAAGAGATTGGCGAACCAGTTGATTTTGCTAAGGCAGATACTTTCTTCCCAGAAAACTAATAAAAACACCTGATTACTATTGCCAAAATTTTATAATGCTTTATTATTTAGTGAGGGATGGGTCACATATACTCAATGGTACTGACCGACCCCTCGCATTTATTTTAAATTGAATTGTTGAAAGGAATTGGATTGATGGAACAAAAGACATATTACTTTGTTGGTATTAAAGGGACCGGGATGGCCTCTTTAGCACGTATCCTTCATGACAAAGGACACCAAGTACTAGGTTCAGATATTGAAAAAGAAACATTTACACAAGCGCCATTATTAGCGGCGGGAATTAAGATTTTGCCATTTGATCCAGCCAATTTAAAACCAGGGATGATTGTGATTCAGGGGAATGCCTTTGATGATGATCACCCGGAGATTAAACGTGCACATGAATTAGGCCTTGAGATTTTAAGCTACCCTGAGGCCGTTGAAAATGAGGTAAAAAACCATACCAGTATCGGGATTGCCGGGGCTCATGGTAAAACCAGCACGACTGCACTATTGTCACATGTTTTAGCTGCGGTTGAACCAACAAGCTACTTGATCGGTGATGGTGTTGGTAAAGGAAATGCTGACGCTCGCTTCTTTGTTTTTGAAGCCGATGAATACCGCGACCACTTCCTTGCTTACCACCCAGATTATGCAATTATGACCAATGTGGACTTTGATCATCCAGATTACTTTAACGATTTGGCAGATGTCCGTGATTCATTTGAAACTTATGGTAAACAAGTCCAGCGGGCAATATTTGCTTGGGGAGACGACCCTAGTCTGCGGAACTTGAACGTTGATGTTCCAGTTTACTATTATGGAACTAATCCTGATGATGACTTCCGTGCAGAAAATATTCAGCGGACACCAGAAGGATCGACTTATGATGCTTATTTCCGCGATCAGAAACTTGGAACTTTTACCATTCATTTATACGGTGAGCATAGTGTATTAAATAGTTTGGCTGTCCTTGCTGTTGCGTACATGGAACACATGGATATGGATAAGATCCGCCAAGAATTAGGAAACTTTAGCGGGGTAAAGCGGCGTTTCAGTGAAACTGATATTGCCGATACAACAATCATTGATGATTATGCTCACCATCCAAGTGAGATTAAGGCAACGATTGATGCTGCTCGTCAAAAGTACCCTGACCGTCAAGTTATCGCTGTTTTCCAACCACATACATATTCACGGCTTGCTGCTTATATTGATGGCTTTGCTGAATCGCTTAGCCGAGCCGATAAGACGTTTGTTACCCCAATCTTTGGCTCAATTCGAGAAAATGCAGGTAACATTTCTAGTGCCGACTTAGAAAAACGGATTGATGGCAGTGAAGGCATTGACATGGATACGGTAGACAAGCTTTTGCAATACCATAACGCTGTGGTTGTCTTTATGGGTGCCGGTGACATTGAAAAGTACGAAGAAAAGTACAAAGAATTGTTAAAATAGTAAAAGATTTGCTTGAATGAAATGGTGGCATTTGCTACCATTTTTATAATAGTCAAATAAAGTCAAATTAGACAGAAAGAGGGAGTATTGATGAACAACTTTTCTCAAGAGCCAGGGCGGCGAGTTGTTACCGATTCTGCTGGCTTAAACAGCTTTTTGACCCGAATGTATGGGAACATGACTTTAGCTGTTCTTGTTTCAGCATTTAGTGCATACTTGACCATGGGAGTTTTCCGTAGCGCCGTTTTTGGTTTCTTTGGTGCCCATCCGGGAATGGTTTGGGTAATCCTGTTATTGCCAATTGTCTTATCGATGGGGGTAAGCTTTAGTGCAACGCGGAACCCGGTTGGCGCTTTTATCATGCTGATGCTGACAGCAGTAATCTACGGTGTTGAATTTGCGATTATTGCTGGTGTTTATTCAGGAGCAAGTATTGCATCAGCCTTTGTATCATCCGCGGCCGTTTTTGTTACGATGGCACTGTACGGTACTGTTACTAAGCGTGACTTAAGCAAATTTGGTGCTCATGCGATGGCAGCATTAGTTGCTTTGATGATTGCTTACCTTATTAATATGTTCTTACAAAGTCCGGCCATTGCTTACATCTTCTCCTTCATTGCCGTTATTATCTTTACGGTTTTGACTGCATGGGATGCACAAAAGATGAAGCAGATTTACGTCAATTATGGCGGCGAGGTATCAACTACTGGTCTAGCCGTTCTTGGTGCGCTTCAATTGTACCTAGACTTTGTAAACCTCTTTATCTCACTTCTCCAGATTTTTGGAATGAGTGATCGAAATTAATAAAAAGGAAAGCTGATGATTCAGCTTTCCTTTTTTTGACGGTTATTTTTATTAGCTTTTTTCTTTTTGGTTAAATAATAAGAACTATCAGTTACGAGGATTAAGAAAGTAGCAATCCAGATGGTTTTCATTCGGAAGAAAGGAAGTAATTGTGCTGAGATAATTGCACCAAGAGAAAAACAAATGACAATTGTTAGATAACTAAGTGCAGCCTTACGTTGGGAATAATCGTGATGAAAATAATATTCACTCCACGCCACGGCTGCTTTTTTGACGCTGCCGCTGGTAAAGACACTATTGTAACCAAGCCCCTCGATTTTACTGAAAGCGGCACTTTGCATTGCTAATCCAAATGAAACGGCAGGCACCATTAGGTAATCAGGAAAAGTATCGGGAAGAAAGCCAATGATTGCACCGACTAATAGAATTGGCAATAGGCAAACCACTCGCCAATAATCGGTTCTTAAGCGGGCGTGAAGAATACTGACCATTGCTAATCCGATAATAAAGGCGATTAGCGAGCCGAGCCGATCAACAACCCCGAGAAAGTTATGATTAGCTAGTGCAGCGCTGAGAAAAATGATGTTCCCAGTTTGTGCTGCGGCCATTGTTCGTCCGCATTTAATATATGTAAAAGCGTCGATAAAACCGCCGCTGAAGGTAAGGAGGAGGGCGAAGAGGCGTGCTTCTGCCGGTTTGTGATAATTTATGAGTTTATCCATGAATTTCATCTCACATGTAATGGTTTTCAGTATAATTATAGCTTAAATCTTTAGTCAAGAAGCTAAACCATTGCTATATTCTTTGGTACAATTATTATTAGCGATAGAAGGGCGGGAATTAAATGACAAAACAGTTATTGTTAATTGACGGAAATAGCATTGTCTTCCGGGCATTTTTTGCCATGCATAATCAAATGGATAAATTCACCAATAAGGATGGATTACATACAGCGGCTATCTATGGTTTTAAGTTAATGCTTGACCATGTATTGCAAAATTTTAAGCCGGATGCTGCCTTAGTAGCCTTTGATGCTGGCAAGGTAACATTTCGGACAAAAATGTATGATGATTATAAGGGTGGACGCAACAAAACACCTAATGAATTAACAGAACAAATCCCTTATGTTCGGGAACTAATAAAAGATTCTGGATTACATAGTTACGATTTGGCTAATTACGAAGCTGATGATATTATTGGAACCTTGGCTAAGCAGGCTGATGATGCTGGCTACAAGACATTGATTGTAACCGGTGATCGTGACCTGACTCAATTGGCAAGTGAAAATACAACTGTCGCAGTTACACATAAAGGTGTCACTGACACTGAACACTACACTCCAGCACACGTTGAAGAAAAACTGGGGATTACCCCTCGCCAGATTATTGATATGAAGGCGTTGATGGGTGATTCATCAGATAATTATCCTGGAGTAACTAAAATTGGTGAAAAGACAGCAATCAAGCTGGTAAAACAATTTGGTTCAGTAGAAGAACTTTATGATCATATTGATGAACTAAAAAAGAGCAAAATGAAGGAGCACTTGATTGAGGACGAAGAGATTGCGCGTCAATGCAAGACGTTAGCAACAATTCTTCGTGATGCGCCGATTAAGATTAGTTTAGCTGACTTAAGTTACGAAGGTCCGCAAAATGATGAATTGGTTAAGTTCTATAAGGAAATGGGCTTTAAATCATTCTTAAAAAAGATGGATCCAGACCATGTAGGGGATGAAGATGAAGCTACGATTGCACCAATTAGCTACACGGTTTTAACTAAGGATAATTTAGCTAAGTTGGCACAATTAAAGGGCGAAGTGAGCTTTTACCTTGAAATGCCGGAAGCAAATTATCATACTTCGCCATTTGCTGGTTTTGTAATCGGTAATGACGAATGCTGGTTTACTAGTCGTGATGTGGAATTACTCAAGGAGGCGCCCCTTAAAGACCTGTTAGAGAATACCGGTATTAAGAAAAACGTCTTCAATGCTAAAGCACAAATCGTTGGCCTTCATCGCCTTGGGATTTCGTTAGAAGATATTAATTTTGACTTGCTTTTAGCTTCTTACTTATTAAATACGAATGACAACAGCAACGACCTTGGACAGGTTGCTCAAGAACATGATTATGATGATGTTCGAACCGATGAAGAAGTTTATGGTAAGGGAGCAAAACGAGCAGTTCCCGATGATGATGAGGTCTTCTTTAGTCATCTTGCTACCAAGGCACGCGCGATCGCACATTTACGAAAAGATCTGTTTGCCAAATTAGATGAAAATAAACAAACGCCCTTATATACCGATATTGAATTGCCGTTAGCTCGGGTTCTTGCGAAAATGGAGATTACCGGAGTCCATGTCGATGCGCAAACCCTAAAGAATATGGGGAGTAAATTGACAGAACGGCTCGCTGAAATTGAAAGCCAAATCTATCAAGAGGCAGGCGAAGAGTTTAATATTAATTCGACTAAGCAGTTAGGACATATTCTTTTTGAAAAATTAAAACTGCCAGTAATCAAAAAGACTAAAACCGGATATTCGACTGCCGTGGACGTACTAGAAAAGTTAGCAGACAAGTCCCCGATCGTTGAACAAATTTTAGAATACCGGCAAATCGCTAAACTTCAATCGACGTATATTACTGGTTTATTAAAGGTTATCCATTCAAATGATCAAAAGATCCACACACGTTACCTGCAGACACTAACACAAACGGGGCGGCTATCTTCTGTTGATCCAAACTTACAGAACATTCCTGTCCGTTTGCCTGAAGGACGGTTGATTAGAAAAGCCTTTGTTCCTAGTCATGAAGGATGGCAGATCTTCTCTTCGGATTATTCCCAAGTTGAATTGCGGGTTCTTGCTCATATTACTGGAGACAAGAACCTTCAAGAGGATTTTAAAAATGGGGAGGATATTCACGCAAGTACGGCACGGCGAATCTTTCATTTAGCCCCTGATGCAGAAATTGACCGTAATATGCGACGGCGGGCTAAAGCAGTTAACTTTGGAATTGTTTATGGGATTAGCGATTATGGGCTGGCTCAGCGAATACACGTCAGCCGTGCGGAAGCTCATGAATTTATCCAAAATTACTTCCATGAGTTCCCTGGAGTAAAGAAATATATCAATGATACGATTGCGTTTGCTAAGGAAAATGGTTATGTTGAGACAATTACTCATCGTCGCCGCTACTTACCTGATATCCATGCTAAAAGCTTTAGTAAACGGTCATTTGCGGAGCGGACAGCAATGAATACGCCAATCCAAGGAAGTGCTGCCGACATTATTAAAATTGCGATGATTCGGATGCAAGATGAACTTGAAAAACGGCATTTGCAGGCTAAAATGCTTTTGCAAATCCACGATGAATTAGTATTTGAAGCTCCTAAAGAAGAAATACCGGTATTATCAGAATTAGTGCCGAAAGTAATGGATTCCGCAGTTAAATTAGATGTTCCGCTTAAAGTCGACAGCAAGTATGGTGATACCTGGTATGACCTAAAAAAATAGTTAGGAGGGATTAGATGCCTGAATTACCAGAAGTTGAAACAGTTCGTCGCGGGCTAATGAAGATTGCTGCTGGACGAAAAATTAATGCAATTGACATTTATTATGGCAAAACAATTACTAATGACGTTGAAACATTCCGTCAAGCCTTGATTGGCCAAACAATTGAACGGGTCGATCGTCGCGGTAAGTACCTTCTTTTCCGTTTTACTAATAATCTGACAATGGTTTCTCATTTGCGAATGGAAGGGAAGTACTATAATCAACCAATCGGCGGACCCATTGACAAGCATACCCATGTCGTCTTTCAATTTACGGACGGGACGGAATTATGTTATCAGGATACCCGTAAATTTGGTCGGATGACCCTTGTTAAAACTGGCGACGAAATGAATGTCGGCGGCTTGAAAACAATTGGTCCTGAACCAACTAATGATAGTTTTACTTTGGCGTTCTTTACTGCGGAGTTAAGAAAAAGCCGTGGTAAAATAAAACCTTTTTTGCTAAATCAGCGACATGTTGCCGGCTTGGGTAATATCTACGTTGATGAGGTTTTATGGATGTCAAAAATAAATCCTGAACAACCTGCTAACACGCTCACCGACCAGCAAATATCTGAACTTCGCAAGAATATTATTAAGGAACTGGCAACGGCAATTAAGTTTAAAGGAACCACGGTTCATAGTTTTACAAATGCGTTTGGTGACGCTGGGGCTTTTCAGGAACGGTTAAATGCATATGGTCATGCAGGAGATAAGTGCCCGCGCTGTGGAACTAAAATGGTTAAGATTAAAGTTGCGGAACGGGGCACGACATTTTGCCCACATTGCCAAGCTTTAAAGGAATAGGAACATGACAAAAATAATAGGCTTAACTGGTGGAATTGCGACGGGAAAGACAACAGTAAGCAATATTTTGCGTCAAGCCGGAATCCCGGTGATTGATGCTGATGAAGTAGCCCGCCAAGTACAAACGCCTGATTCGGTCGGGTTAACGAGGATTGTGAAAGTCTTTGGTCCGCAAGTATTATTGGCGACGGGTGAATTAAATCGTCCCGCTCTTGCTAAAATTGTTTTTAATAATAAAGAGACATTAAAAAAATTAGATGACTTACTACAGCCGTTGATTCATGATAAAATTTTTGCCCGTGCGACTGCTCTTAAGAAGCAAGGATTACCATTAGTTGTGTTGGATGTTCCTTTACTATTTGAGCAGCACTATGATGAAGATTGTGATTATGTAGTGGTTGTTTATACTGATCAGCAGACACAGTTAAAACGTTTGATGGCCCGTGACCACTGTTCTGAACAGGCTGCTCGTGCCCGCATTGCCGCTCAGTTTCCATTAGCGGATAAAATAGAACAAGCCGATTTTAAGATTAATAATAATGGTAACCAGGTTGAACTGCAAAAACAGGTCGCATCCCTAATAAAACAACTTAAAGCAGAGTAAAATATGATAAAATAAAGTACTTATACTAAAAAGGAGGGGGACGCATTGCGCTGTCCACATTGTCACAAAAATGGATCACGGGTAGTTGACAGTCGGCCAAGTGAAGACGGGAGCTTTATTCGCCGCCGTCGTGAGTGTGTTCATTGTGGCTTTCGTTTTACAACCTTTGAACGGTACGAGGAAACGCCGCTGCTAGTAATTAAAAAAGATGGGACACGGCAGGAATTTAGTCGGCAAAAGATTCTTAACGGGATTGTTCGATCGGCGGAAAAGAGACCCGTTAGTATGGAACGTTTGACCAAGATTACGGATAAAGTTGAAAAACAGGTTCGCAGTATTGGTGAAAGTGAAGTCTCAAGTCAAATTATTGGTAAATTTGTAATGAATGAATTAAAAAACGTTGATGAGATTGCATACATTCGCTTTGCTAGTGTGTACCGGCAATTTAAGGATGTAGATGCCTTCATGAACGAACTTGAAACAATGGTAAAGTCCGAGCATAAAAACGATTAAGGAGGCTGTAAGATGACTGCAACGACTTTTGACCCGCAGGCAGGTTATATAGTTACTGCAAGTACGGCATTCGTTAATTTTAACGATCAGACATTTGCAACATTTTACCAGCCAATTCTCGGGCCGGTCGCTTTTAGTCTTTTTTATACGTTTAGGGCACGCTTAATCCCTAAGCCGACAATTTCTAACCGCACAATGCAAAGTGAGTTATTAGCCCATATTAATGCCGGCGGACAGCAGGTGATAGAGGCTCTTCATCGTTTAGAGGCGGTTGGCTTAGTCCAAACTTACTTTCAAAGCGATGAGGTTGGGGATGTCTACGTTTATGAACTACAGCCTACGCTTACCCCGGAAAAATTCCTTACTGATAATTTATTAAGTATTTTATTGTTAGAAGAGATCGGCGAGACGGCATTTAACCACTTGATTGAGCAAAGTCGTCAATATAAGCTTGCTTCTTCAAATGTAAATTTGACAAATATTAGCCACCGCTTTTTTGAGGAGTTTCATATTAATTCGCAGTCGATTACGGCCACCCCGAAAGCAATTACCGATGCGCGAAAGCAGTCCCCAATTGAAAAACAGCCCTCACTAACAGCGGGAATGAAAACTGACTTTAATTGGAGTACATTATTGCACTTGCTGGCTAACCAGCCGATTGTAAGCAGTGATTTAGAAAATAGTCATGAACTGATCTTGCTAGAACACCAGCTTTACGGCATTGATGAACCAACAATGAAAAAGTTGGTGTTGCGTTCAATCGATTTGCAGACTAATCATTTTAATCCCCAAAAATTTAAGCAAATTGTCGCTTCAACGTATAATGTAATATATACCCAGCCAAGCAAGGTAGCTGAACAGAAATCGCCTGTTGCCAATGACGGGTTGACAAGTAGAGACCGGCAGTTATTAAAGACCGCTGCTGATTATTCACCGGTTGAATTCTTACAGGATTTAAAAGCACAAACTGGCGGCTATGTAACATCTGGAGAGCGTCATATTCTTACAGGATTAGTGGAGCAGGAAAAATTGACAAAAGAAGCAATTAATATTTTGACCTGGTACGTTATTGGTGATCGGGGTCATTCGACATTAACTGCTAACTTTGTCGATACGATTGCAAATAATTGGCTGCAAAACGGGGTATCGACTGGGCAGCAAGCATTGCTCCAGTTAAAAAACTTTAACAAGCAGGCACAAGAAAAGAAAAAAGAAGCCAAAAAGCCCCACAGAAATAATTGGCGAAAAGCAATCAAGGAACCAATGCCGGAGTGGAGTAAAAAGGATAAAAGCGAGTTGATGAAAAAAGCTTCATCACAAGAAGTTGCTAAGCTCCGTGAGCGGATTGCCAATCGAAAAAAGAAATAATTAAAGGAGGTGGCAGCAATGCAATCATTAAACAAAACGCTTCAAGAGTTAATGCGGGGTCAAAATATTACAAATAATATTCAACAAACAATGAAACAAGTTTATTCTGATAAAGATGTGCGCGCGTTTTTAAATGAAAATCGTGACCGCCTTAGTAAAGAAGCGATTAAACGAGGTCAATCAAAGCTTTATGAATATTTCCACGAAAAACAATTAATTGAAAAAGGCGTGCCAACTGTTGCCCCCGGTTATTCGCCCCAGTTAATAATTAGTGCTGGGCAAATTGATGTAACTTATGTCCCGACAAAACAACTGATAGAACGACAACGGCAACAACATATTCAGCGATTAGTTAATTCAATTAATATGCCGAAATTCATCAAAAATGCTTCATATGATGATTACTATTTAAATGATGATATGCAAACTGATACGCGAACAAAGGCAATTCAGGCTGCAATGGACTTTACAGATAATTATAAAAAGGATCAATTTCAGCCGGGACTTTACCTTTATGGTCAGTTTGGCGTTGGGAAGACCTACCTATTAGGAGCAATTGCAAATGAATTAGCAAAGAATAAGGAAGTTGCTACTACAATGGTTCATTTTCCGAGCTTTGCAGTTGAGATGCGCAATTCGATTAAACAAAATAGTACGGGCCAGAAACTTGACGCAATTAAACGTGCCCCGATTCTAATGCTGGATGATATTGGGGCCGGTGCAATGTCGACTTGGATTAGGGATGATGTTTTAGGAGTTATCTTAGAATATCGAATGCAAGAGGAGCTGCCGACTTTCTTTAGTTCTAATTTTTCCATGGAAGAACTGCAAAATAATCACCTTGCTGTAAATGCACAGGGAGATAATGAACCATTGAAGGCTGCACGAATAATGGAGCGGGTTAAATTCTTATCACGTGAAATCGAGATGGAAGGCAAAAATTTGCGTGACAAGGGATAAACTTCTTGACATTAAAGTACTAATTTAGTAAGCTAGTAAACGTTGAAAGAAAAAGCAGAAGCACCCGCTTCTCGCCTAGGTGGTAATGATCGCCGGGCTGACGAGATGAATGATGATCGACCAAAATGGTTGTTATTATGAAGCGGGGCACTCTTGTGTCTCGCTTTTTTGCTTGATCTTTCGCTAAAAAAATTGGAGGTGCGTTGCCATAGCACAAGATATGATTGTCAATAACGGTATTCGTGCACGTGAAGTGCGGTTAATCGGTCAAAACGGTGAACAATTAGGCATTAAGTCTAAGCGTGAAGCACTACAATTAGCTGAAGAGGCTAATTTAGACCTAGTATTAGTTGCACCTAAGGCACGCCCAGCTGTTGCCCGCATTATGGATTACGGGAAGTACCGTTTCGAGATGCAAAAGAAAGAGCGTGAAGCTCGTAAGAAGCAAAAGACGATAACGGTTAAGGAAATTCGCCTTAGTCCATCAATTGATACGAATGACTTTAATGTAAAATTAAAGCGTGTTCGTAAGTTCATTGAAAAGGGTGACAAGGTACGGATTTCATTACGTTTCCGTGGTCGTGCTATCACTCATAAGGATATCGGTCGTGACATGATTGAACGAATGGCTGAAGAAACATCAGACATTGCCACTGTTGTCCAACGTCCGAAGATGGAAGGGCGGAGTATTTTCTTAACTCTTGCCCCAGCTGCTGATAAAGCAAAAAATTAATTTAAGAAGGTAGGAATTAGTTATGCCAAAGATGAAGAGTAACCGCGCTGCTGCAAAGCGTTTTAAGCGTACAGCTAATGGTGGATTCAAGAGTGGTAACTCATTTACCAGTCACCGTTTCCACGGTAAGACTAAGAAGCAACGTCGTCAATTACGTGGTTTGAGCATGATGGACAAGACCAACGTAAAGCGTTACAAGAAGTTATTACCATTTAAGTAAACTTCACAAAAATAACTATTTAAAATACGTAGGAGGATTTCAACATGCGAGTTAAAGGTGGAACTGTTACGCGTGCACGTCGCAAGCGCATTATGAAGTTAGCAAAGGGTTACCGTGGTTCAAAGCACCGTCTTTTCAAGACTGCTAAGGATCAAGTAATGAAGAGTTACACTTACGCTTTCCGTGATCGTAAGGTCAACAAGCGTAAGTTCCGTGAACTTTGGATTGCACGGATTAACGCTGCTGCACGTATGAACGACATTAGTTACAGCAAGTTAATGCACGGTTTAAAGCTTGCTAACATTGACATTAACCGTAAGATGTTAGCTGATTTAGCTGTTAACGATGCAGATGCATTTAAGGCACTCGTTGACGAAGCTAAGAAAGCTCTTAACTAAGCCTAAATAATCTTCAACCACTTATGATGTGTATGCATGATGAGTGGTTTTTTTATTAGTTGCTTTCCTGCTAATGCACAGGATATAATTAAATACTAGAACATTAAATCGGACTTGCCGATTGTAATAATAATTTTGATGAGGTGCAACATTGTTAGAGATATTTAAACCAACATGGATGGTAAATTCAATATATTCTGTTTCCCCTGCACAATTAAAAGAGCAGGGTATTCGGGCTGTTTTTAGCGATCTTGATAATACCTTGATTGCTTGGAATAATCCTGATGGCACGCCAGAATTAAAGGAATGGATGAATGCATTACATGAAGCTAACATTCTATTGATTGTTATTTCTAATAATAGTAAAGAGCGGGTCGCTAAGGCGGTTAATAATCTTGACCTTCCTTTTGTTTCCCGCTCCTTGAAACCACTAAGCTTTGGAATTGAACGGGCACGAAAAAAGCTTGGTTTAGAGAAAAAAGAAGTAGTGATGGTTGGTGACCAACTACTAACGGATATTGCAGCAGCTAATCAAGCAGGCATTCGTAGTATTTTGGTGCAGCCATTACTAAATACGGATAAATGGGATACACGAATCAACCGGTTCTTTGAACGCCGTGTTTGGAAAGAATTGATGAAAAAGTATCCAGATTTAAAATGGCAGGAGGATTTGAATGACTGAGCAAGAACAACAAACTGAAGAATTACGTTGTATTGGTTGTGGAAGCGTAATCCAGACTGATGATCCAGCAGGTTTAGGCTATGCACCTAAATCGGCGTTAGAAAAGGGAAAGGAAACCGGTGAGCTTTATTGTCAGCGGTGTTTCCGTCTTCGGCATTATAATGAGATTGCCCCTGTATCATTGACCGATGATGATTTTTTGCGTTTGCTAAACCAAATTCGTGATGCTAATGCGCTAATTGTATATGTTGTTGATGTCTTTGACTTTAATGGGAGTTTAATTCCGGGATTACACCGTTTTGTGGGCGATAACCCTGTCCTTTTGGTGGGCAATAAAGAAGATCTGTTACCACGCTCTCTTCGTCGTCCCAAACTTCAAGATTGGATTCGTCAACAGGCAAACATGGCCGGACTGCGCCCAATTAATACTGTTCTTGTATCTGCAAAAAAGAATCATCAGATCGATCATTTGCTTGATGTGATTGAGAAGTACCGTCAGAATCGCGACGTATACGTTGTCGGGGTGACAAATGTCGGTAAATCAACCTTAATCAATCAAATTATTAAGCAACGAACAGGAGTTAAGGAACTAATAACCACTTCACGTTTCCCTGGAACGACACTTGATAAGATTGAGATTCCATTAGATGATGGGCACGTTTTAGTTGACACCCCTGGAATTATCCACCAAGAACAAATGGCTCATGTACTATCGCCACAAGATCTCAAGATTGTTGCACCGCAAAAAGAAATCAAACCCAAGACTTACCAGTTAAATGATGAACAGACCTTGTTCTTAGGCGGGGTTGCACGGTTTGATTATCTTCGTGGTGAAAGAGTAGGAATGGTCGCTTATTTTGATAATAATTTACCGATCCATCGGACAAAATTAAGTAATGCGGATAATTTCTATTCTAAGCACTTAGGCGATTTATTAACGCCGCCAACAAGTGATGAAAAGGATACATTCCCGCCATTAGAACGC
Source organism: Limosilactobacillus albertensis (assembly GCF_014145555.1). Lineage (NCBI taxonomy): Bacteria > Bacillati > Bacillota > Bacilli > Lactobacillales > Lactobacillaceae > Limosilactobacillus > Limosilactobacillus albertensis. The sequence continues at coordinate 43,460 of NZ_JACIVD010000045.1, forward strand.
TATGAATTTCATATTGCAGAAAAAAGTGATGTTGTATTTGAAGGCTTGGGATGGATTACGGTTCCAGCAAATACAACCGTTGCAGCATGGGTGCCAAAGGGTGTCGGAGCATTAGTTCGCCGGGCGATGGTTTAACGTTGATATTTGAAAGGAAAGAGTTATGCAATTAAGAGGAAAACAAAAACGATTTTTACGCGCTCAAGCTAACCACCTCCAACCGCTATTTTCAGTTGGTAAAGATGGCTTAACTGATAATTGGCTTGCACAATTAGATGGTACACTTGATCGTCGGGAATTAATTAAAGTTAGTATTTTACAAAATTCTGACGTAACAACTGATGAGGTACGGCAGATGATTGAAGAAAAGACTGATATTCAAGTTGTTCAAGTTATCGGTCGGGTTTTAGTCTTATTTAAGGTTTCAGCAAATAAAGATGCTCACGGGTTATCTTCACGGGTTGCTGAAATTTAAGTAAAGCGGGAGTGACTTTTTGTGCAAAGCTGTAGTGTAATAGATAAAGTTCAAACGCAGGCTCAACCACAAACTAAAAAGGTAAATCATCGTAAACGGATCGGTCTTTATGGCGGGACGTTTAACCCTATTCATAATGCCCACCTGTTCTTTGCTGATCAGGTCGGTCATGCCCTATGTTTGGATCGGGTTGATTTCCTGCCTGATGCTAAGCCACCGCATGTTGATCATAAAGATTCAATTAATCCTAAACTACGGTTGCAAATGCTTGAGCTAGCAATTGCTGATAACCCCTTCTTAGGGATTGAAGATGCAGAACTAGAGCGCGGTGGGATCAGCTATACTTATGACACCATCAAATACTTACTGGATAAACACTCCGATGTGGACTATTACTTTATCATTGGCGGGGATATGGTTGATTATCTTGGTAAGTGGTATCGAATCAATGATTTAATTCGTTTACCGCGTTTCCACTTTGTTGGTGTCCATCGACAAGGAGCAAAAAATGAGACAAAATACCCAGTAATTTGGGTTGATGTACCAACTGTTGATTTTAGCTCAACTGATATCCGCAGGCGAATTCAATCAGGACAGTCAATTAAATACATGGTGCCGGATGCAGTTAGCAAATTTATTGAGGAGCATGGGTTATATCGTGAGTAAAGAATTAGTTTACCAGCAAAATTATATTCCGATGACGCGGGATGAGCTTGTCGGACGGTTGAAAAAAGCGTTAAAAGATAAGCGTTTCCGTCATGTCTTAAGGGTTGAACAAACAGCAATTGATCTTGCACGTAAAAATAACGTTGATATTGAAAAAGCAAGTATTGCGGGTTTATGCCATGATTATGCTAAGCAGCGACCTGATAGTGACTTCATTGCTGAAATTAAGAAAAAAGGTCTGGATCCGCTTTTATTAGATTATGGCAATGCAATTTGGCACGGGGTTGTTGGTGCGGAGCTGATTAAAGATGAATTAGGCATTTGGGATGAGGATATCCTAAATGCTGTTCGTCACCACACCACTGGCGCACCGGTAATGACGAAACTGGAACAGGTTATTTATATGGCTGATTATATTGAGCCAGGACGTGATTTTGAGGGTGTAAATAAAGCTCGGATAATCACTGCTGCAAATCTACAAGCAGGTGTTGCTTACCAAACCAAGCACACTTTAGCCTATCTTATTGCAAATGATAAACCTGTTTATCCCAAGACAATTGATACGTATAATGCATGGGTTCCACAATATGAAGGAGAAATCGATTAATGGATAGTAAACAATTATTAGAAATGGTAGTAAAAGCGGCAGATGGTCGTCGTGCTGAAGATATCGTTGCACTTAAAGTAGACGAGATAAGTCCAATGGCAGATTATTTTGTTATTATGACTGGTGGTTCTGACCGTCAAGTACAGGCGATTACAAATGCAATTATCGAAAAAGCACACCAAGAAAATGTGAAGATTGGCAGCGTCGAAGGTAAGAATCACGCCCAATGGGTTCTAGTTGACCTCGGCGATGTTGTGGTTCATGTCTTTCGTGAAGAAACGCGCCAATTTTATAATCTTGAAAAGCTATGGGCGGATGCACCGTTAGTTAATATTGACGCATGGGTTAACGATTAATGATTTATCAGAGTTTTGCTCAATTATATGACCAGCTTTTTGATCCAGAGATGTACCGTAATTGGGAAAAATTTACCCTTGATAATCTCCACCCACAAGCTACTAGTATATTGGATTTAGCCGGAGGTAGCGGCCGGTTAGGAGTAATGCTTGCTGCACGTGGATTTGATATTACTGTTGCAGACTTTTCAGCAGAAATGCTTAGTTTAGCAGACCAACATGCAGCTGAGGCAGGCGTAGACTTACATTTAGTTCAGGCAGATATGCGTAATTTGGAATCATTTCCTAAATACGATGCGATAACCTGTTATGCAGATTCATTTTGTTACTTGGACGATGCCTCAGCAGTTCAACAGACATTTGGTGAGATTGCTAAACACTTAAGAAACGATGGGGTATTTTTGTTTGATGTAATCACGCCTCACCAGACTGATGATATTTATCCCGGTTATATGTATAACTATGAAGATGATAATCATCAGCAGGCTTTTTTATGGCAGAGTTTTAAAAATGATGATGTCAAACATGGGGCCATTCATGAACTAGCCTTCTTCACTAGGGGCGATGATGGCCGCTATGATCGAGTAGGTGAGACACATTATGAGCAGGCCTATGAATTGCCGTTATTAAAACAAATGCTGACACAAGCCGGCTTTAAATCGGTTGAGGTTGGTACTAATTTTTCAACTGTGATGAATGAAAAGAATCCAACGCGCTGGTTCTTTAAGTGTCAAAAATAAGGAGAAATTTCAATGAATGCAGTAGGCCTTGTTGTTGAATATAATCCATTTCATAATGGTCACCGCTACCATCTTCGCCAGGCAAAAAAAGTATCAGGAGCTGAAGTAACAGTTGCGGTGATGAGTGGGAACTTTACGCAACGCGGGGAACCGACAATTGTTGACAAATGGGCACGAGCTAAGGCAGCTGTAATGAGTGGCGTGGATCTGGTTGTTGAATTACCAATATTTTATGCTGTCCAACCTGCTCATCGATTTGCAGCAGGGGCGCTTCGCCTTTTAGCCGCTCTTAATGTTAATTCGGTTGTTTTTGGTGCTGAACATCCTCAGTGGAATTTTGAGCATTTGGTTGAAGCAGAAAAACAGTTCAGCCAAGAAGGGTTTAATCAATACAACGCAACCTATGCTACGCAGTTTAATCAGCAGTTAAAAGCGCAAACAGGGGTTACGCTTGTTGATCCTAATGATATTTTGGCCTTTGCCTATACCAAAGCTAAAATTCAGCATAATTACCAGTTTGGCCTTCTCCCGATTCAGCGACAGGGAAGTAATTACCATGACAAGGATATTAATGGTGAAATTGCTAGTGCGAGTGCTATTCGACAAGCCCTATTAGGGGGTAATTCGTATCGCCGGGCAGTCCCATCAGTAATGGCTGATTGTCTTGCGCAAACTAAAAGCATTCCATCGTGGGAACAGCTTTATCCCTTATTACGCAACCAGCTGATTCAAGCACCGATTTCAACCTTACGGGCAACTTACTTAATGGCTGAAGGTTTAGAATATCGAATGAAAGATGCTGCCCAGCGGAGCCTAGATTTTGGCTCTTTTATGAAATTTACCAAGACAAAGCGTTATACGTATGCGCATTTGTTGCGCGTGTGTTTGTATACATTATTGCAGATTACTCAAGCGGAAGTTGATCGACATTATGAAAATCCGTATTTACATGTATTAGCTTTTAATCAGCTTGGTCGTCAATATCTTCATGAAGTCAAAAAAAAGGTAGAGACGCCATTAATCACTAAGGTTGACCAAGATTTACGCGATGGATTACTTAATCTTGATTACCGGGCTGGTAAATTGTATCAATTATTTACACCTCTTGAGCAAGATTTAAAGCATCCGCCAGTGATTATTGATTAACGTCTTTTGCAAAGTTTGGTAAAATTATTTAAGTAGATTGCGGTTCCTAAAGGTTGTCAAGGAAAAAACATTGACAACCTATAAGGGGACTAGTATAATTGCACATGTTGCATTAGGAGGTTAGTACGGTGAAATGGTCGTTAGCTGAATTACATCGTTATCAAGATGAACCACTTCATATTCAAAGTACTTTTGATCTGAACGCATCATTAACGAAGCTATTTCCAGATATTATTTTAGCTGTTCAACCGGTTAAAGTTGATGGATACGTTACTTATGACGATGGTGATGCAACGATTAGCGCACATGTTATGACTACGCTGACCGTTCCATCCAGTCGCTCGTTAACACCCGTTCAATTGCCACTCGATTTTACGTTCTCTGAGACGTATATCGATAATCGCTCACACTTTTCACGCTATGAGGATGAAGATGATGTAGTTTTCCTTATAAAAAAAGGAGAACCGATTGACTTTGATACTGCATTAGCGGAAAATATTGTTGAGCAGGTACCATTGCGGGTCCTTTCTGCCGAAGAAAAATCTGGTAAACCAATGCCGAATGGTAAAGGGTGGAGTGTTATCTCCGAAGATGACTATAAAGCCCAAAAGCAGGAAGATGAAAAAGTTGATCCACGTCTCGCTAAGTTGAAAAACCTTTTTCCTGATCAGGATAATAAAAAATAGCGGACGGTTAAAAACCATTTGTGGATGATTATATTTCCTAGGAGGTGTCAAACATGGCTGTTCCAGCACGGAAGACTTCAAAGACTAAGAAGCGTATGCGTCGGGGTCACATTAAGTTAAATGTACCTGGCCTTACTCCTTGCCCAAACTGTGGTGAACTTCGTAAGTCACACATGGTATGCCCAAGTTGTGGTTACTACGACGGCAAGCAAGTTGTTAACACTAACAACTAATTAACATTAAAAACTATCCTTTAGGCGCCGGACCTAGGGTAGTTTTTTTATTTTAAAGTTTTCTAAGAATCGATGAATGAAAAATGATATAATCTAATTCCTTGTTAAATCTATATTTTTCGTATCAAGAATACTAGGGTTTATTAAAAAATTGTGATAAAATTATTGTGTTTTATTAATACGTATAACAAGTAAAAAAGATTATTATAGTAGGTGAATTATTAATGAGTCGAATTTTAATTATTGAGGACGAGGAAAACTTAGCGAACTTTGTTGAACTTGAACTAAAGCACGAGGGATATGATACTGACGTTGAACTTGATGGTCGTGCTGGTCTTGATGCTGCTTTAAGTCAAGATTTTGATGTGATTTTGCTTGATCTGATGTTGCCTGAATTAAATGGAATTGAAGTTGCTCGACGGGTACGTGAACTAAAAGACACACCAATTATTATCATGACTGCTCGTGATTCTGTTATTGACCGTGTTTCTGGATTAGATCACGGGGCGGATGATTATATTGTTAAGCCGTTCGCAATTGAAGAACTACTTGCACGGGTACGGGCATTATTACGGCGGATCAGTATTGAAGATGGTAATAACAAAGAACACCAAACGACTGTTAACTACAAGGATTTAACAATTGAAAAAGAAAACCGTGTTGTTCGTCGGGGTGATGAAGTTATTAACTTGACGAAACGGGAATACGAACTATTATTGATTTTGATGGAAAATATCAACGTGGTCATGTCACGAAAAGACTTATTAAGTAAAGTCTGGGGATATGATTCTAAGGTTGAAACGAATGTTGTCGATGTTTATATTCGGTACTTGCGAAATAAGATTGATCGTCCTGGTGAAAAAAGCTACATCCAGACGGTTCGTGGTACTGGATATGTAATTCGTTCATAGGAATGATTTATCATGGAGCAAAAAGATGAAAGACGGTTTATTTCACTAAAGATCAAATGGGCAGTTGGCACGGCATTAGGGTCATTAATCATCTTTTTTGTTGTCGTGATGGCATTATTTAGCGCATTTACACAAAATTTGTTTCATCAGGAGCGACAGTTATTGAATCAAGGGATGACGAATATTAGCCGTCAGTTAGGAACCTTGAATAAACCGTTAACTAAGAAAAATGTTAGTCGTTTGATTGATCCCGACGCTGATCGATCCAATATTATAACAGGACAGGAATATCGGCGGCCGGTGGTTAAAGAATTAAGCGATGGTCATTTAATTATTAATATCTATAATCCTGATGGTAAAAATATTTTGAGTACAGGTCGCTACATCAAAAAGCCATCTTTTACGACTAATCGGAATATTCATATTGCTGCTGGACCGGCTCATGATGTGCTGGTAGGGCAAATGCCAATCTATGGTCAGAGAAGCCGTCAACTAATCGGCTACCTCCAAGTTGAAAATAACCTCGATGCATATACGCAGAGTTATCATCGGTTAGCGTTAGTATGTGCCTTAGCCTTATGTTTAGTTGTTATTGCCAGCGGCCTTCTCGGATATTTCCTCTCGCTGTTTCTTTTACGGCCATTAGATGGGATTCATGATACTGTCAAAGAAATTAGTGCAGATCCTACAAAAGATGTCCGTGTGCCAACTACTAATCGTAATGATGAACTAGCAGAGCTAACAACGATGTTTAATGAGATGCTTGACCGAATGCAGCGATATATCGATCAACAGTCTCAATTTGTTAGTGATGTCAGTCATGAATTACGGACACCGGTTGCCATTATTCAAGGTCATTTAGAGATGTTACAGCGGTGGGGAAAGGATGACCCTAAAGTCCTCGATGATTCGATTAAAGCAACTTTAATTGAAACGCGGCGGATGAAAAACCTTGTTCAGGAAATGCTTGATTTAAGCCGGGCTGAACAAGTTGAGATCAATTTCCGTAACCAGCACACGATTGTTAATGATGTGGTTCATCAAGTCTTTAATAACTTTAAGATGCTATATCCTGACTTTACTTTCCGTCTTGATGATGACCTCAAAGAACCAATTACGGTTAATATTTATCGGGATCATCTTGAACAAGTACTTGTAATCCTATGTGATAATGCTGTTAAATATTCAACGGACGATCATAAGGAGATTCATATGATTCTATCACGGGGAATGAATACTGTTGAGATTGGGATCCAAGACTTTGGTGAAGGTATCTCACCTGAAAACGTAAAACGGGTTTTTGACCGCTTCTATCGGGTAGATAAGGCTCGTAGTCGTAAAAAAGGTGGTAATGGACTGGGACTGTCAATCGCTAAACGTTTGATTGAGGGTTATCACGGTTCTATTACGTTAGAGAGTTCAGTTGGTGCTGGTTCGCTGTTCCGAATCGTTTTACCAATTATTGAAGATCCAGAGACAAAAAAATAAAAAGAGCATGTCACACATGCCGTTTAAGTTTCTTAGTTAATACGTAAAAGGATTTCAGAGTCCGGTTTTACCGCGCGCTGGAGTCCTTTTTGTGTTACAAAACACTTTTATTCAATTGTCCTATAAAATAAGCGATGTTTTTTTAAGAAGGCGGTATAATGAAAGCGGATACTAAAAATATGGTGGAGATTTATTGAGGAGTTGAATTGGAGTGGCTGCTAAGGAGCAGAAAAAATTAATTACAACACCAACACTGGTGCTGATGATTATTTCAACAATATACGGTTTTGGTAATGTTTCTATTGCTTATGATCAGATGGCATATGCGGGGATGTTTTGGTATATCTTGGCAGGAGTTTGTTTCTTCTTTCCCTGCTGTTTGATGATGGCTGAATATGGTTCTGCATTTAAGGATGCTAAGGGGGGAATTTACTCTTGGTTAGCAGGATCGATTGGTGAACGGCTTGCCTTCATTGGAACATTTATTTGGCTAGCTAGCTGGGTTCTATGGCTAGTATCAAGTGCCTCTCGCCTTTGGATAACATTATCCGCGCTTTTATTTGGTCATGATACTACCCAGCAATGGCATTTTTGGATTTTTAATTCAAACCAGTTAATTGGTATCTTAGCGATTCTTTTCGTTTTAGTTGTAACCCTGTTAAGTTCACAGGGGATTAATGGTATTACGAAAATTAGCTCGTTTGGCGGAGCATTTATGATTGGTATGAATGTTATTTTCATCGTCGCAAGTTTGGTTACGATTATCGCTAATAAAGGGGTAACTGCCCAACCAATTCATGGTATTAGCAGTTTCATTGAATCGCCTAACCCAGCTTTTAAGACACCGATTGCAATTATTTCATTTGTTGTTTACGCAATTTTTGCATATGGCGGAATGGAAAACCTTGGTGGGGTTACTGATAGTATGAAGGACCCGGCAAAAACATTTCCGCGTGGCTTAGTGATCGGTTCCCTATTAACAATCGGTAGTTATGTACTGATGATCCTAATGACTGGTTTTAGTGTTAATTACGATCATGTTATTGCAAAGTCAAACGTTAATCTGGGTAACGTTACTTATATCGTTTTTAATGAGTTGGGCTATCAACTAGGCGCTTCCTTAGGATTAAGTCATGCAACCAATGTATTTTTGGGTGTTCTATTCACTCGGATGATTGCATTGGCTGGTTTGATGGGAATGTTGGGTGCAATGTTCCTGCTGGTCTATTCTCCTATTAAGTCCTTTATCATGGGGGCTAACCCTGAACTCTGGCCGAAAAAGATAGTAACCTTAAATAAGCACGGAATGCCAGCATATGCTATGTGGATTCAAGCGATCTTTGTATCATGCATTATTTTCTTAATAGCATTTGGAGGTTCCGCAGCTGCCAGTTTCTATCAAATCTTGACGGATATGGTTAATGTTTCGACATGTGCACCATATATCTTCTTAGTTGGGGCATTTCCAGTCTTTCAGAAGAAGAATATCCCTCACGATTTCGTGGTATTTAAGAATCGGTTTTGGACAAATATACTAGTTGTCTTTGTTGAAATAATTGTGTGTTTAGGAATTATCTTTACTTGTATCCAACCAATCCTAGACCATGACTTTCAAACTGCTTTCTGGACGGCATTTGGTCCGGTCTTCTTTGGTATCGTTGCTTGGGTATTTTACAATCACGCAGTTAAAAAAATTAAAAATTAAGAGGGAACGTGACAGAAGTCATTTATGATTTCCTTTTACGCCCTGTCAATGTGTATTTAGAAAGTATAAAAAAGCCTCTAGAGTTCGGTTTTACCGCGCTTTAGAGGCTTTTTATATAATAGGGGGCTTATGTTTCACTATGACTTATTTAGTTTTTTAAGTCGTTGATAGATTATTATTCCGCCAATGCACGTGATTGTTAATTCAGTAAAAGGAACGGCTGCCCATACCCCGTTAATACCTGCAATTTTAGCCAGAATAAGAATAGCTGGTAACAGGATGATATATCCGCGGAGAATGGATAAAGTAAATGATGCGCGAGCTGAACCAATCGCTGTCAAGAAGAGAATAAATAATAAATTCAATGCACTGAAGAAAACGCTTGTAAAGTAAATTGGTAGGCCAATGCTGGCATATGCAACTAGTTGATTAGAATGAGCAGTGTTAAAAATCTCAATAATCGGTAGCTTAAAAGTAATTAGGATTATAAAACTGATAGTTGCTAAAAGCAGGGTGATTACAATCCCGTTTTTTAAGGTAGTAGTGACATTTTTATATTCATGTTTGCCGAATTCTCGACTTGCAAGCGGCTGAACGCCGAGCGCTACCCCGTTGGCAATTGCTAAGACGACAATTGCAATGTTGGAGATAACGCCATAAGCAGCAACGGCATAGTTATTAGCCAGCTGTAATAAAACGTGATTAAAGAAATAAATGCTAACACCGGTACTTAATTCATTTAATGCGGAGGCAGTTCCTAGCCGGGCTGACCGGACAAGATTCTTAAGCTGGGGAATTACCCAGTGCCATTCTAGCTGCCGTCCTGCAAACTTACGATGGAAACTTAAAACGAACAGACTGATTGCTGGTGAAAACAGTACTGCCAGTGCGGCTCCCTCTAATTTGAGACCAAGTCCAAAGATAAAAAGCCAGTCGATAAGAATAACAGATAAAGTTTCTGTTAAAGTCGCCTTCATTGTTAGAGTAGGGTTCCCATCATTACGGATAAAGTTAATCGCGATGTAGTTCACCATATAAAGGGGGCCGCTCCATGAAACGATCCGTAAATAAACGATTGCCATTTGACGAGTTGCATCGTCTGCACCTAGGAAATTGACTACGGGTGTCGCAAAAACGTTTAGTAGGATTGCGAGAATGATTCCTAAAGTAAAGGCAAAGATAATGAGTTGACTAAATAGTGAATTTATTTTTTCGGGATGCATAACCTTATTCAATGAAAAAATTGTGGCTCCTCCAACACCGAGTAATAGACCGGTCCCGTTGAAGACATTAAATAAGGGGAGAACAAGGTTAAGGGTGGTTAGCCCTAAAGCTCCTGCGGCAATTGAAATAAATAGGGTATCAATAATAACGTACATTGACATCCCCAAAGTCGCTACTACATTTCGAATAACATAATGCCGTACTTCTTTGGTAATTGACATTGGTGAATTCATCCTAAAACCTCCACAAAACTTGCTCCCATCCTCCCTATTGGACGCCTGTTTGAGAAGCATAGATTAAATTGTTGTAAAACCCGGCGATTTTACCATCCTTATTTCATTTATTGCTATTTTAACAAATATTCATATTGCCGTTATATTATAATTCCATTACAATGATCAATTTCATGCTGGACAATTTCAGCAGCAAAGTCGGTTAACTTTAAGGTTTGTTCTTCCCAGTTGCGGTTCTTAAATTGAACGGTGATCTGCTTGTAACGTTTTGCTGACCGGGTGCCGCTTAATGAGAGACAGCCTTCTGTAGTTTGGTAGGGCTGACTTTTAGCAGTAATCTGCGGATTAAACATTACAATGTTAAAAGGACCGATTCGGGCGATAATCGCATTCTTGTTTACGCCAATCATGTTAGCAGCCATGCCTACACATTCGGCTTGGTGGGCATTAAGCGTATCAGTAAGGTCGTTTGCAAGTGAGAGGTCAGCTTTAGTTGTCGGTAGTGACTTTTTAGCAAGTAATTGTTGGTCTTTAATAATTGGTTTAATCATTTATTTCTCCTTTGAATTAAGAAAAGAGTGGGAAACAACCTTCTCAACAAGATGGTTGCTGCCACTCCTTTCAGCTAGTTACTTATTTTTGATGATGCTGTTGCTTTCCAGCATTACGTTGGCGATTATGATTTGCTGGCTTTGTATCACTCTTGCGTAATTGATCGATTGCATCCGTTGGCTTGGTTGACGCAGTTGGATTATTAATTACTGGTGCTTTTGGCATCTTGATTGGGTTGTTTTTACTTTCTTCCTCAATTTGACGGCGGATTCGTGGACGGTAAGCATTGACCATTAAAGTTTGTAAGATGGCAAACAATCCCCCAATAAAGAAGTAAAGACCTAATCCAGCAGAAGAGGTAATCGAAATGAAGAATGTCATAAAGGGACTCATCCAGATAGCAGCCTTCATTTGTTTTTTCTGTGCTTCCGGAACACCGACAAGACCAAGGTAGCTCTGTGCTGCGTATGCGATAAAAGATAAAACAGCTAAAATAATACTTGGCTTACCAAGCGGGATTCCAAAGAACGTAGCATGGTATAAATCTGGGGAATACCGGATAGCCGCGTATAACGCAGCAAAAATCGGTAATTGAATCAGCAATGGGAGACAGCCGATTCCACCAGTTAAACTGATATTATTGTCCCGATAAAGGGCCATCATTTGTTGGCTAACAGCTGCTTGCTCTTCAGGCGTTTTAGCTGCTTTTTGCTTTTCAGTTAGTTCTTTGATTAGTGGTTGAACCTTGGACATCTTTTCCTGCATAATGGTTGACTTTTTCATTTGTGAGAACATTACCGGTAAAAGAACCGTCCGTACAACTACTACAATTACAATAATAGCCCAGCCGTAGTTATTACCCATGTGGCTTGCCAGCCATTCCATCAAGTGCTGCATTGGTTTAGCCATGTAGTCATAGACAAAACCGTATGGCCGACCGCTTTTAGTAGTCCGCACACATCCGCTAAGAAGGAGAAGGAGGGTAAGAAGCCCACCAGCGATCGTTATTCGTTTTCGTTTCATATTAATGAATCAAACTCCCTTATGTTCTTTAATTATTATTTACGTTAATAGTACGTATTTTACTCTATTCGAGAATTGAATTCTACCGCTAATCGTGAACTAATGAGTGATTTGAAATGAGTGATGGTAGTTTTTGATGATCCCTTGTTTGATTTTAACTTCATTAATTTTAGCGTAGGGGGTAGGACCAGCTTTAATTTTTGCGATTAGCTCATTAACGATGGCGGTAGGACCCTGAAGTTCACAGTAAACGCTGCCATCATTCTTATTCATAACTATCCCTTCAACTCCGGTTTGGCATGCCAATTGATATACACTCCAGCGAAAACCAACTCCCTGGACGCGTCCGCTAATTTTAAGATGATAATTAACCATGATTATGCTCCTTAATAAAAACTTATTATTAGTTACTAACAATTGTACATCAGGAACATGGTATAATTTAATTAACAAGAAGGAGCATGCAATTTACTATGGAACAATTAACATCGATTCACAATCAGCACGTTAAAGATTGGAAGAAACTGCAAACAAAAAAGGCGCGACGGCAGACGGGGACATATCTATTAGATGGCTGGCATCTTGTTCAAGAAGCTTATAAAGCAGGAATAGACCTCCTTGAAGTGATTGGGACGGCTGAACAGCTAAGCGCCCATCCTGAGCTTGAGGGAATGGCTAACGCAACCTATGAAGTTACCGAAGAGATTATGAAACATATTACTGATACGGTAACGCCTCAAGGAATTGCGGCGGTTGTAGCCTTGCCGGATTCACATCGTTTACCAGTAGAGCCGTTGCATGGCGCATGGCTTTTCCTTGACCGGGTTCAAGATCCGGGAAATGTTGGGACGATGGTTCGGACAGCAGATGCCGCTGGATTTACCGGGGTAGTGGTTGGACAGCGCTCCGCTGATTTATTTGGTCCTAAGGTTGTTCGTTCAATGCAGGGGAGTCAGTTCCACCTGCAAATGTTTGAAGGCGACTTGCAAAAGTGGGTTGCTGATTTTAAGGCAGTCAATGCTCCCGTGTATGGTACCCAGCTTAATCCGCAAGCCAAGAACTTTCGAACGGTTGAACCAAAAGAGACTTTCGCGTTAATAATGGGAAATGAAGGTCAGGGAATGAGTAATGACCTTCTTAGCCAGACAAGCGATAACCTGTATATTCCAATGCGCGGTGAGGCAGAGTCACTTAATGTTGCTATCTCTGCAGGTATTCTAATGTTTCAGCTTAATAAAAATCTAGACTAAATTAATTTATTTTCTCGTTAAAATCGTGTATGATAATTGCAACAAATAGAAAAGGGGTATTACATGAAATCAAAAAATGAATGGCGCACCGATAAGGAGTATGTTTCAATTGTTGCCGACCTTTTAGAACAGCCAGCCGTTCAAAAGCTAGCGAACTATACTCAGCATCATCACTCTACCCGCCTGCAACATTCTATTGCGGTTTCGTATGATAGCTATAAAATTGCTAAGAAAATGCATCTTGATTATCGCAGTACTGCTCGTGCGGGGCTGTTGCATGATCTCTTTTATTATGATTGGCGTACGACTAAGTTCAATCTAGGAACACATGCTTTTATTCATCCACGAGTAGCATTGCGGAATGCAGAAAAGCTGACCCCCTTAAACAAAAAGGAAAAGGATATTATCCTTAAGCACATGTTTGGCGCAACATTGGCAGTGCCGCGTTATCCAGAGAGCTTGATTGTTTCACTTGTTGACGACTTTGAAGCAGAACATGAATTCTTTGGCCCATTGCGGGCAAAGATGCGCCGAAAGATTAAGAAACGTCGGATGCGAACGACTTGGTAGAGGAGAGGGAGAACTAAATTATGGAACAATTAGCAGTAGAAAAGGAACTTGATGAAGACTGTAAGCTTTGTCCAAAATTTACACGTACGTTCATGATCTTGGGGAAAAAATGGAACGGGTTAATTATTGAAGTTTTGCTTAAAAACGGCAACATGCGTTTTAAAGATATTGCCAGCAGTATCGCAAAATGCAGCGACCGGGTATTGTGTGAGCGGCTGAAAGAACTGGAAGATGAACAAATTGTTGTCCGTAATACATATGAAGGATCTAGTCGGGTAGATTATTCTTTGACTGAACGCGGTCAAGAATTACGGCCAGTCATGGAAGCAGTTCACGCATGGAGTGACAAGTGGATTTAAGTTGTTTATCTAAAAATAACGCTTGACGCCCTGTAGATGTTTGTCTAGAATATGTAATTGAATTAAAGGCTTTGATGAGAGCTAGTAGCTAGATGATCCTGTCAGAGAGTTGTGATTATGAGCTGAAAATTACAACCAGTGATCTAAGGTGAATTTCACTTTCGGAGCTGATACGTAATGGTATTCCGGCTAATCACCGTTATTGATTATTTGAGTGTGTAGGTTGTTACCTACAAACTAGGGTGGTACCGCGAAGCCTCGTCCCTATTTGGGATGAGGCTTTTTTAATTTAAGGAGTGAAAATATGGGACTAAGAGAGAAATTAGCCGAACTTCGTGAAGAAGGATTGCAGGATATTAAACAATCAAAGGATTTAAAACGAGTTAACGAAATTCGCGTAAAAATGCTGGGAAAGAAGGGGCCTATTACTTCTGTTCTCCGCGGAATGCGTGACCTTAGTGCTGAAGAGCGTCCGAAAGTAGGGCAATTCGCTAACAAGGTTCGGGATGAGTTATCAGCAGCAATTGAAAATAAACGTGCTGAATTAGAACAAGCAGCAATGAATGCTAAACTAGCTGCGCAAACAATTGATGTTACCCTTCCTGGAACACCGGTAGCTCAAGGGCAGCCGCATGTTATTCAACAAATCATTGACCAAGTAGTTGACCTCTTTGTATCGATGGGATATGAAGTGGCCGTTGGTGATGAAGTTGAACAAGAAGTTTACAACTTTGAAAAGCTTAATTTGCCAAAAGATCACCCAGCCCGTGATATGCAAGACACATTTTATGTTACCCCATCCGTTTTGATGCGGACCCAGACATCACCAATGCAAGCCCGAATGCTTGAAAAACATGATTTTAGCCAAGGCCCGTTAAAGATGATTTCACCAGGTAAGGTTTATCGGCGTGATACTGATGACGCAACCCATAGTCACCAGTTCCACCAAATTGAAGGGATGGTTGTTGGTAAAAACATTACAATGGCTGACCTTAAAGGAACGCTTGAAGCTGTTGCCCAAAACCTTTTTGGCGATAAGCTAAAAGTCCGCTTGCGTCCAAGCTACTTCCCGTTTACTGAACCATCAGTTGAAGCCGACATTACCTGCTTTAATTGTCTCGGTAAGGGATGTGCAATTTGTAAACAAACTGGTTGGATTGAAGTCCTTGGTGCCGGCATGGTCCATCCCAACGTTCTTAAGATGTCTGGCGTTGATCCAGAAGAATACGGCGGTTTTGCCTTTGGACTCGGACCGGATCGTTTTGCAATGCTAAAATACGGTGTTGATGATATTCGTAATTTCTACCAAAATGATGTCCGCTTCCTTAACCAATTTGACCAGAAAGGATAATGTGAAATGAAAGTATCATACCAATGGCTTCAAGAATACCTTGACTTAGATATTGCCCCTCAAGATTTAGCTGAAAAGATTGCTCGCACCTCTGTTGACATTAATGATGTTTACTCATTGAGCGAAGGCCTAAAAAAGATCGTTGTTGGACAAATAGTAAAATGTGAAAACCATCCTGACTCAGACCACCTTCACGTTTGTCAGGTTGATGTTGGTGAAGAAACACCAATTCAGATTGTATGTGGTGCACCTAACGTTCAAGAAGGCAAAAAGGTAATTGTGGCCCTTAACGGCGCTCGAATCGCTGATAATCAAAAAATAAAGCGTGGCAAAATCCGGGGTGTGGAGTCAAACGGAATGCTGTGTGCCCTTCAGGAAATCGGTTTTAGTGATAAGATTGCACCAAAAGACTATGAAGAAGGTATCTACTTCTTACCAGATGATGCTCAAAACGGTGATTCAGTAATTAAGTACTTAGGAATGGACGATACGATTATCGATACAGATGTCACGCCTAACCGTGGTGACATGCTTAGTATTTACGGAAATGTTAACGATATCGCTGCTTTTTACGGTTTAAAGCCACACTTTAAGGAAATTGCAATTAAAGAAGAAAGTGATGAAAAGACAGCCGACCTTCTTCAATCTGAGATTACTGATACTAAGATTGCACCAACTTATAAACTGCGAGTAATCAAAAATGTTAAAATCGCGGAAAGTCCTCTCTGGCTTCAAATTCGCTTATGGAATAGCGGTATTCGGCCAGTAAATAATGTAGTTGATGTAACAAACTACATCCTTCTCAAATACGGTCAGCCACTCCACAGCTATGACTATGATCAATTGCCAGGTAAAAAATTTAACGTTCGTCATGCTAGTGAAGGCGAAAAGTTCGTAACATTAGACGGTGATGAACAGACCTTAAAGGCAACTGATATTGTTGTAACTGTTAATGACCAACCAGTTGCGCTTGCAGGAACAATGGGCGGAGAAGGGACAGCGGTGAGCGACGATACGACAACCGTTGCGCTTGAAGCTGCTGTTTTTGATCCGGTAATGGTTCGTAAACAAGCACGGCGACTAGATCTTCATAGTGAATCATCAATGCGGTTTGAACGGGGAATTAATCCGTCAACTGTTGAAACGGCATTGAACGAAGCAGCTGAGTTGATTAAGGAACTTGCTGGCGGTACGGTTACTGCAGGGATTGTTACTGGTAGTGAAGCACCAGCAGTTGATACCCCAATTAAACTATCACTTGCCAAGATTAACCATGTTCTTGGAACCGCGCTAACAATGGAACAGGTTACTGATATCTTTGATCGTTTAGCATTTGCCTATACTGTTGATGATGACGATCAATTGACGGTAGTCGCACCAGCCCGGCGTTGGGATATTAGTCTTGCTGCTGACCTTTACGAAGAAATTGCCCGGATTTACGGTTATGATAATCTACCATCTACATTGCCAACAATGACTCGTAATCGTGGAGGACTAACTCCGCGGCAACGCTTTATTCGTGCAAGTCGGCATGATCTTGAGGGAATGGGCTTAACACAAGCAATTAGTTATTCACTAACAACCGTTGAAAAAGCAAAGCAATTCCAGATCAAGCCGCTTGATGAACCAATGAAGTTAGACTTCCCAATGAGTTCTGACCACGTGGCAACCCGGATGAATATCATCAGTGGCTTACTTAATGACATTGCCTATAACGTAGCTCGAAATGTTGATAATGTAGCCCTCTACGAAGAAGGTCGTGTCTTCTTGCCGATGGGGGATGAGCGTCCGGTAGAACAAGAACACCTTGCAGCTGCTGTTACTGGTCAGATGGTAGCTAATAGCTGGAATAAGAAAGATCAACCAGTTGATTTCTTCCAATTAAAGGGAATTGTTGAACGTTACCTTAAGAATATGGGGATTGCAGGTAAAATTTCTTATGCTCCAACTAGTGACCGTCCGGAAATGCACCCTGGACGGACGGCAGACATTAAGGTAGATGATCAATTAGTTGGGTTTATTGGTCAGGTTCACCCGTTAACAGCTAAAGAATATAAGATTCCTGAAACATACGTATTCGAATTAAATCTTGAATCGCTACTTACGGCACCAAAAATTGAAAATGAATACACGCCTATTAGCAAGTATCCTTCAATTACCCGCGACATCGCCCTCTTAGTTGATGATAATGTTGAAAATGCAACGATTGTTGATGCAATTAAACAAAAAGGCGGTGCTTATCTTAAGGAAGTTCGCCTATTTGATGTTTATGCCGGATCACATCTTCCTGCAGGCAAGAAGTCACTAGCTTACACGTTAACTTACCAGGATGACAATGGAACATTAACTGAAGACCAGGTAAATGCTGCTTTTGAAAAGGTTACAGCTTACTTACAAGAGCAAGTCAATGCAGAGATTCGGTAAAGAAAATATATAAAGAGTTTAGGAAGATTATTTCCTAAACTTTTTTAATTTAAAAGTGTAAATAACATCTTTTTACGTATATATAATATTAGGATCAACTATTAAGAAAGTAGATTAGTGGTTGAAGATCTTAAATTTTTCTGTTATTTTATTAATAGTTTGATAAAATTTTAAGAATATTTAATATAAAGAGGGATAAACGAAATAATGAAATCAACAACTAAAAAAATTCTCGCATCGTCGTTAGGAGTAGCTGGTGCAATGGCAATGGGAACAGTAACTGCTAAGGCTGATACAACTGTTACAGTCAGTGCTGGCGATAATTTGAATGGGATTGCACAAAAATATAATGTTAGTGCAGACGATATTGCAACTGCTAATCACCTGCAAAATAAAGAGCTGATTTTTGCGGGTCAAAAGCTAACAATCCCTACCAAAGATAAAAATAATGAGTCTGCTAATAATGAGGTCAAAAAAGATCAAACCAACAAGAATAGTCAAAGTTTGCAGGATTCCGTTAATAAGGCAATGTCTTATTTGGGAACCCCTTATGTTTGGGGCGGTAACAAGCCAGGTGGTTTTGATTGTTCTGGTTTAGTTCAGTATTGCTACGGTATTCCTCAACGGACAACATATGAACAACAAGCATTGGGACCGCATATTCACGATAACGTCTTAAATGCCCCATACGGTGCGCTTGTTTTTTACGGTTCTGATGATGCCCCATATCACGTAGCCATTTCTCTTGGCGATGGACGGATTATCCAGGCACCAAATGAAAATGAAACGGTTAAGATTACCGAGCAGCAATACTTCCCTGGCAATTACTATGTCGTTATGCACTAATTTTTCTTTTCATCCAGCTTTTTAATAATTTAAATCAGTAATTATCTTGCGCATCGTAAAGGAGTGCTATATACTATTTCAGATTAGAAAGTTTAATGAGGGAGACGGATTGATGAGTATTCAACAGAAGAAGCGACCAGTAGTCATTGGTGTTACGGGTGGTTCCGGTAGCGGAAAGACAACAGTAAGTAATAAGATTTACGATCAATTGCATGGGCAAGCGATTCAGATTATTAACCAAGATACTTACTATAATGATCAGGCTGATATGACAATGGAGGAACGTAAGGCGGTAAACTATGATCATCCTCTTTCATTTGATACTGATCTTTTAATCAAACAGCTTACGGATTTGCGGAGTAACAAGGCGGTTGAGATGCCGGTGTATGACTATACGCAATACACACGTTCAGATAAGACCGTCCATGTGGAACCAACTGATGTAATTATTTTAGAAGGAATTTTAATTCTTGATGATGAACGGTTGCGTGACTTAATGGATATTAAGGTTTACGTTGATACGGATGATGATATTCGGATTATTCGCCGGATTCAGCGTGATATGGTAGAACGTGGCCGGTCGCTCGATTCGATTATTACTCAGTATTTGGCTACGGTTAAGCCGATGTACCATCAATTTGTCGAACCAACTAAGCGCTATGCTGACATTATTGTGCCAGAGGGTGGCGAAAACCAGGTTGCAATTGATTTATTGTCTACAAAGATTCGCGATATTTTAGTAAAACGTGGACATACTGAATTGCGATAGGTATTTACAAGCTAAAGTAGAAATGGTAATGTTGCACTGGATAAATTATGAGGAGTGTTTATAATGGCTGAAGAAAAAACTTTTCCAATGACCCTTGAAGGGAAGAAAAAGCTTGAGGATGAACTTGAAGAATATCGCTTGAAGCGTCGACCTGAAGTTATCAAGCGAATAAAGATTGCTCGTAGTTATGGTGATTTGTCTGAAAATTCCGAATACGAGTCGGCAAAGGATGAGCAGGCAATGGTTGAAAGCCGCATTGCTCAGATTGAAAACATGCTTCAGTACGCCGAAATTATTGACAACGAGGATGTCGATAAGGATGAAGTATCCATGGGACGGACAATTACCATTCAGGAATTACCAGACGAAGAGCCAGAGGAATACCAGATCGTTGGTGAATCTGAATCTGATCCATTTAATGGTAAAATTTCTAACGAATCGCCAATGGCAAAGGGACTATTGGGTCACAAGGTCGGCGAAGTAGTCGAAGTTGAAGTTCCTAATGGTACACTTAAGTTAAAGATTATTAAGGTTGACTAAAGGTTAATCAGGAGGGGTTAGATAACATATCTAGCTCCTTTTTATTATGATCATTGGTATTGCTTATTTACTATGTTATAGTAAAGTATATGAAAGCGATATCAATAGATAAAAAGGATGAATTGAATATGAAATTAATTATCACAGACAGTGCAAGCCAATGGTTTCGCAATGAAATGGGACTACAGCCGGGTAATGGTATAAAATTTTATGGTAAAACATACGGTCAAACAGAAGTTCATCATGGCTTTTCGCAGGGCTTTACTCGTGAAGATCAGCCAGTTGACCCAATTTTGGAAGTAGAGAAGGATGGCATTAATTATCATATTAATTCGCTAGATGACTGGTTCTTTAAGGATCTTGTAACTACTGTGGACTATGATGAAAAGGAAGATGGGCCGGTGTTTCATTTTAAACATGAAAATGATGATACACCTGATATAGCCGGAATTGTTCATGATGAAGATGATCACTCTGATAATAAGGCAGATGCTTCTACTGGGGCTTCTCAACACTAATAATAAATAAAAAAGATCTTTAGCATATTGCCAGACTGGCTAAATACTAAAGATCTTTATTTTTAATCAAATAGTGACTTCTGCTGATGCTGTTTTTTTACCCACCAGCTAGCAATTCCCAAGCTTATTGCTGTAATTATTAAGCCAAGAATAAGAAGTGGCGGCCGATAGTAAAACTCAACGTAATGTTTTCCGGGAGTCATTGGAACAGCCATGAAAGTATTAAGGACTGTTCGGGTAGTAGCAGTTTTGCCGTCGACCTTAACATGCCACCCTTTTGATGCCGGGATTGTCGTCATCAATACACGTTGTTTCTGGTGAAGGGTTACCGTTCCTGATATTCGATTGCTGCTATATGATGTAATTTTAAGTGGTGACTTTTGGAGTGTTCTTAGACTAGCGATGAATGGTCGTTGTTTTAACTGATAAATGCTTACATTCTGCATCCACAAGGTAGCCTTTTTTAGCTGAAGATTGATAACAACTTTTTTTCCTTTTTGATCATGAGCCGCGTTAATAACGACTGTATTACGAAAAGTATTGTATTGGGTGAAATGTTTATTATTCATTGTAATCGTTGCGTCTTCTTCTACATTTGGACCTAAAGTCAAGTAGTAGGAGTCATTAGTTGGCGGTATAAATTCAAGCTGGACAGAGGCTGGTTTTAGCAGGTTCTGTTTTCGGAAAATAGTTCCAGTAATCTGTTTGGCGGTCTGAACATTATTAAATTTAACTGAACTAAAATTTTGGACTGCGAATAATGAATGGAAGGTTGGCCGTCCTGCTAATGTTTGAAAGATTTGCGACTGATAGTTAAGCGGGTCCATTGTGGAGCGTTGAAGATTAAGAATCGCTCCGTTAGCGCCAAAAGCAATTGGCAGTGCATGTGAATTTTCACGAATGTTAACGGCAGGAGTGGTACTAACGAGGGGATAACTATACCAATCAGGGCGGTATCCTGATAGTGGTAAATTCTTGCCAGCAGAATTGTTACGGGTGCTCATGGTGTATTTATAGCCGAGAAGCGCATCACTTACCTGGGTTCCGTTACTGTAAGTGATAAAACCATCGCCATCCGGTTGACCAATTGCACCCATGAAAGCAGGAATAGGCGGTTCTAAAGTTGAGCCAAAGTGATCACCGGAATTAAAGTCTGCTTGAAAAGGATCGTCTTTAGTCCGCATAAATGTTTTTGCTACCCGATAGAAACCATCATCATTCTTTTTTAGCTTATTAACTGCCTTATCGAGGGCAACTGTGTAGTTACCAAATTCAGGCTGAGAAACATACGAAATTTTGTTCAAAGCAGTATAACCGCTCATCGCAATATCGCAAACTGCAAGGAGAACTAATAGTGCGTCATATAATCGTGGTGAATTAGTGCGGGGGATGCAGAGACAGCAAACAGCGATCAATGCAAAACACAAACCGATATTTCGCTGGTTGCTATTGATGTAGGAAAGATTAAGCGTTCCGACGTACCAGTAAATTGCGATAATTAGGAGCGTCAAAATGACAGCACTACGCCTTTTTATCTTAAAATCGGGTTGAATTACCTTGGCAGCAAGATAGATACACCAGAAAGAAAAGAGATAGGAAAAACGGTAAGGGTACCAGACAGGGAATTGTCCAGCATGCCATAAAAGATCAAACGGTTCGTAGCAGAATGAGAGAATAAAGAAGATTGAAATTCCAGCCCCGATAAGCCGCCGCCGAAGATCAAAGCGCGTATCAAAGAAGTACAGACAAGCCCCCAGCATCAGCAGCATTCCGATATAAATATTGGGCTGACCACTAGGCATTTGGTTGAAGTTAAAGGATCCAGGAACAAGCTTGCCGAGCATCTTAGGCGCAAAATATTCAAAACGGCTCTGAATTTTGGTTTCAGTGTAGGTACCCTTACTTTGCATTAATGCATAGAATGTTGGTAATAAAACAACTGCTGAAATACCAGCGGCGAGAAGAGAACCGCCCAGGTAGCGGAGAAAAGTAACTCCCCGGTGCCGCCAGTTTGCTAAGGCTGGTGTCTGCCATAAAAAGAATAGCAAGGTAAAGATTGCAATCATCCAACCCATATAATAATTATCAACTAGCATTACAGCTAACCAGCTAATATACGTTCCGACTTTGTGCTGATAAATCAGTTTAAGCAATCCCCATATAATTAATGGCAGGATGATCAAAGCATCTTGCCAGATCATATTCAATTGGTTGGCAATCATCCAGCCGTTCATTGAGTAAACAGTACTAAATGCTAAGATCCGCCATCCTTGTTGCAGCTTTGTCTTTTGTAACAACCATGCAAAACTCAAGCCCGCAAGACCATAGCGGACAAGGGTGACAATTGTAATCCCGGTTGCAAGATGCTGCCCGGGGAAAAATAATAAAATTAGATTTAGCGGACTTAATAAGTAATATGCATTGGTACCAAACATCTCACCACCCAATCCTTTGCTAAATGAGTAAAAGAAGCTGCTTGGATGATGAAGCAGGGTACTTCTGAGATAGCTAAAAAAATCGACATATTGCTGACCAAGGTCAACAGTTAGCAAGCTGCTTTTGCCAAAAGGAGTCATTTGACGGTATGCAAAATAGCAGGTCATCAAAATAACAGGCAATAAGAAACTTGTAATTAAAATTTTGTGTCGATATAAGCGATGATGTTGATATAAAAACACAGCAAATTTCTCCTTCTTCTCAATTAAATAAACATATCCACACTATCATATCCTGTTTCAAAATGATATTCATTACTATTGTTCATTAAATTTCATTAAATCATTGGAATAAATTCTTCATTTCTTATAAAATAAAGAGTATTATTTTCACGTTAGTAGTGGTAATTATCTGTTAAGGCAGGTAATTTTTGTTAAAATAGATTCACTACGATGAAGGAGAATTATAAAACTGTGAAATTTTTTGATCGAATAATGAACTTATTTGGTTCACGCACCAAAAAGCGTCAAAATGCGCAGTCAATTATTCCATTCCGGCTAAATATGCTGCTATGGATTGTTGGTATCTTACTATTAGCGTTAACTATTCGACTGTTTTACCTTCAAGTTCTACAGGGAACATCATTTAAAGCGGAGGTCAAGCGATCAGATACAACAACGCAGACTAATAATGTGCAGCGAGGGATGATTTATGATTCGCAAGGAAATGTCCTTGTCGGTAACCAGACTCATCAGGCTATTACATACACTAAGGGAGCAAATGTGACTAGTGATGAGCTTTATCGAATCGCTAATCTTTTAGGAAGGTATGTTTCTGTTTCTAACAAAAATTCACGCTTAACTGATCGAAATGAGGAGGATTACTACCTCGCTGATAAAGGACGGCTTAAGAGTGTTTTAAAACATGTAAAGACATCATCTGATGATTCAGAAGATACCAAGTACAATAAAGCTCTTAAATATTTGAGCGACCATCCTGATTCATGGGAGCTTACAGACCAGCAAAAGAATAACGCACGGATTTACGCTGCAATGAGCGGTGCTTACTCGCTATCGACTACTTATATTAAGGAGACCGGGGTGAGTGCTAAGGAGCTGGCCGCTGTTGGTGAACACTTAAATGAGATGCCGGGGGTAAAGATTGGGACATCCTGGACACGGAACTATCCACAGGGGACGGATATCCAGTCATTAACAGGTACCGTATCAACTACTGGTTTGCCGAGTGATGAAGTTAATTCATTGCTTGCTCAGGGGTATTCACGAAATGATAGTGTTGGACAAAGCTACCTTGAAAAGCAGTTCCAATCAACACTGGCTGGCTCAAAGTCACAGACCGAAGTTACTACTAATGGAAATGACGTAACAAAGGAAAAGACTAAGTATCCTGGTAAAAAGGGTGATAACCTCGTATTAACGATTAATTCCAAGTTCCAAAAAAAGGTTCAATCAATTCTGAAAAATAATTACGCAGCCGCTGGAAATCAGTATTCAACTGGGGTCTATGCAGTAGTAATGAATCCTAACACAGGTGCTATCTACGCGATGGCCGGAATTGATCGTGATCCGGAAACCGGTAAAGAGACTCCTGACGAGATCGGTGCTATTAATCACCCAATTACCATGGGATCAGTTGTAAAGCCGGCGATGGTGATGGGAGCTTTGATGGACGGTGTTATAACACCAACAAATAATACTCTGACGGATATGCCAATTAAGCTTGCTGGTACTTCATCAAAGGGATCATGGTTTAACCATGGTGGCTCAGCCAATATGGCAGTTAATGCGGCGACTGCTCTAGAGGTTTCCTCTAACTCTTACATGATGCAATTATTAATGAAAGAAGGAGGAATGAAGTATTCACCAAATGCGCAAATCACAATGAAACCAAGCATTTTTGCGAAAGCACGAGGGTACTTCAACATGTTTGGCCTCGGTGTTAAGACTGGAATTGATTTACCGGGTGAGACAAGCGGATATACAGGACCCGCTGATCAAAAGCATATCGGTTCGGCACTGGACCTGTCGTATGGTAACTATGATGGTTATACTTTAATTCAGCTTGCGCAATATATGTCAACGATTGCTAACGGTGGTAACCGGATGCGGCCATACATTGTTAAAGAAATTCGGGGGACTAAGGCTAATGGTGAGCTTGGGCCGGTTGAATACACGACAAAGCCACAGGTACAGTTAACGATTCCTGCATCTAAAGCGGACTTTGATGTTGTTAAACAAGGACTTTACCAGGTGGTACATGGTTCTAACCGCTACATCACTGGTAAGGCGCTGGCAACTGTTAAGCCATCGGTATCTGGTAAAACCGGGACTGCCGAAACTTATTACAAGTCACATTCGACGACGACAATAAGTTTTGCCGGATATGCTCCTTCTAATAATCCACAGGTAGTAGTTGCGTTGGCAATTCCGGGAGCATCTAATTCAGATGGTGGTGCTAACCTAACAATGGCAAAACAAATCTTTGAGGCATACTGGAAGACCGTTCAAAGTCCTAAAGGTTTAAGTGATTAATCCAAACTGTCAAGGAAATTTCCTTAACAAACTTTGATAAATTACTAGCCAAATAGAAAAATAAATGATATAGTTGTACGAGTTAGGGTTACGAAAAATAACCACGTTAAATAAAAGTAATAGTTTGGAGGTCAAAATAATGCGTGTCAACATTACACTTGAATGTACTTCATGCCACGAACGGACTTACTTAACTAGCAAGAACCGTCGTCACAACCCAGATCGTCTTGAATTAAACAAGTACTGTCCACGGGAACAAAAGGTTACATTACATCGGGAAACCAAGTAATGACTAAAATAAAAAGGGCTGGGAAACCAGCTCTTTTTATTTATTTTTATAAAAAAACGCTTGCATAAATACGCACAAGCGGTGATAATAAAGTCTGATACCGTTTGTTATTTCACTATAAAGGAGCGGTCATAACATAATGGCTTATTCAAAAAAAGAATTACGGCAAGCATATATTGCACGCCTTCAACAATTGGACTTGAAAACCCGTCTGCATGAGGAACGGCGATTAGCATCTCTGCTATACGACCAGCCTGAATGGTTAAACGCAAAGACGATTGCAGTTACTTTAAGTCAGTCTTTTGAGATTGATACTGCGCCGATTATCCTTCATGCGCGGCATAAGGGACAGCAAATTGTCGTTCCGCGGACTTTACCACACCGCCAAATGGAATTTGTCGAGTTAAATGAGGATACAGATTTTGATGAGACGACATTTGGGGTGTTAGAGCCCCACGAAGGTAAAGTTTATTCTCCTGATGAGATTGACTTAATGGTTGTTCCAGGAGTAGCATTTACAGCTTCTGGTAAACGCATTGGTTTTGGTGGTGGCTACTATGATCGGTATCTTCAAAAGTATAATGGTCCAACTGTTTCCATGGCATTAACGACCCAGTTAGCTGAGGAAACCGAGTGGACTCCAGAAGAACATGATCAGCAGATAGATAAAGTATTATATTTGCCGGAGATATAAAAGATGCGGACGCAGGGACTTAGGCTAGCGCCAGTAACGCTTACCTTAATAGTTTTTCAAGTACTTGTTTATTGCTGGTTAGTCTATGCAGGCGGTTCAACCAATACGACGGTTTTACTTAATAATGGTGCACGAAGTACTGCATTGATCAGGGATGGACAATGGTGGCGTTTGATATCACCTGTGTTTCTTCATGTCGGACTATCGCATTTGGTTGTTAATAGTGTGACGCTTTTATACATTGGGCGTTATATTGAAGAATTCTTTGGTCACTGGCGGATGGTTATAATATACTTTGTAAGTGCGATTTTTGGTAACCTAGTAAGTGCCGTTTTAATGCCTTCAACGGTTTCGGCAGGAGCTAGTACAGCAATCTTCGGACTTTTCGGCTCGTTCTTGATGCTTGGCGTTTGCTTCCATCATAACGTTATTGTTCGTGTCCTAAGTCGTACCTTTTTGCTATTTGTTGTCCTTAATATTGTAATGGATATCTTTATATCAGGTGTTGACCTAGCCGGACACATTGGCGGTCTGTTTGGCGGATTTTTCATTGCATTTGTTGTTGGAGCGCCATTATTAGGAAATGTTGACTTGCTAAAGCGTTTTCTAAGTGGCACTATATTAACTGTGAGTTTGATAATTTTAACTCTAGAATTGAAGTGATAATTTATGGCAGTCACCTCACGAGAATACCGCACACTGTATGATGTTCAACAATTACTCAAAGAATTTAATATCTTTGTGTATGTTGGTAAGCGATTATATGATATTGAATTAATGGCAATTGAGTTAGATAATCTTTATCAATCCGGAGTCGTTGACAATTCAACATATACAAAAGCAAAAATTGTTTTGCGTAAAGAGCATCGTGAAGAACAAACGAGAATTAAAAGGGGTAAATTATACTAAAATTACCCAAGAAAGGAATCATTATGGCTAAGAAATTAATTGGTGTTGACCTTGGTGGTACTACTATCAAGTTTGCAATTTTAACGGAGAATGGTGAAATCCAACAAAAGTGGTCATTACGGACCAATATTTTGGATGATGGTTCACATATCGTGCCGGACATCATCGACTCAATTAATCACCACCTTGATTTGTACAAGATGACTCGCGATCAGTTTATTGGGATTGGAATGGGTACTCCCGGAACAATTGACCGTGAAAAAGGAACAGTTATCGGTGCTTACAACTTAAACTGGAAGACAACGCAAAATGTTAAAGAACAGATTGAACAGGGTACTGGAATGCAATTTGCTCTTGATAACGATGCTAATGTTGCTGCCCTTGGCGAACGCTGGAAAGGTGCAGGTAACGAGGGTGACGATGTTGCCTTTATGACGCTAGGTACCGGTGTTGGTGGAGGACTTATCTCTAATGGTAAGCTTATCCACGGTGTAGTTGGTGCCGGTGGTGAAGTTGGTCACATGATTGTTAAGCCGGATGGCTACCTTTGTACTTGTGGAAACCACGGATGTCTTGAACAATATGCTTCAGCAACTGGGATTGTTCATATTGCTCAAGACAAGGCCGAAGAATATGAAGGTAACAGTCGCTTAAAGGCAATGATTGACAATGGTGATGAGATCACTGCTAAGATTGTTTTCGATCTTGCTAAGGAAAATGATTACCTTGCAAATACTGTTGTTGATGAAGTATGTTTCTACCTTGGCTTAGCATCTGCAAACTTGAGTAACGCATTAAATCCGGAATACCTTGTTATTGGTGGAGGAGTTTCTGCAGCTGGTGAATTCCTTTTGAAGCGGGTAAAGCAAAACTTTGAAAAATTTGCTTTCCCAACTGTCCGGACTTCAACTCAATTGAAATTAGCTGAATTAGGTAATGATGCTGGTGTTATTGGTGCAGCTTCATTAGCTCGTCAGTTTGTAAATGAAGATTAATTTATAAGGGGAAATGATATTGGTACTTGGAGTTAGTTCTGGCTTGATGATCCTTAATGCAGTAATTTTAATCATCTTGCTAGTATGGATTTTTAGTTGGGCATTTCAGACCTATCGTCGTAAAAGATATGCAACCGTTCTCAGTCAGGACGACTTTAAGAATGGAATGCGGAAAGCACAAGTAATTGACTTACGACAAGAAAATGACTTTAAACAAGGGCATATTTTAGGCGCACGCAACTTGCCTTATCCATATCTTCGTCAACAATATGGTGAATTACGAAAAGATTTGCCAATCTACTTGTATGATGAGGGGATGACATTGAGTACCCAAGCTGTTGCGTTTTTAGGTAAGCAAGGGTACAATCACCTTTATATCTTGAAAGATGGGTACCGTGCGTGGGATGGTAAGACTAAAAAGTCCAAGTATTAGGAAATAGGCAAAAGTTTTTTAACTTTTTCTTTCCAATCCTCGCAAAGATAGCATGGTGTTTTGAATAACATCTATACCCAGTTTCTTGCAAAAAATAACCACAAAAAAAGAGCTAGAAATTTAAATTTCCGGCTCTTTTTTCGCATATAGCTTGATCAAATTAAAGTTGGTGTGCAGAACGACCTTTACGGATAGCTGCGCGACGGTTTTGGTCAAATTTTTCTTCCTCTTCTTCAGCTGGCTTAATAACAGTTTTATGGAAAGTAAGAACCCCGCTAGCAATAGCAGCAACAGTTGCCAAACTACCAACTAAAATACCCTTTGCTAATTGTTTCATAACATAAAACCTCCTCGAATTTATAGGTTACCTCCATTATGCAAGAATTAATGGCGTTTTACCAGTAAGAAGGACAAGTTTTAGCATAAAATTTATAAAAATTGGAGAGTCAATATGAGTAAAGTAATCGGGATTGTCGGTCCCACCGCTGTAGGCAAAACGGCACTATCAATAAAATTAGCGCATGAATTTGATGGTGAAGTGATTTCAGGCGATTCGATGCAGGTTTATCGGCATCTTGATATAGGAACTGCTAAAGTCACTCCGAAAGAGATGGATGGCATTCCCCATCATTTAATTAATATTTGTTATATTGATGAACGCTTTTCGGCTGCTCGCTTTAAGCAACTTGCAGACCAAAAAATAGTTGAGATCACTAATCGTAAACACCTGCCTATTATTGCAGGGGGGACGGGGTTTTATCTGCAAACGTTAACGGATAATCTTGCACTTGGCAGTGATAAATTCGACCAAGAAACGCTTGAAATCCGAAATAAATGGAAAAAGATAGCTAATGAAAAGGGCGCTGAATATGTTTGGCAACAATTAAATAAACAAGACCCTATTGCTAGTGAACAAATTCCAAAAGCTAATACGCGACGAGTTATTCGGGCGCTAGAGGTAATTCAAAAGACAGGACAGTTGTTTTCAAACCAGCCACAGTACCAAGCGACTAATGATTTCCTTTTAATCGGTCTTACAACAGATCGCCCAGTGTTATATGACCGAATTAATAAACGAGTTGATTTAATGGTTCATAATGGATTGCTGGACGAAGCAAAATGGCTATTTGATCACGGGGGAGAAAACCTTCCAGCAGGTAAAGGAATCGGTTATCATGAACTATTTCCTTATTTTCGTGGCGAAATTACCCTTGATGAGGCAGTTGAAAAAATTAAGCAGGATTCACGCCACTACGCAAAGCGACAGCTAACATGGTTTAGAAATAAGGCTGATACGCATTGGTTTGATATTTTGAGCCATCCGGATGATATTAATCAAATTAAGCAATTTATAAAAGATTGGTTAAAAAAATAAAGCATGAGAGAAGAGATTTTTTTAATTAATATAAAGCATTCAAATAGAATTGACTTATGGGCTCGCTATTGTTATTCTAAGTCACAGTGTTAAGGAGAGAAGCAGAATTTAGGTGAATTGGTATAGTCAGCTATTTCTGTTTTGATTGTATGAAAGGGAATGAAATTTTATGGGTAAACACGTATTTACAAAAGATGAAGTTCGCCAAATGGTAAAGGATGAAGATATCCATTTCTTACGAGTTATGTTTACTGACTTGTTGGGAACGATTAAAAGTGTTGATTTGCCAGTTAGTCAGTTAGATAAGCTAATGGATAATAAGATTATGTTTGATGGTTCTTCAATTGATGGATTCGTCCGGATTGAAGAAAGTGACATGTATCTTTACCCGGATATGTCCACTTGGCTTGCATTCCCTTGGGGTGCTGAACACGGTAAGGTTGCACGAGTAATCTGTAGTGTTTACAAGACTGATGGTACTCCATTTGAAGGTGACCCTCGTAATAACTTAAAGCGTGTTCTTGAAGATATGCGGAAGATGGGCTTCAAGGACTTTAACATCGGTCCTGAACCAGAATTTTTCCTTTTCAAGACTGATGATAAGGGGAATCCGACTACAAACCTTAATGATAAGGAAAACTACTTTGATATGGAACCAGCTGATCCGGGTGAAGACTGTCGGCGTGATATTGTTCTTGCACTTGAAAAGATGGGCTTTGACGTTGAAGCTGCTCACCATGAAGTTGCTCCTGGTCAGCATGAAGTTGACTTTAAATATTCAGATGCCCTCGAGGCTGCTGATAATATTCAAACATTTAAGTTTGTGGTTAAGACAATTGCTAAGAACTATGGCTTCCATGCTACGTTCATGCCTAAGCCGCTGTCAGGCATTAATGGTTCTGGAATGCATCTTAACATGTCATTATTTAAGAAAGATGGCAGCAACGCATTCTTTGACGAAAATGATAAAGATCAGCTTTCAGCAACTGCTTATCATTTCTTAGGCGGTTTGATGAAACATGCCCGAAGCTATACGGCAATCTGCAACCCAATTGTTAACTCCTACAAGCGATTAGTTCCTGGTTACGAAGCACCCGTTTATGTTGCATGGTCGACATCTAACCGGTCACCACTTGTACGAATTCCAAGTGATCGGGGAATGGGAACCCGATTAGAATTACGGTCA
This sequence comes from Limosilactobacillus albertensis, assembly GCF_014145555.1. Lineage (NCBI taxonomy): Bacteria > Bacillati > Bacillota > Bacilli > Lactobacillales > Lactobacillaceae > Limosilactobacillus > Limosilactobacillus albertensis. The sequence goes on from NZ_JACIVD010000045.1 coordinate 74,998, forward strand.
GCTGATCCATCAGCAAATCCATACCTCGCAATTGCTGCTGTTCTTGAGGCTGGTCTTGATGGTTTACGTAATAACTTACCACCAATTCATAATGTTGATGAAAACATCTACACAATGACGAAGGAAGAACGGGCTGAAAAAGATATCCGTGATTTACCTGATACCCTACACAATGCATTGAAGTCATTAGCAACTGATGAAGTTGTGAAGGGATCAATGGGTGAACACCTGTATCATAGCTTCATGGAGGCCAAGACCCGTGAATACGCTTCTTATCGTCAACATGTTTCTGATTGGGAACGCCAACATTATATGGAACAATACTAATAACTGGATAATTAAAAAAACACTTATGCAAAATTACTTGCTAAGTGTTTTTAATGCGAAAAAATTGTTGAATTGACAAATATGCTGTTTCATATACAATTATATTTGTTGCAATAAAAACGTTGTTAATCAAATCATCGACACGTTTTTAAGACTGCTAGCGGGTCTAGCAATCAATTTTAAATCAGGATTTTATCTTGATAAGTTACTAAAGGAGAGTCTTAGATAATGGATCAAAAGGTCAGAGTTCGGTATGCACCTAGCCCAACAGGTTTCTTACATATCGGAAATGCGCAATCAGCATTATTTAATTATTTATTTGCACGTCACTTCGACGGTACGATGGTATTACGAATTGAGGATACTGATACTAAACGAAACGTTGAAGATGGTGAAGCTAGCCAACGTGAAAACCTTCACTGGCTAGGTATTGACTGGGATGAAGGTCCAAATAAGCCAAATCCAAAGTATGCCCCTTACCGTCAAAGCGAACGAAACAAAGAAGGTATTTACCACAAATACATTCAAGAATTGTTAGACAAGGGTATTGCCTACAAGGATTACTCAACAGAAGAAGAATTAGCTGAGATGCGTGAACGGCAAAAGGCTAACAATGAGCCGCCTCATTATGATGGCCGCTGGTATGGTAAGAGTGAGGAAGAACAGAAGGCTGCTGAAGCTAAGGGCTTAAAGCCGACTATTCGTTTCCACTTCCCTAAGAACCACGACTATGAATGGGACGATATTGCTCGGGGTCATGTTTCATTTAACTCTGATAATCTTGGTGGTGACTTTATCATTGAGAAGAGTGATGGAATGCCAACTTATAACTTTGCCGTAGTTGTTGATGACCATACGATGGACATCACCCATGTTTTACGGGGAGCAGACCATATTTCAAACACGCCCAAGCAAATTGCTATTTATGAAGCATTAGGCTGGGATCACCCAACATTCTGTCATATTCCATTGATCTTTAATCCTAAGACTCGTAAGAAGTTAAGTAAGCGTGATAAGGATACCCTTCAATTCATTAGTGAATACAAGAAACATGGATACCTTCATGAAGCCATCTTTAACTTCATTGCTTTCCTAGGGTGGTCTCCAGTTGGCGAACGGGAAATTTACTCTAAGGAAGAATTGATTAAGGTTTACGATCCAAAGCGGATGTCAAAGGCTCCAGCATACTTTGACCAAAAGAAGCTTGATTGGATGAATGCCCAATACATTAAGAGTATGTCTGTTGATGAATTAGCTGATCGGACAATGCAATTAGTTAAAGAAGGCGAAACAGAAGAAGCTAAACGCCTTCAAAGTATTCCAGAAGATCAATTAACCGAGTTGCTTAAGAAGACAATTAAGGTTCACCAACGGGATGTTAATAAGCTTCTTGAAGTTATTCAATATGCATGGTCATACTACACGGTTCTTGATCAATCATTTAACTATGACCTCCTCAAGGACAATGAGGACTTCGCAAATGAAGATGTTTTAGCTGTTCTCAAGGGTTTAAAAGCTAAACTTGAAAACGGTGGCGAAGATCTTGATTACAGCCAAGCAATCAAAGAAGTAGGTAAAGATACGGGAATTAAGGGCCGTGGATTATACTTCCCATTAAATCTTGCCTTTACTGGTTCAACTTCTGCTCCACAAATTTACGAGATTATGGATATTTACTCTCGTGACACAGATGTTGAATTACTTGACCGAATGATTAAGGCTTTTGAAAACTAATTTTATAAAGTTGAGCATGGAACAACAGTTATTTGATGTTGTTCTGTGCTTTTTATTTTAAACTGATTTATAATTAAAAAGTGTAATTAGTTTAAAAGGGGACTTAAATAAATGGTTGAAATGAGTAAATATATGCGGAAAATCTTGAGTGATGTTCCTACGCTAAAGGTATTTGATTTCTCTCAGTATGTCTCAAAAATTCCAGGAATTATTAAGTTTACAATTGGTGAACCTGATTTTGATACGCCAGAGTATATTAAAGAGGCGGGGATTAAAAGTATTGAAAATAATCGAACGCACTATGCACCGCAACGAGGAACAGTTGGCTTACGGAAAGCAATTGCAGATACATTAGCTAAAAAGTATGGTCTTCACTATGATCCCGCAACTGAGATTCTTGTTACTAATGGGGTGACAGAGGGAATTTCTACTGCTATTACTGCGATTACAAATCCTGGCGATATTATTCTTGTCCCAACCCCTACATTTTCAATTTATACGCCGGATGTAATGATTGCTGGCGGAACACCGGTAGAAGTTGATACATCGAAGACTGGCTTTAAATTAACCCCAGTATTGCTACAACAATATCTTGATAAATATGGTAATCGAGTTAAGGGAGTCGTTTTTGTTAATCCATCTAACCCGACTGGTATTGCTTACAGTCAAACAGAAATGAATGACTTAGCTGCCCTTATTAAGGGAAAACCTATTTTTGCAATCTGTGATGAGATTTATAGCGAGCTGAATTATGATGGCGAATATTCTAGCATGGCTAAGGTAATTCCAGAACAGACGATCCTCGCAAACGGCTTTTCTAAATCATATGCGATGACAGGATGGCGGATCGGCTACCTTTGTGCGCCAGCTAAAGTGACTGACTTATTATTTAAGGTTCATGCTTTTGCCGTAACAGATATTGCAACGTTTGTTCAGGATGCTGCAGAGGCGGCTTTAAAGGCTGGGGATGAGGCAACAAAAGAGATGGACGCTCAGTACATTAAGCGGCGTGACTATATGTATAAGCGCCTTACAGGAATGGGCTTTAAATGTAGTCAGCCAATGGGCGCATTCTATATCTTTGCAAAAATTCCACCGTTTCTTGATCAAGATGATAATAAGCTGATTTATCAGCTAGCTAATGATGCTAAAGTTGCGGTGACAGCCGGATCGAACTTTGGCAAGGGCGGCGAAGGATATCTTCGTTTTAGCTATGCAACAGGCATGGATCAGATTAAAGAGGGGATGGACCGCCTCGCAGGCTTTTGTAAAAAAGAACAAGATAATAAATAAAAAGAAAAGAGACAGCGGTGTTAAAAACATCTCTGTCTCTTTAAGTATATAAGTGAATTGCTTCAAAAAAGTTATTCGCTCAGTTTCTTGGCGTCAGCATCAATCTTTGCAAAACCAGAACCATCTGGCTTCTTGCTGCCACGCTTTTCCATAGCTTTACGAGCCATTTCCTTACGTTCTTGCTTACTAAGTGCCATAAATAACTTCGCCTCTTTTTCTGAAACGCTTCAACAACAGTTATTAACAAAAATAAAATAACTGTTACTAATATTATAGTTCAGTCTATAAAAAATGCAATAAACATCATTATTTACGGTAGGGTTCATAAAAGGAGGTTGACTTTTATGATGAATATCGTTAATATGATTAAAAATAAATTAAAATATTGTTAGAAAAGATGAGTAGTTATTTTACGACCTATACAGAGAGCCATGGTAGCTGGGAGATGGCAGGAACCGGAATAATGAAGATGGTCCTTAGTTAATTGAGAGAGTGAGCTTGGTTAAAGAGTAAATTCTCTACGGGGTAGCAGCCGTTATCCATGCTTCTAATTTCAAGGCGAGATTAGAATTGAGGGTACTTTTTGTACTAAAGACAGGGTGGTAACGCGTTATTAACGTCCCTAAGAGCACGGCATAGTTGTTCTTAGGGGCGTTTTTCTTTTCTAACATAAAGGAGGATTAAACAGAATGAAACGAAAAAGAAGGACAGGGTTAATTATTTCAATTGTTTTAGCAATTATTGTGGTGGTTGGTATTGCCGGGATAGTCCACCAACGTTTTGGTAAAACTTCAACCACGACTGTTCGCTTGGGGTTAGTTGGAACAGATTCGGAGCCGGTATGGGATAATGTTCGGAAAAGATTGAAAAAGCAGGGGATTAATATTGAATATGTGATTTTTAATGATTATGTTCAACCAGACGTGGCACTTAAGGACGGAAAAATTGATATGCATTCTTGTCTTACTCGATATTACTTTGAATCCTATAATAAGCAACAGAATGCGCACTTAACAGCAATTGGTAATACTGTGATCTCCCCGTTAGGACTATATTCACAAAAATATAAAAAATTACAGGATTTGCCTAATGGAGCAACGATTGTGATTCCAAACGAACCGACAACACTAGGGCGGGGGTTGAACGTATTACAATCAGCAGGACTAATTAAAGTAAAGAAAGATAGTGGAATTAAGCCATCGTTGAAGGATATTACGAGTAATCCACGCAATTTGCAATTTAAGGAAGTTGATCCGGCCACAGCTGCACGGGCCTTGAATTCTGTTGACGCGGCGATAATAAATGGAAATTACGCAGTAGCAGCTAACCTCAATCCAAAGAAAGATTCGCTTTATTTAGAACCAATCAATAAAGCAGCAAAGCCATATGTCAATATAATTGCGGTTCAAGAGAAAAATAAGGATAATGAGGTTTATAAAAAGGTTGTAGCGGCCTATCAAACAGAGCAAACGAAACAAGCGATTGAAAAAACTTATAAGGGCGCTCAAGAAGCAGCATGGCCAATCTATGGTCGCAATTAAGAAAGGATGTAATTATTATGAGTTTAGATACAGCGATATTTGCAGGTGGGTGTTTCTGGTGCATGGTCAAACCTTTCGATACTTATCCTGGGATTGAAAAGGTAGAATCAGGGTATACTGGAGGTCATGTTGCAAATCCTACTTATGAGCAAGTTTGTTCAGGAACAACGGGGCATACTGAAGCGGTAAAAATTACTTTTGATCCCACTAAGGTCTCATATAAGGATCTTGTTGAAATTTACTGGCATCAGACGGACCCGACAGACGCGAGTGGTCAGTTTCAGGACCGTGGTGATAACTATCGGCCGGTAATCTTTGTAAAGGATGAAGAACAACGGCGAATTGCGGAAGAATCTAAAAAGGCTCTCCAAGAAAGCGGCCAATTTGGTAACGATAAGATTGTGACAACGATTGAGGATGCACAACCATTTTATCTTGCAGAAGATTATCACCAAGATTTTTATAAAAAGAATCCGCAACGTTTTGCCTTAGAAGAAGCAGGCGGGCGTCAGCAGTTTGTTGAAAAACATTGGAAAAAGTAATTTATAATAATTTTTTATTTAAATAAAAAATTATTATTGAAAAATGAGAAAAAGTATAATACAATAAAAATCGTAAATAAGAAACACGAAGGCATTTCAAGTAGGTCACTCAGAGAGTCAGTGGGTGGTGTGAGCTGACGACCGAAACTCCGGTGCTTTATAAATGTGGGCGGGTAATTCCGCACGGTTGTAACCGTTATCTACTAAGAGGGTGGCAAATTACTTTGTCAAACTTGGGTGGTACCGCGGAACAAGAGCCATTTCGTCCCAAAATATTTGAGGATGAAATGGCTCTTTTATGCAGGAGGTATTATTATGTTAGACATTAAGAAGATTCGGAAAGATCCTGGTTTCTTTAAGGAGAAGTTAGCTACACGTGGTACTAAACCAGAAGAAATTGATGAAGTATTAAAGTTAGATGCTATTCGACGTGAGCTTCTTCAACAAACGGAAACATTAAAGGCAAAGCGTAATGAAGCATCTGATAAAATTGGTGAAGCAAAAAAGAATAATGAGGATGCAGCAGAAGCGATTGCACAGGTTCGTGAAATTAATAATGAAATTAAAGAGTTAGATGAGAAGTTAACTCAAAATGAAGAAGAGTTTCATGATAAAATGTCACGCTTACCAAATATTCCGCATGAAGGAGTTCCGGTTAGTCTCACTGAAGACGGTGCAACTGAATTACGGAAAGTAGGTAAAATTCGGCAATTTGATTTTGAACCTAAACATCATTGGGATATTGGTGAGAATCTAGGAATTCTAGATTTTGATCGAGCAGCTAAAGTTTCTGGAGCACGATTTGTGTACTATTTAGGAATGGGAGCACAGCTTGAACGTGCCGTATATAACTTTATGTTAGATGAACATATGAAAGACGGTTACACTGAGGTATTACCTCCGTATATTGTTAAGGCTTCTGCAATGTATGGAACCGGCCAATATCCTAAGTTCCGTGAAAGTGTATATCGAGTAAATGGCGAGGATATGACATTGATTCCAACAGCCGAGGTTCCGTTGACGAATTATTATTCTGGCGAAGTTATTCCAGCAAAAGAACTTCCGGTATATGTTACAGCATTAACACCATGTTATCGTTCAGAAGCTGGTGCGGCAGGACGTGATACTCGTGGCTTAATTCGGATGCATCAATTCAACAAGGTAGAGATGGTTAAATATACTCGACCAGAGGATTCATGGGATGAACTTGAAAAGATGACAGCTAATGGTGAAAATATCCTCCAAAAGCTTAATATTCCTTACCATGTTATTACTTTAACGACTGGTGATATGAGTTTTACCGCATCAATGACTCATGATATTGAATTATGGATGCCAGCTCAAAATAAGTATCGAGAAGTATCGAGTTGTTCTAATTGCCTTGATTTCCAAGCACGACGAATGCATACCCAATATCGAGACGAGAATGGTAAACTTCAATATGTTCATACATTAAACGGTTCGGGGTTAGCTGTTGGTCGGACTGTTGCCGCCATTCTTGAAAATTACCAAAATGAGGATGGTTCTGTCACAATTCCAGAAGTCCTAGTTCCATATATGCATGGTGTTACTAAAATTACAAAAGAAAATGCGGTACCATTCCGTAATAAATAATAATGAAACAGTCTAAAAGCCATCTGATGGCCTTTAGACTGTTTTTTAGCCTTTCTTAATAAAAAAATATTATCGTGACATTTTTTTATTAAACTGTTATAGTGGTAATTGAAATTTTAAATTTTGGAGGGATGGTAATGACCGGTGAGCACCAAAAAATAGTCTTAGTTGGAGATGGTGCTGTTGGATCTGCTTATGCATACGCCTTAATAAACCATGGATTATCCGCTGAACTAGCAATAATTAATCATACAAGAGAAAAGGCAATTGGGGATGCATTGGACTTAGAAGATGCAACACCGTTTTTAAATCCAATGAATGTTTATGAAAGCAATTATAGTGCTTGTCGTGATGCAGATATTGTTGTTATTTGTGCAGGAGCAGCCCAGAAGCCTGGTGAAACGCGACTTCAGCTTGTTACAAAAAACTTAAAAATTGTTAATGATATTACTAAAAAAGTAGTTATGAATGGCTTTGACGGTATCTTTATTGTTGCCGTAAATCCTGTTGACATTATGTCTTATGCAGTTTTAAAAGGATCTGGTTTTGCTCCTGAAAGAGTCATTGGAACGGGGACCTCGTTAGATACGGCAAGATTAAAAGTTGCCTTGGCAAAGAAATTTGGCGTAAATCCCTTAAATGTTAACGTTAATATTTTAGGAGAGCATGGTGATTCAGAATTTGCCGCATATTCCTCTGCTGATATTGGTGGCGAACCTTTATTTAAGGTAATCTCCCGAGAAGGGATTAAGCTTGATGAGTTATTTGAAATTGAAAATTCTGTGCGTAATAAAGCATATCAAATTATTAATCGCAAGGGAGCAACCTTTTATGGAGTAGCTACTGCTATTATGACAATCACTAAAGCAATTTTACGAGATGAAAGCAAACTAATAACAGTAGGCTGCTATTTAAATGGTGAGTATGGATATGATGATGTCTATATTGGAACTCCAGCTATTATTGGTGCTGGTGGAGTAGAAGAACTTATTGAAATTCCATTAAATGTTCTTGAAAAATCTGCAATGAGACAATCGGTTGCAACACTAAAACAAACTACTGCCAATGCGATAACTGGTTATTAAAATGTGAAACGATGAATCAAAATATAAAAAGTGGTTAGTGAAGAAAAATTCCCTAACCACTTTTATTTTATAGTATTGTTCTTTTTTACTTTATTTAAGTAACGATAAATTGTTGGTACCGAGCTGTTGAGATATTCTGCAATAACTCGAATGGAGTCTTTAAGCAGGAAATAGCCTTCCTCATATAGTTCCTTAATCAATTCGATTTTTTGATCTTGTTGAAAATAATTAGCTGTTATGTTCAATTCCCGTTCTTTCTTTTCTACTGCTGCTTTGGCAAGAGAAGTTACTGAGTTATTAAAATTCTCAGCAATATTTTCATTTTCCGAAGTCGATGGTGATTGAGAATTATAGTTACCAATTGGCGTAGTGTTTACTTCAAATAATTTACGGAAATTGTCTATTTGTTCGTTAAGACGTTCCAATGGTTCCTGATTAATATTAATACATAGCATCCCAATAACTCTATTACTTTTCCGAATAAAGAATGTAGAGGCCCTAATGTGAGGATGCTTTTTTGATTTACCAGAATAATTAGCAATGTAATTTATCTCATCATCTATCCCATCCTTCATGATTTTTAAAACAAAATCTGAGGCAGGGTCACCAATTTTCCGATTTGTGATTGTTGGATTTTTAATATAAACAACTGCGTGATCTAAATCTGTTACATCGTTAAGAACGACTTCACTATTAGGTCCCAAGATATCAGAGACAAAGTCCGCTAATGGAATGTATTGCTTTAAGTAATCTTTAATTTTTTCTGTTGGCATATTTAAACCTTTCTCCGGTTATAAGTACTTTATAATAGGCCCCCTCCCAAAAATCATGGGGGGGGGG